>JACQXD010000220.1 GCA_016208875.1 Nitrospirota bacterium
GATGTCAATTAGTACCGACGCAGTTTGAGTTGAATAGTCCACTCCCTCCTGAATCACCTTTGATGCCTTTTCAGAGACAATTACAAGACGGTTGATAGCCTCCTGAATCTCATTAACCTTACCTTCGATCTCTCCTGTTGACTCCATAACACTGTCAGCAAGCCTTCTGATCTCTACGGCTACTACACCAAATCTTTTACCTGCCTCGCCTGCACTCGATGCCTCAAGAGCGGCATTAAAGGCTATGAGCTTGGTCTGATCCGCGACATGATTTATTATCTCCATTATCTTGCTTATCTCCTTTGATTTTTTCCCGAGGTCGACTATTTCATTTATCGTGGTCTGGCTGTCGCTGCTGATCTCACTCATCTTCATAATAACCGTCTCTACCGAAGAAGCCCCCTTTTTTGTATCATCCCATGTCTTAGTTGCAACATCTACGACCGATTTTGAATGTTCGGCTATCTGTGTTGAGGAGGCTGAGAGTTCCTCTGTTGTAGAGGTAATCTCAGCTACTGCAGCAGACTGCTGGGACAAGATAGTTGCCTCCTCTGAAACAGCCTCTGAAATCTTGTTTGTATAAGAATAGATGGCAGCAGTGGTATTCGAGACCCTTTTCATAATCTCGTGCAGATTATCCATATGGTTATCAAGCCAGCAAGCAAGCCCTGCCAACTCATTTTTATCGGTAACAGGTGCTTTAACCGTCAGGTCATTATTGAAATTTTTCAGGGTTGAAATAATCCGTTCAACGGGACTATTTATGTACCTGTTTGCAAAATACGATATGCCGAGATAAGAAAGAAAAAGAATAATTAAAGAGGTAATTATGGTAACCGCAACGCTTAACTTGATGCCAGATACAGTGATGAATGTGAAGACCAGAATACTTACAAATACAGGCACAAGGGCAAAAAGTAATATCTGGTTTTTAAGCGACAAACTAATATTCAACGATTCTTTCAAAGATTGATTCATGTGTATCTCCTCCAATCGAATTAATGATTCTAAATTATATTACTTTTTAACTGTTTTCATCAGCCAATTTTCCATATCCTTTTGGGCCTCTTTAAGTGATTTATATTTGTGAACACCATGAGGAAAAATTTTGATTATTGCTTTTTTAAACATTGTGCTGTTTAAAGAGAGAACCATTTTAAAATAATTTGTATCAGGCATAAAATTCCAGAGATTCTTCTCGGCTTCTTCGAATGTCTTATACTTTAAAACAGGCATTTATAACCCTCCTAATTTCATTCCGCACTCTGCAACTTATAAAAATCTATGAGCAATACCACCTCGTCATTCATTAAAGCCACTCCCCATATCGCCTTTGGACATTTTGAGTCCGAGATCAAAGCCGGAAGGGGTCTTAAGGAATCTATGGGAACCGAAATAATATCGTCGGGCTTGTCTATAACAACACCAAAAGGCATCTTGTCATTTATCATAAGTACCTTTGGTGCACTATAAATAACAGCGATGTCGTAAAATGAAATCCTATCATCCAGTCGTTCAATCTTTAAATTTCTTTCTACAGCTTCATCTATCTCCAGCATTCTGCCAATCTGGGTCGTATCCACTGCCATATTTACGCCACCTATATTAAAGGTAAGAATCTGCAGTTCTTGATAATTATTATAATTCATCGCTTCTTTTTTATTTATTTTATTATCTGTGTATTACCAATAAGTGCAAAAGTAAGATGACATTAATTTTATAAAATCTCCCCTTCCCCCTCTTTGCCAAAGAGGGGTATGTTCCTCCCTTTGGAAAAGGGAGGTTAGGAGGGATTTTACATTCAATGTCTCCATACTTATGAACTCCTTAGTTAAAATTTGGCAAATATTCTGCCGACATCGAGAAATGTTACATTTTTGTTTTTATAGATCATCTCACCGGTAACAAATTCCTTTATTGCTTTATCGAGCGTTGAAAGTGGTGGTTTGATCGAACTAACAGGTACATCAAAAACATCTTCTATAGATTCAACCAGTATACCGGAACGTATTCCATCTTTTTCTGCCATGGCAATACGGCTTTTCCTTGTATTCTTTGAATCAGGAAATCCAAAGAATTTATTGATATTGATAACCGATTCTATATCTCCCCTTACATTAATTATCCCTAAAATATAATCGGGAGCGCCCGGGACATAGAAAATCTTTGTTAAGGGAAGTATCTCTTTAATATCATTACCATAAAAGGCATAATTATCATTTAGCAGGGAGAAGACAACGATCTTAACCTGTTCTTCCTCAACATCAACAATCTTCTCTCCTCCCCTTCGTTTTTTAAGCTCCTCGATTAGAATGTCCGTCTTATTTTTTTCTATCTCCAACGCTGCTTCCTCCATTTCAAATTACTGAAACATTTGATAGTACTAATACGATCATTAGTAAAGCCACATAAATCACCCTCCCCTTTATCCCCTCCCCTCAAGTGAGGGGAACACACCCCTACCCCCTCTCAAGAGGGGATTTAGTCCCCTCTCCCCCGGCGGGAGAGGGCGAGGGTGAGGGGGCATTATTTATGGTCTTCTTATTAACTCAATGTCTGCTAATAATAACACATCTTGCTGCTTCAAGTCGTTATTAAGGTTCTTACAATTAAATAGATATCAATCAGAAAATCTCCCCTCGCCCCTCTTTGCTAAAGAGGGGAATTCCCTCCCTTTGGAAAAGGGAGGTTAGGAGGGATTTTTCAATCATCGTCCGGTTTCTAAACCTTCAATATCTCTTTTGCTTTCTTAAGGATTGCATCAGGGTCAAAAGGTTTTGTTATATAAATGTCAGCCCCGACATCGCTTCCCCTCTGCTTATCAAACTCCTGTCCCTTTGCAGTAAGTATAATAATGTAAATATCCTTCATGCCGAGGTCATTTTTTACGGCATGGCATACATCGAATCCGCTCATCTTAGGCATCATGACATCAAGAAATACAAGTTCAGGTTTTTCGCTCTTGATGGCATTTAAAGCGTCCTCTCCATTGTTTACAATGAACAGTTCTACTCCTTCATCCTCAAGTTCTTCGAGTGTCTGCTCCAGAAGGAGCCTTATATGCGGCTCATCATCGGCTATTAATATTTTGGGCATAATAATTCCTCCTCTATGCAGTTTTATTATAATTTTTCTCAAATGCCTCGATAAAAGCATCCACCAATTGGGGGTCAAACTGCGATCCGGAGCATCGTTTTAGTTCTTCAAACGCAACTTCAAGACTAAGCCCTTTTCTGTAAGGCCTGTCTGTTGTCATCGCATCAAATGTATCTGCTATAGCGATTATTCTTGCAGTGATGTCTATATCGCCACCCTCAAGCCCATCAGGATATCCCTTCCCATCAAAGCGTTCATGATGATTTCTTACCCCGACAATAACATCTTTAAAATGTTTTATGTAGCTGAGTATTTCCTCGCCGTAAATTGTGTGTTTTTTTATTTCCTCAAACTCCTCGTCGGTAAGCTTGCCATTTTTTAAAAGGACATTATCCCTTACGCCTATTTTGCCAATATCATGAAGTATTGCAGTAAGTTTAAGTCTATGAAGTTCGGCATCAGACAAACCTATCATTCGCCCTATGGCAAGGCTATTATCCATAACCCTCTTTGTGTGTCCGCCTGTACATGGGTCCCTTTTTTCAATTGTTTCTGCAAGGGTATGGACAGTGGTAAGAAATGTATCCTTCAAGTTTTCATAGAGCCTCGCATTTTCTATGGCAACCGCCGCCTGAGACGCAAGGGCGGCAAAGATCTTGAGGTCTTGGGCAGAGTATTCCATCGGGCTTCTGCTGCCCAGTTTGACCGCGCCTACAACTTTGTCCTTTACCTTTAAGGGCACAAACATTACCGAACTTAGGTCATCCACATTTGAAACGTATCTGCAGTCTGATTTTATATTGTTTATAATTTCCGCCTTTCCTGCCTCCATCACACCGATGGCAACTCCCTCCTGACGAGGGACTTTTTTTCGAGTTCTACTGATGCAAGATAGTTAAGCAGTTCGGCAATCACTGAAGCATTTTCTTCACCGCATACCCATCCGATAATGTTTCCATCAAGCTCTACAGGATAACTGTGGGGCAAATCTCCGATGTGGTTGCCGGTAATGACTTTTTGATCGGCATCTTTAATACACAAGGCGTCCTCTGAAAAATTAGAAATCCCGCTTAAAAGAGAAGATACCTCTTTCTTTGAGATAATGCGTTTGAGGCTAATTTTAGACACCTTTATTCCTTACCTTTGCCCAGAAGGATGAAAATCGCATTTTCGAGCCCTTTTTCAAATTTATTTCATTTCTCCATTATCTAAACCTTCAATATCTCCTTTGCCTTCTTAAGAATTGCATCGGGATCAAATGGTTTTACTATATACTCGTCTGCACCCTGAAGGGCTCCCTTTACTCTGTCCTGAAGCTGACCCTTTGCAGTAAGCATAATTATATATATATTACTCAGTTCCAGATTTGACTTTACCGCTTTACTGACGTCGTATCCGCTCATTTCAGGCATCATGACATCGAGGAAGACAAGATCTGGTTTCTCATTCACGATAAGGTCTAACCCCTCCTTACCGTTTTTAGCAACCAGAATTTTTATGCCCTTTTCGCTAAGTTCCTGAAGAGTTTGCAGTAGAAGAGTTCTTATATGAGGTTCATCATCCACGATTACTATTTTTTTGTTCATTATTGGCTCCTTTCTTTAATTCAATTATGTAATTGAGAAGATGCAGATGTTGTGAAGAAATTTATTTTTCGATACATTAGTGTACCTTAAATTGATGATTATCGCACATTTTTTCAACCATATAACAATTCAAGATAATTTCAATAAAATATCGAGTTAAAGAAATTTTTGAGCAATGTCTGCATCTTTCGGGTTAATCAAATTTATCGGAAGTGAAAAAGAAAAATTGCTTCCCTTTCCCAACTCGCTCTCAACCCATATCCTGCCGCCGTGATGTTCGATAATATGTTTGCATATCGGTAACCCGAGGCCTGTACCCTTGGGTTTATCGGCAAGTGTATTGCTTAGTTGTTTAAATTTCTCGAACACCTTTCCAATATCCTCTTTAGATATACCCGTACCCGTATCTATAACGCTGATTTCTATGAAATCAGCGGGTTCACTGTTCACGGTTGACGGTTCACCGGTGCTTTTTTGTTTGTGAACTGTGAACTGTGAACTGTGAACTTTTCTTGACCTGCACGTAATATAGCCTTTTTCTGTAAACCCCGTTAGAAAGTTTGTTCTTTCTGACGGGGTAAACTTAACGGCATTTGAAATCAGGTTAATCATTACCTGTATCAATCTGTCCCCGTCACCTTCAATCAGAGACAGACCGGGGTCTATATCCATAACCAGTTTCAGATTTTTCTGCTCAATAAAAGAGGTTGTTGTTGCAACGGCCCTATCTACTATTTCGGATA
>JACQXD010000221.1 GCA_016208875.1 Nitrospirota bacterium
CTGATAACTCTTTGTGTGTTTTACTGCCATGTATATCACCTCCGTTTATGTTCAAATGAAGAATTCAAGCGTGTAATGGCATACTGTCATCAGTTTTATAGTAGTTTATAAACTACATTGCTGTCAAGGACAAAAACATAGCTCCGCTTCCCAGTTTTTCTCATTCCCCCTCACATAAGAACACCCTCCTCCATCCTCTTCCCCATTTTTATCTGCAAAATTATACGACCGGTTTCCCCATTATTCTCAACATTACCTATACACAGGTTATTTTCCCTGTTATAATTTATTTATGGAGGCTAACAAGAAGAATATCCTTATTATTGACAGTGATATTAATGTAAGAAGGCTTATCAGAGAAATAATCCAAGAAGATGGCTATAGGGTTTTCGATACAAAGGCTATAACAGATGCTTTCGAATTCTTATCAAAAAACAAACCAGACCTGATAATTACCGAAATCGCATTGCCTGTTAGCTCCGGAATAGAATTAGTTAAGAAGGTCCGCGAGACATCAAAAACCCTTCCGATTATTGTTATAACAGAGCACGATGATCCGAAAGATATGTATGAATTCATTTCGTTGGGAATCTTTTCCTGCCTTAAAAAACCCTTTACCGACAGTGACAGTCTAAAAACAGCAATTAAAAATGCAGTTCATTATAATGAACTAACATTAATTAATCACGACTGGAAACTTACGAAGAAATATCCAGATAACCCACAACAGTTTATAACTGAGATTGCTACAGCGAAACAGGAATGGGAATCCGGTATCGATTCCCTTGGCATAATAGTGATATTCATTGACTCGGATAAGATAATACGCAGATGCAATCACATGTTATGTATATTAACAGGGAAAACCTATAACGACCTACTGGGTAGAAAATGGGATGATGTAATCAGGGAAACAGGATTTAATCCCCTGCCAGGAGAGTTTCATCTAACCGGCGGCATAGAATTTTATAATACTTCCAGTAAGCAATGGCTGCTTTTGCAGATACATCCATTATTTGAGATTCTAAAAGGCGAAAAGTCTTTTACAAGACAGATAATTACGATCCAGCCAATTACCGAACTCAAAAAGGCTGTACAAGAAATAAGGCTGCAGAGGGAAAAAATTAAGATTCAGAGCATGGAAGTCGAAGAGGCATACGAAAAACTTAAAAAGAGCCAGGCACAAATCCTTCAACATGAAAAAATGGCATCTATCGGTCAGCTTGCAGCAGGCATTGCCCATGAAATAAACAATCCTGTTGGTTTTATAACAAGCAATCTAAACACCTTTCAAAAGTATCTGAATAAACTAACCGAATTCATAAAAATACAGTCAGCGGCTGTAAAAGGCTTATCAGAAATAAAGCAGGGTAATACAGATGAAATGGTTAGGAGAGTTATGGAATTTAAAAACTCTTCAAAGATAGATTACATACTTGAGGATACAGCGAATCTGATTCGTGAGTCGCTCGATGGTACAGACAGGGTCAAGAGTATAGTTCAGGACCTGAAAAGCTTCTCGCATATAAATGAAGATGAACTTAAACTTGCAGACATTAACTCAGGTATTAACAGCACAATAAACATTGTATGGAATGAATTAAAGTATAAGGCAACACTAAAAAAAGAATACGGGGACATCCCGATGACCAAATGCAATATCGGACAGTTAAACCAGGTTTTCATGAATATCATGGTCAATGCTGCCCATGCCATCGAAAAAAATGGCGAGATTACTATAAAAACATGGTCGGACGGAAATTACATAAATATCTCTATTAAAGATACTGGCTGCGGAATCCCTAAGGAGACCATTCCAAAGATATTCGAGCCCTTTGTTACAACAAAGGAGATCGGCAAAGGAACAGGACTTGGACTAAGCATAGCATATGATATTGTGAAAAGACACAATGGTATTATCGATGTAGAAAGCGAAGTCGGTAAAGGCACGACATTCACGGTAAGGATACCGATTATTGAGAAATAATATATGCTAGACGAAGATATTAAAATACTTTGTGTGGATGATGAACAGAATGTTCTCAATTCTTTAAAACGGCTTTTCCTCGATGACAACTATACAATACTCACTGCAACCTCCGGGCAGGAAGGACTTAAAACCCTCGAACAGGAACATGTCCAGTTAGTCATTTCGGATTACAGAATGCCTGTAATGAACGGGGTAGAGTTTCTCAGGGAAGTCTACAAACAGTGGCCGAATACGGTCAGGATTGTGCTTTCAGGATATGCCGACACCGCTGCAATTGTGAGCGCAATTAATGAAGGTCACATCTATAAGTTTATTCCGAAACCATGGAATGACGATGAACTAAAGGTTACTGTGTCAAATGCTTTAGAGAGATATTTTCTTCTCAAGAAAAATGCCAAACTTGTTTCAGAGATCGAGGCATTATATAAAAAAATGAAGTCCATTATAGAAGAAAAACCGGAAGACCTGAGCATTCTCGACACCCTTCCTGTCGGAGTTATGGTGATCGACCATAATAATATGATAGCCTCATGTAATTCATTAGTAGCCGATATAACAGGGAATAACAGTCTTCCCTTAAATCAAGGCATTGAACAGGTTTTGCCGGAAAGCATAATCCATTTCATCGAAAAAATAAGGAACAACGTCAGGACATCGATACAGCTTGAGATAAGTGGCAGCACCATTAAGCTCCTCGGAAAAGCCACCGATCACAATAGTGTTACCCTCATACTTATTAGAAAGGATGATCTGTCATGAGAGACACTATTTTGCTGGTGGATGATGAAATCAATATATTAAATTCGCTAAAAAGACTTTTCATAAATGACGATCTAAGGATTATAATCGCCTTAAACGCAGATGAGGCAATGAATGCCTTGAAGGATAATAAGGTATCCGTTATTGTCTCGGACAACCGCATGCCGAATATAACAGGAATCGAATTTCTTCAGAAGGCTAAGGAGGTTTCTCCGGAAAGCGTCAGGATACTTCTGACTGCATATGCAGATATACATTCTGCGATAGATGCAATCAATAAAGGAGAGGTTTACAGGTATATATCTAAACCCTGGAATGATGATGAATTCAGAGATACGGTCTCGAATGCAATTAACAGATACAAAGTTGTTATGTCTTTAAAATCAGGGGATGAAGCCATACTTCTGTCATTAGCCCAGACAATCGAACTGAAAGACCCTTATACAAGAGGTCATTGTGACAGGGTTGCTAAATATGCTATTAAAATTGCCGAATCGTTAGGGTTATCAGAGGAAGAAAAGAAATGTATAAAATACGGTAGCTGGCTCCATGATTGCGGTAAAATCGGGGTGCCAGAATCTATTTTGAACCTTAACGGGCCACTGTCGGATGAGCAGATTAACCTTATAAAAAATAATTCGAGATGGGGAGCGGATGTTGCACGACTTGCCCGGCTTCCGGTTGCTGTCGTAAATATAATCCTTTATCACCATGAAAAATACGACGGCACAGGCTATCCAGAAGGGTTAAAAGGTAAGGATATACCTCTTGAGGCACGTTTAGTTTCCGTTGCCGACTTCTACGATGCATTTTCATCGGATAGGCCTTACAGGAAGAAATATTCCTCTGAAAATATATCGAAGATATTAGACGATTTGAAAGGCAGACATTTTGACCCCGAAA
>JACQXD010000222.1 GCA_016208875.1 Nitrospirota bacterium
GTCTTTCCGGAACCGGTAGGACCTACAACGAGGATAATCCCATAAGGCTTTGCGATTATCTCCTTGAAGTTCTTGAAACAGCTTTCCGAAAGGTTCAGGGCGTCCAGAGGTAAAGGTTCGCTTGCGGTAAGTATCCTCAATACCACATCTTCGCCTGCAACCGTAGGCACAGTTGCAACACGGAGTTCGATGGGCATGTTTTTATAATTGAATTTAATCTTGCCGTCCTGAGGGAGTCTTCTCTCTGCTATATCGAGGCTGGACATTATCTTAATTCTCGATATCATTGCATTGGAGTAACTTAACGGTATCTCAAGATGTTTCATACATACGCCGTCAACCCTGTAGCGCACGAATGTCTTCTTGCTTATTTTGCTGGGCTCCATATGAATATCGGATGCACCCTTTTCACAGCCGTCAATAATTATCTGGTTCACGAGCCGCACTATTGTATTCGATTTCTCATCGTACTCTTCGGCGACTATTTCGGTCTCTTCTTCCTTGACATCCATTTCAGCGAGGATATCCGTCATCGAACCCTGGCTGCTCAAATCGATCTCGGGCGCCTCGAGGAATTTGATGATGTCCTCTTTCAAGGCAACATGGAACTCATACTCGTTAGCATGTATCAGGTTCTTTACATCAAGTACCTTGGCGTCCTTAGGGTTATCTATAAGGATTGTTGCCTTTCTTTCTGATAACGAAAGCGGAACCCAATAAGATTTTTTCAGATATGCAATGTTCAGTCCCTTCAATAACTCCCTCTGGATAAATATGCTTGGACTATACTCGACAAACTTACATTTATAAAACATACTTAGAGATAGACCGATATCGGACTTCTTTACCTTATAATTCTCCATAAGTATTGTCTCAACGTCTTTTTTCTGTTCTCTGGCAATCGTCATAGCTGCCTTTAATTCGTCTTCGGTAACAACATTCTGGCTTATGAGGAAATCAAACCGCGTGTGGAGCATCCTTGCCTGATTCCTAAATGCGATACCCAATACCCTGGCGATCTCCTCGATACTTCTATCATCGAGCTTCGTAAACTTAGGGAGATTTTTTTTGTTGATCAATTGAATTACGCCGAGAAGCTTGTTTTCAAAGAGTATCGGGGCTGCGTAGATAGATTTCGTTCTATAGCCGGATTTTTTATCCCAGCTACTGTCGAAGTGCAACTGCGGGTCTACGGCCTGAAGTTCCTTTTCGTTGTACACATTCTCTATATTTATCGCCTTCAAGGAATACGCTACGTATCCTGCAATACTGGAAGGCGATATCGGAACACGTATCTCTTTGATATTGGAGCCGGCTATATATTTGGAGATAAGGTATTTTTTTGCGGGGTCTGCAAGATATATAGTAATCCTCTCCGCATCAAAGAGTCCGAGGATAGTATCGGTCAACTGGAAAAGTATCTCATTGACGTTATTGGCAGCGTTTATCTTATTCGTTACAAATTTAAGCTTCTCGTTGAATTGAAGCTGCCTTTGTAATATCTGAATTTTCTGTGCCTCGTCAACCTGTCCGGTAGCCATTCTGTCCCCCATAATGTTTATATCATAATTGTATTCCGATATACTTTCAAATATGTCACCGACACCGAATTAGGTTATAATAAAAATCATGAAAATAGCAATAACAGGGAAAGGCGGCGTAGGTAAGACCACTCTCGCTTCTATCCTGAGCCACCTCTTCGCAGCCGAAGGCAAACGGGTAATTGCGGTGGATGCAGATCCAGACGCAAACCTTGCCTCTGCCTTTGGGATCAGCATCGATGAGACGGCAAAGATCAAGCCGATAGCAGAGATGACGTGGCTGATAGAGGAGAGAACCGGTGCAAAACCCGGCAGTTCCGGAGGTATCTTCAAACTCAATCCGAGGGTGGATGACATTCCCTCCGAGTTCGGCTATAGATTCGATAATATTATTCTTCTCGTAACAGGTAGATCGAAAGAGGCTGCATCGGGCTGTTACTGTCCTGAAAACGTTTTTTTGAGAAGACTTCTAAAACATCTGATCACCGAGAGGAATGAGATTGTAATCGTGGACATGGAAGCGGGAATAGAACATCTCACAAGGGGAACGGCAGAGGCGGTAGATGCATTTATAGTGGTTATAGAACCCGGCAAGAGAAGCATACAAACAGCAAATACCGTTAAGGAGATGGCAAAAGGATTAGGTGTAAAAAGGGTTCTGGTAGTTGCCAATAAGATAAGGGATAAAAAAGATATAGATTTTATCAAGACCGGCATAGGCGACATGGAGTTTATAGGTTATATAAGTTTCGATGACAACATAATGGAGGCCGATATAAAAGGCGTATCTCCTTATAATAATTCACCTGAAACCGTTAACGAAATAAAAAAGATAAAAGATATGCTTGAGGAAATCTTCTTTTAAAAAACAGCAAAATTGCCGGAAAATATTTAAAAGATGATACAATAATTTCAGGAGATTAATAATTGAAAATAAATGGACTCATCTGGTTTGATGATATTATTGAAAAGCTTATAAAGAAGCATAATGTTCAACAAAGTGAGGTCAGAGAGGTATTGTCCGGTAAACAGAATTTCAGATTTGTGGAGAAGGGGCATCGCTCAGGGGAAAATGTTTATGCAGCAATGGGGAAGACTAACAGTGGTCGTTATCTGATTGTTTTCTTTGTCTATAAAACTGATAAGCGTGCCTTAATACTATCGGCACGTGATATGACAAAAACTGAAAGGAAACTATATGAAAAAACATAAAAGCTCGGTATCGGAAGCAACATCTTACAAGGAAATTGGTGAGTTTTGGGATACCCACGATTTAGCTGACTTTTGGAATAAAACCAAGGCAGCATCTTTTGATGTAGATATTGGCTCTGAAGTTACATATTACGCTGTTGACAAGATACTTTCAGAAAAAATCCAGTCTATCTCACAAAAGCGTGGGATTACTGGTGATACCTTGATTAATCTTTGGGTACAGGAAAAACTTCAGGAACAAAAAGTATCTTAAGGAGGTTTTAGAGGGGCGCAACTTCTCATATCACGTTGCAAAAAACTCCGTCTAAATCCCGATATTTATCGGGGCTTTTTTTGTATGACCGCTATGTCAACCATTTTGCTATTGCTATTGACCATAATCCATAGTTGTTACCCTTAACTTGTTTCAGGGTCTCAAAATAATCGTTCTCCTGAGATGCTGAAATAAATTCAGCATGATAAGGATTATCAATGTTTTTTGATTTCTGATTACGAATTATGGTATGTTAGCTAAAATGTAAATAAAGTCATTGCGACACCACAGGGCGTTTACCCTGTGGGTCTTTTTATAATGACCTGCGGCAGAGACCGCAGGGTGTATTAATTATAAAACTGAGTACCCCTTCGGCTGGGAGGTTCATGCTATAGCCAGCTTTTTCCGAAAAGGTCTTTAACCCTTAAAAGGTAATCAGTTAAAATACAAAAAATATTTTTAATACTATATAGGTGAAAATGGCTGACGCAAGGATTAAAAATGAAATAAGGAGAGAGGTTCTTCAAAAAAGGGATTCGATTTCCCAAAATGTTAGGCAAGAAAAAGACACTGCCATTATGCACTACATTCTTAAACTTCCTGAGTTCATAGATGCAAAGACCATTCTCTTCTATGCCTCCTTCAGAAGCGAGGTAGATACAATGGATATGATTAAGATATCACTCACTATGGGGAAAAAGGTTGTTCTACCGAAGGTTGATAAGAAGAATGGTGTGTTAAGACTCTACGAGATAAAGGATACCGGTGAACTGGCAGAGGGTTACATGCATATCCCCGAACCTGTTGTAAACGATGACAGATTAAAAAGCATGGCTGATATTGATTTGATAATCATACCCGGTGCTGCATATGATGTATCCGGCAACAGACTTGGATAAGGTGCGGGATTCTATGATAGATTACTCTCCGGGATGCAGAGGAAAATCCCGATAGTTGCCCCTGCATATGACGAACAGATAGTAGAAAAAATACCGGTAGAACCGCACGATGTGAAGGTGGATTTGATCGTCACGGATAAAAAGGTGATTAATACAGTCACTAATAAGACCATAAGTAAGGCCACATAAACGTCATTCCCCGGTTTATTCGGGAAATCCGGTCTCATCGGCGACTCGTCCGCACACAGGCGGACTCGTCGAGGAGAGCCAGTGGCGAGAAACTACTGGATTGTCCGGTCAAGCCATACAATGATGACATTGGTATTTCATGTGGTTTTTCATAAATTGACGATCTGTTCGGCCAATGCCGTTTAAATTGACAATACGTATATTTTCTATTATTATACAGATAATGGAGGACAAAATAATGAAAACCGCTGTTAAGAGAAAAAATTATTATTTGGATGAAGTCAAAATCAAAAGGGTTCAGAAAATACTCGGCACAAAAAATGAAACCGAAACGATTGATAAGGCTATGGAAATGATAATGTTCCGGACGGATTTGTTGGAATCTTTGAAAAAGGTATCCGGCAAAGGCGGAGTTCAGAGGATATAATTATTTGACGAAGTACATCATAGATTCGGACCTTTATATTGAGCTGATACGTACAGGGCGATATCATAATATTATTGCCGAGATATATATTCGTGAAACTCCTAATATTTATTTCAGTTCTGTCGTTGCCCATGAGTTGTTAAGCGGGGTTATCAAGGAAACCGGTAGAAAAAACGTTGAGGCTGTTTTAATTCCTTTTGAAAAGGCCGGAAGGGTTGTAACGCCGGGATATACCGTATGGAAGGAAACCGGGTACATACTGTCAAAGTTACGCTCTGAAAAGCCGCATCTCAAATCAAAAATACCTCACATGATTAACGATGCCCTGATTGCAATGAGCGCAAGATCAATAGGAGCAACAGTCGTCACCCTCAACTCATCCGATTTTGATGCGATCAAATCCGTGAGAAACTTTTCCTATATAACGGTTTAATTTCAAACCTGTTGTCTACAATAAGCGGATTAACCAAAGAGTCTTCCGAGAAGAAAAAATAAATTCACAGGTGTTGATGTTGCCTGCATTAGACCTTGATACACAATATCCATAGAGTGAAGTTCTTAACAACCGCTGGCGAAGTGTTGTGATGACCTTACACCCCAAGTTCTACTGTCTATATGCTCTGATCTAAAAATGAAGCCAATCCATTGTAAACAACCACTCATTCGTATCCCTGAGTTTCTGACAGAGGGCCGATGCAATAGAACGATATACTTTATAAGCTATGTCTTTATCCCGATTCATCAGGTTATCGAAAGCTTCCGAGGGTATTTTAATAAGTATACTATCCTCTTCTGCCGTTGCAGTAGCAGACGGAAGTCCCTTATCTATGAATGAAAGTTCTCCGATAGGGCTGCCTGCACCCAGTATTCCAATAAGACGGTTTTCTTTTGTAACTTTTGCACAACCGCTCTTTATAAGAAAAAACGAGTCAGACGGTATGTTTTCTTTTATGATAAGGTCTCCCTTTTTTTATGTTGCTTCTTCCGTGATCTTATATATCTTTTCAAGTTCCTTTGTATCCAGCATACCGAACAGATCAAACCTTCCGAGTATTTCGATCGATGCATGCATTTTTAACCTCCGGACTTTTGATACTATTATTAAAAATTGTGATGAAAATTTCAATATAATAATGCATCTGTCACGGCGTCGATTCTCCTGAGCCCTGCGTCTATTGCCAGCCTTACCGCCTCCTTATATTCTTTATCCGTAATCTTCCTATTGAGAGGAGGGGCGTCAAAGGCTCTGAAACACGGATGGTATTGATCCATAATATTTATATAAGTATTCTTCGATATTTCCTCTGCAATAAATTTAACAACACCCTCTGTGCCTGCAATCCTTTCAGGTAGAACAAGATGCCTGACAAGGAGACCTCTTACTGCAATCCCCATTTCGTCCATTACAAGGTCCCCAACCTGCCTGTGCATCTCTCTAATAGCAGCCTTTGCAGCATCGGGATAGTCTTTTGCATTAGAGTATCTTAATGCCATCAGCGAATCGAAATATTTGAAATCGGGCATGTATATGTCTACTATCCCCTCAAGCAATTCTACGGCATGAAGGGATTCATACCCGCCGCAATTATATACTATCGGTATGGAGAGCCCTTCCCCTACGGCAATTTCTAACGACCTGAGTATCATTGGCATCTGATGCGTGGGTGTCACAAGGTTAATGTTATGACAGCCAATGTTTTGTAATTCCATCATAATCGAGGCGAGCTTTTCGAAGGATATTTCCTGTCCTTCTTCGAGGTGGCTTATCGTGTAATTCTGGCAGAATATACATCCGAGGTTACACTTCCCGAAAAATATCGTTCCGGAACCATATCTTCCAACCAATGGTCTTTCCTCTCCGAAATGGGGGCCCCAGCTTGAGATAAAGGGTTTATTGCCTATCCTGCAGTATCCCACCTGTCCGGCAGTCCTGTCTATATGACATCTTCTCGGACAGAGTTCGCATTTTTTTAGGCCGGCTTCTGCTTCTTTAAGCCTATCGGATATAACGCGAGAAATTAATTTTATATTGGAACCTGTATTTCTTTTTTCTGAGGATTTATCAACCATATATTACCAAAATCCTTTTCCTGATACGCCCTAACAAGCCCGAGTCTTATCAGTTCAAGGAGTGCCACAAATGTAACTACGATCTGCGACCTTGACCTATCCTCCCTAAAAAGATCTTCGAATCTTATTGTCTCCTGATTTTCCAGCATTTCCATTATCAAAGATATCTTGTCCTTTACGGTCAGAACCGCTCTTGTTATTTCGGCGACCTCCGGGGGTGCTTTATCGAGCATCTTTTTGAAGGCACCGATCAGATCAAATAGGCTTATGTCAAAGAGATATAGTTCAGGTTCTCCTATCTCGGTTGTCTCTTCAATTGCAGGCTCTCTGTGGAATACATTCAGCCATTCCTCTTCCTTTTCCCTAAAGGTGAGTGCCACATCCTTGTATGCCTGATATTCGAGCAGTCTCTGGACGAGTTCAAGTCTCGGGTCTTCCTGATCCTCCCCTGCAACCTCTTCATCAACCGGAAGCAGCATTTTCGACTTGATATGTATGAGCGTTGCGGCAATAACAAGGAACTCGCCTGCGATCTCGAGGTTGAGTTCCTTCATCATTTCAATGTATTGGAGGTATTGATGCGTAATCAAGGCAATGGGTATATCGTAGATATCCAACTTGTTTTCTTTGATAAGATGCAGCAGAAGATCCATCGGACCCTCGAACACAGGGATCTTTATGTTATAAATATCATCCATCGATTTATTTTATTATAACAGAAAGCAGAGAGAGGAAGACTGCCCCGGAATTTTTATCTTTTACTCCGTTTTGCGGCTGCTATTGGGTTTACAGAAATTACATGAATGCTATATCCTACTGTATTTATAAAACAAGAGGCAGGAGAAGAAAATGTATAATCTCGTGAGTTTTGCAGGCATATTCGTACTTATGGCATTTGCATGGATTCTCTCGGCAAATAGAAGGGTCATCAACTGGCGGGTTATATTATGGGGTACCGGCCTCCAACTTATATTGGCCATTTTCATTTTTGTCTTACCTGCAGGCTCAAAGGTATTCCTTCTCATAAATGACGCTGTTGTTAAGCTCCTCGACAGCGCAACTGCGGGGATAAGGTTTCTCTTTGGAAGGCTTGCACTTCCTCCGGGGACAAGGAATGAAATGGGAGAGGAGTCGCTCGGATTCATTCTGGCGTTTCAGGCGCTGCCGACAATAGTATTCTTTGCGAGCTTTATGGGAGTCCTCTATTACATTGGAGTGATGCCCCGATTAATAAAAATATTCTCAAGGATATTCACAAGGCTGATGAGGATAAGCGGTGCAGAGTCTCTCAGCGTATCGAGCAATATCTTTGTAGGCGTAGAGGCAAATATGACCGTGCTGCCTTATCTCGGAACGATGACGAAGTCGGAGTTATGCACGGTCCTTGCCGCAGGTATGTCCACAACCGCATCTTCTGTTCTGGCACTTTATGTCTTTATCCTTCAGTCTAAGTTTCCGACGATAGCAGGGCATCTCGTTTCTGCATCCATATTATCTGCGGTAGCTGCAATTGTGATGTCTAAAATTATTATGCCGGAGACTGAAAAACCCGAGACATTGGGATTTGAAGTATCTCCGCACTATCAAAAAGAATCTTCCGTCATGGAGGCAATCATCAATAATGCGAATGAAGGCATTAAGATGGTAATCGGGATCATGGCATTGCTATTGGCCTTTCTCGGTCTTGTTGCCTTGATAGATTTCCTCCTTATGTCAGCGGGTTTAAGATTGAATAGCTTGATAGGGATCGGAATGGACTGGTCTTTAAAAGGGCTTCTCGGTTATCTCTTTTATCCGTTTACACTTCTTATCGGTATCCCGGTTTCGGATGCCTTCGAGATATCAAAGCTTATAGGTGAGAGGGCCGTACTTACCGAGGTAAAGTCATATCAGGACCTTGCTGTTTTACTTTCGACAAATGCACTTAAAGACCCACGCTCTGCTGTGATTGCCGCATATGCCCTAAACGGTTTTGCACATTTTGCCTCTCTCGCAATATTCATAGGCGGAACTGCCGCACTTGTACCTCATAGAACCAAAGACCTTTCGAGCGTCGGGTTCAGGGCACTGATTGCGGCTACGCTCGCATGTCTCATGACGGCTGCAGTTGCAGGGACGTTCTTTACGGAAGGGTCAATATTGCTGGGAAGGTAGAAAGAGAGGATGAAAACCGTTATGATCAACAGGGAGATTACACCCTTAATAACACGCTACAAAAAAGAAAAAATATATTATAAAATCAAGTGCTCTGTAGTAACCATTCAGTGGAGCGTGGAAATATTCAAAAATCTCCCCTCGCCCCTCTTTGCCAAAGAGGGGAACACACCCCTTAATCCCCTCTTGGTAGATGGGAATCTTTCCTCCCTTTGGAAAAGGGAGGTTAGGAGGGATTTTTCAAATAAACAATCTCTACCTTTCACTGGAGGGTTACGCTCTGTAGAGGCAAGAAAAGGTGATGCGATATGAATGACATGATAGATTTCATATTCAATAAAATTCCTATGGGCATTATTGTATTCAACGAAAAAATAGAAATTATTTTCCGCAACAGGTGGGCAGAGAGATTCCTAAAGCGTTATAAACTTCCCGGTGAGGTTACCGTCATATGCAGAAGAATTTTTCGCGCAATTCGCAAGTCCGAGCTAAAAAAACATTTTCCCGGGGAGATTTATCTATATAAAAAGTTAAAGGGCTCACCGTGCAGATGGACATTTATGTTTCATATCCGTGAAATGCCGGTACAGTTTGTCTGCGTTACTATAGCAGAAGAATCTTTTTCCAATAAACTTGAACTTAATAAAATAAGGATACAATATCATCTGACACGAAGGGAAACGGATGTGCTAAGGCGTGTGCTTAAGGGCTTGAAAAACATTGAGATTGCAGAAGAACTCGTGGTATCGGAACAGACCGTAAAAGACCACCTGAGTAATGTGTATATGAAAATAGGCGTTAAGAATAGATTCAATCTGATAAGCTCCCTCGTAAATTGTCAGCCTGATGTGCTACCCCCTACCTGAGTAGGATTGACTATTCGAAACTTATACACCATCATAATCTGTCTGAAACTTTTTGGTAATGTCAAAAGTTCTATGAAAAAGACATCTGTAACATATGGAGATATAAGGGAAACCCTCCCCCTTGAGGGGGGAGGGCAAGGGTGGGGGTGAAAGTATGAGCGGCATAGCAAGAAGACTCAGGAAGAACTCCACAGTTTTGGTAAGGAGATATTTATGAAAAAGGGATTATTAAGTCTTACGATGTTTTTGGTAGTAAGCCTGTTGAGCGGTTTTGCATATGCAGTCCAAATGGGCGGTTCAATACAAGGGACGCCGCTGACTCTTACATCTGCAAATGCGGTTGTTACAACTCTTGCAGGCTCCGGCTCTATTGGTGCAACAGATGCTACAGGCACGTCAGCAAGTTTTTACCGTCCTCAAGGCATAACCACAGATGGGACAAATCTATTCGTAACTGACCTTTATAATCATAAAATCCGCCAGATAGTAATATCCACAGGTGTTGTTACCACCCTCGCAGGCTCCGGCACTGCCGGTTCAACTGATGCTACAGGCACGTCAGCAAGTTTTAATTATCCTTATGAGATAACCACAGATGGGACAAATCTATTTGTAGCTGATACTTATAATCATAAAATCCGCAAGATAGTAATAAGCACAGGTGTTGTTACAACCCTTGCAGGCTCCGGCACTGCCGGTTCAACTGATGCTACAGGCACGTCAGCAAGTTTTAATTATCCTTCCGGTATAACCACAGATGGGACAAATCTATTCGTAGCTGACGGTAACAATAATAAAATCCGCCAGATAGTAATATCCACAGGTGTTGTTACAACCCTCGCTGGCTCCGGCACTGCCGGTTCAACAGATGCTACAGGCACGTCAGCAAGTTTTAACCGTCCTTTTGGCGTAACCACAGATGGGACAAATCTCTATGTAGCCGATTATAATAATAATAAGATTCGTAAGATAGTAATAAGCAACGGTATTGTTACCACCCTTGCAGGCTCCGGCACTGCCGGTTCAACAGATGCTACAGGCACAGCAGCAAGTTTTTACAATCCTATCGGTGTAACCACAGATGGGACAAATCTATTTGTAGCTGAGTACGGGAATCATATAATCCGTAAGATTGTCATATCCACAAGCGATGTAACAACAATTGCCGGTTCTGCCGGAAGCAGTGGCTCAACAGATGCCACAGGCACGGCAGCAAGTTTTTACAATCCTACCGGTATAACCACAGATGGGACAAACCTATTCGTAGCTGATTATAATAATCATAAAATCCGCCAGATTTCGCCGGGCGCTGATACAACAGCACCTACAGTCTCCTCCACAAGTCCTACAAGCGGTGCAACCGGTGTAACGATCAACGGCAATGTAACCGTCACATGGTCTGAAAATGTAGATTGTACAACAGTGAATACAACGAATATTACGATCGACGGAGGCGGATGGACGCTTTCGAATTGTGAGGGGAATCAGGCTATATTTACCACGAGCGGACAGGCATATTCAACGGCATATACGGTGACGGTGTCTACAGCAGTAAAAGATGTTGCCGGAAATAACATGTCGGCAAATTACGCATGGAGTTATACAACAGAGGCAGCACCGAGCTATTCAATTACTCTCGTACTCGGCACCGGGGGCAATATTTCATGTTCTCCGAATCCGGTGAATTCCGGTTCAACTTCAACGTGCACGGTGACGCCCGATACAGGGTATTCAATAAGTTCGGTGACCGGCTGTGGAGGGTCACTCTCAAGTAATACATATACAACCGGTTCAATAACATCCAACTGCACAGTAGCAGCAAGCTTTGCGATAAAGACCTACACCATCACAGCCTCGGCAGGTTCAGGCGGAAGTATCTCACCATCCGGAGGTGTTACAGTCAATCATGGCTCAAGCCAGGCATTTACGATATCGCCAGATTCCGACTATTCTATTTCGAACGTAACGGTTGACGGTTCATCTGTTGGAGCAGTATCTTCATACACATTCAGCACTGTAACGGCAAACCACACAATATCTGCCTCGTTTGCCTCTACCTATAGCCCTCCGCCGATTGTCTATAACTTAACCCTAACGGTCAACACAGCAGGCAATGGAAACGGAACAATATCGGTAAACTACACTAATTATGGAACATCCTACTCAGGAACATGCTTTGAAAATCAGAACATGACACTCACGGCAAACCCTTCATCCGATTCTACATTTACAGGCTGGAGCGGAGATTGCTCAGGAACCGGAACTACGATAAATGTGATAATGAGTTCAAGCAAGACATGTACCGCAACATTCACATTAAAAACGCATACAATCACAGCCTCTGCAGGGAGTGGAGGAAGCATATCACCATCCGGCAGTGTAACAGTGAATCAAGGATCAAGCCAAACATTTACGATAACACCGGATACGAATTATTCCATATCCGATGTTACGGTAGACGGAGCATCTGTAGGAGCAGTATCGTCATACGTATTCGGCAATGTAACCGCAAATCATACAATAACGGCATCCTTCGGCTACAGTCCATCCTCACACAGTCTTACAATTATGAAATCAGGTACGGGAACCGGAACGGTTACATCATCTACAGGGACATTAACATGGGATAACAACACATGCACGATAATGTGCGCTGCACATGAAAGCATAACGTTAACGGCAACGGCAGATGACGGCTCGACATTCGGAGGATGGTCCGGCTGCGATTCGGCAAGTGAAAACACATGCACTGTAGCAATGGGCTCAGATGCAAATGTCGCGGCTGAATTTATAAAGGCATCGGATATCGCCCTTACCCTCACCCCTCCCTCCAACACCACTGTCTCTAAAGGCAGTAAATTAGGACCGTTCTCTATCTCAATAAAGAACAACACAAGTTCCAATTATCCATTCTATGCATACGTCTATGTTGTAAACCCCGATGGAACGTGGAAGAACTTAATCTCAAAGTCGCTTACCCTTTCAGCCGGCGAGGCACTTACTGCCAATAACCTTTACATGAATATCCCATCCGCTATCTCGACCGGAACATATTCTTACTGGGTAGGTATATACGATGCGAACTATAACCTTCTCGACAGCGATTCTTTTGCGTTTACTGTTACAAGTTCAACTTCCAAATCCGAATTACAGCATGATTGGAATATAGCGGGATGGTAATTAGATTATAGTGTAATGAAACGGGGAAGGCGAAAGCCTTCCCCGTTTCGGCAATTATCACCTGATCACATATACCCTATTTCTTCCCTCCCGTTTTGATGTATAAAGAGCTGCATCTGCCCGTTTGGTCACCATATCTATATCCTCTTTAGACGTATCGAGTTTAGCGATGCCGAGGCTTATTGACATCCCGATCGTATGTCCATTTTCCAGCCTGAGTTCGACTTTTTCGACTGCCGAACGGATCCTTTCGGCAAGATTCTCTGCACCGTCCAGAGGTGTCTCAGGCAAAATTACGAGGAATTCATCGCCTCCGTATCGTCCTGCAACATCGGCATTTCTGAGTACTCCTTCCATTGTTTCGGAAACTGCCTGAATTACCTTATCTCCGGTATTATGGCCACAGGTATCATTTACCTCTTTCAGACGATCAATATCGCAGAATATTATGGAAAGCTCGGAATCATACCGCTTCGCCCTGCTGATCTCATGGTTGAATCTTTCTATGAGAGCCCTTCGGTTTAATAACCCTGTCAAACTATCTGTTCTGGACAGATATTCCAATTCCTTTATCAGGTATTGTTTTTCCTTCTCTGCCCTCTTCCGTTCCGTAACATCCCTCGTATATTCGATAACATGCGTTATCCTATCTTCCTCGTTGAATATCGGATACGTATAGATCTCTACCCATGTCTCGAATCCTCCGGAAAGGCTAAAGGGTTTGTCTTTTACACAGGGATCTCCGGATATAAAGGTCTTTTCTACCACACAGTCATCGCATTGGGCGCCTCTGTTTTGCAGAACTTCATAACATCTCTTACCGATAAGGTCTTCAAGTAGTTTACCCCTCATCTGAACATATGCCTCATTAGCCCTTACTATTGTATAGTTACGCTCGATGATGCAGAAAGGGTCACGAATGCTGTCGAAGATCATACTTAAAAATCTCTCATTCTTTCTTAGATGTTCCTCAACCTTATTACGTTCTACGATCTCCTTCTGAAGTCTTTCGTTAGCAGCCGTTAGATTAGACGTCCTTGCGTCTACAAGTTCCTCGAGATAATATTGATGTTTCTTTAATTCCTCAGCCACCCGGCTGCGTTCCTTGATCTCCTCCAATGCATGATCACGCATAACCCTGTACTCCTGAATGCTGTTTGTGAGTTCCGTAACATCTTCCATTGTAAAAAGTGCATAGAAGTCCTTTTCATTAAAAGCCGGCACAGGGGTAACTATAGTATGTTGAAGGCGGAGTCGCTTGTCGGGTTTATATGACGGGATTATGCATTTGTGAAGCTGGGAAGAAAAGACAGTCGGGGGTCCTCCTTCAAATACATCCTTCAATCGGAGAGAATACTTAGGGTCTCTAAGATGAGGGAAATGTGCAAATATCTCCGTTCCGGATATGTTTTTTCTTTGTATCCCCGTCCAGTCCTCGATACACTTGTTCCAGAAAAGGACAACGGAATCTTTTCTTAAAACACATATGCCCATCGGGATGTGATCTAAAACTGCAAACCTTTTTTCGGCTTTATATATCTCGTTCAAGCAGTCCCTCCGGCAATCGTATCAATCGCTGCCAGCAAGGAGTCGAACGAGCCTACCTCAAAAAGCAATATAATATCCCCCTCGATTTGAAGCTTTTTTATTTTAAACCGCGTCTGAGCCAGTAGTGCAGTTGAACCTATACTGGCAAATCCGATCTTCAAGAGGTTATCAACCGTATCCTCCATGTACGTAGGCATGGAAAAGCTTATGTGTTCTTTCAGCACATTACATATCGAGCCCATCACTCCATTAATAACAATATTGCCGACTTCACTGAGAGTACCGGTCTTGAGCAGGTTCATGTCCGAGGTCCAACGTTCCTCATCCGTAAGGACCGAGACCAGCATAGACGCACTATTGGGCGGAAAGACCAATGATGCGACTCCGGAAAATGGCCCTTTGAAATTCAACTGAACAGCCGCAATTTTGTCTCTGGTTAGCCCGGCCATCTCGTTCCTAAGGTCAGAGGGAGAGAGTATCTTTATATAAGGTACTTCGAGAGTGACGTGCGAGTGGGTCATCTCATTCAGCACCCCGGCTGCCCGGCCCACACCTATATTGATCAATTCCTTAAGGGTGTCGAACTGTTTGTCCGTCAAACTCGGCGGGTTCTTATACTTCAAGATACCTTCGATAGCCCTTGCCAGTTCATCTTCTTTGAGAGGCTTATTTATCACGGCAACGGCCCCGAGATCGAGACACTGTTTATAAGTGCTTTCCTGGATGTCCGCAGTTATTACGACTACCGGGATATTCGAGTTCTGTTCCCGAAGGGACTTGAGGACCTTCAGACCATCAAGACCCGGAATTATAATATCGAGCAAAATACAGTCGGGAAACTGTGTGGTTGCCATCTTCAGACCCTTATTGCCGTCGTCCGCCTCGAGTATCTCGTACCCGCCTGCCTTCAATGCGTCTCTGATCCTTCCCCGCGTAAAAGATGAGTCATCTATCACTAAGATCGAAGCCATTATTTACCCCCTTTTTTTATTAGAAATAAGACTCTTTTTATTCCAATACGAGTCATTATACCAAATTTGATATGATTATTTTTATCGAAAATCCTCCCATTGCCGTAATCCTTTAGTGAAACGGGGTAAGCTTCATTAAAAAATCCCTCCTAACCTCCCTTTTCCAAAGGGAGGAATAATTATATTCACTTTGAAAAACACCAGATTTAGTTCCCCTCTTTGGCAACCAGGGGCAAGGGGAGATTTTTAATTCTTCTTTTAACTTTATATCCATTTCTTCCTTTTGAAATACAACAACATTACTGCTGCTATCATAAGCATCAGAAGTAAGGCGAGGGGATAGCCCCATTGCCATTCGAGTTCAGGCATATATTTAAAGTTCATACCGTAAACCCCTGCAAGAAATGTCAGGGGCATAAAGATGGTTGCAATGATAGTCAATACCTTCATGACGGCATTCATCCTATTGCTGATGCTTGAAAGATAGATATCGAGCATCCCGGATATTATATCCCTGAAGGTCTCTATTGTATCGATAACATGGATCGTATGGTCATAGACGTCCCTGAAATATGGCCTCGTGGTCTTATCAATGAGAGCGCAGTCCTCCCTCTCCAGAAAACTTATTACCTCTCTCAGAGGCCAGACGGATTTGCGGAGGAATATCATCTCTCTTTTAAGGTGATGAATGCTTTGTAATATATCAGTGGTAGGATTCGATACTAATTTTTCTTCGAGAAACTCTACCCTTTCGCCGAGCTTTTCGAGAATTATGAAATAATTATCAACTATCGAATCTATCAAAGAATATGCAAGATGATCCGCCCCCATCTTTCTTATCTTTCCCTTACCGCTTCTGAGCCTCTCCCTTATATTATTGAATACGTCTCCTTCCAGCCCCTCCTGAAATGATATTACAAAATTCTCTCCTAAAATAAGACTTACCTGTTCCGACACTATATCGTTGCCTTTGTCGTTCAAGTAGAGCATTTTCAAGACAATATAAACATAATTGCCGAAATCCTCTATCTTCGGACGCTGGTCGGTATTGAGTATATCCTCGAGTATAAGAGGGTGTATGCCGTAACAATCACCGATCTTTTCGAGTGTCTCGATATGGTGTATCCCATCAATATTTATCCATGTAACCGCAGGCCTTTCCTTAAATATAAAACATTCCTCAACGGATTTAAACTCCTTCTCATAGAAGTTGCTCTCGTCGTAATCTATTACGGCGATCTTTACATCTGCCTTTTTTCTATCTCCGATATGTACAAGGGTCCCGGGCGGGAGACCTGCCTTCTTCGACCGTTTTTTAGTCAATCTCTGCACAGCACTAATATATCACAGAGACGTGTTAAAAATCGTATCTATGTTTCATATCTTTACGGTTTTTAACAGTGCAGAGTTGCTGACAACGGAGAGCGAACTTAAAGCCATCGCGGCAGCGGCAATGATCGGGTTTAAAAACCCGAAGGCAGCAATAGGGATTGCAACCGTATTATAGCCGAAGGCCCAGAAAAGATTCTGTTTAATCTTTCTCATTGTAGCCCTACTCAGCTTTATCCCTTTTATTACGTCCCTCAGGTCATCTCTCACGAGAATAATACCGCCGGTCTCTTTTGCAACATCCGACCCGCTTCCTATTGCAATCCCGATATCTGCCTGGGCAAGTGCCGGTGAATCGTTGATCCCATCTCCGACCATTGCCACAACCTTGCCTTTTTCCTGAAGCTCTTTAATTACCTTTGCCTTATCTCCCGGAAGTACATTTGATATTACTCTTTCGAGTCCTACCTTAGAGCCTATTGCCTTTGCAGTTCTTTCATTGTCTCCCGTAAGCATTATGACCTCGATACCCTCTGCCTTAAGTCCTTTTACAACATCCTCTGCATGTTCTTTCAGGGTATCTGCAACTGCAACAAAGCCGATAAGCCTTCCATCTTCGGAAACGATCATAACAGTATTGCCCTTTTCTTCGAGACCCGATATTATTGCTTCTTTATCTTCTATATCTATGCCTATCTGTTTCATTAGTCTTCTATTTCCAATAACTATATCTTTACCCTGTGACCTGACTTTAACCCCATGCCCCGGAACTGCCTCGAATTTCTCAGCATCGGGAATATTCAGATTCATCATCTTTGTCCTTTTTATTATTGCCTCTGCCAACGGATGTTCCGATCCCTTTTCAGCTATCGCAGCAAGTAGAAGGACTTTTTCCTCGCTGACGGCTGACTGCTGATCGCTGATCGCTATTATTTCCGTTACCTCCGGCTCACCTTTTGTCAATGTACCCGTTTTATCAAATACAACCGCGTTCAGTTTTTCCGTCTTTTCAAGATATTCCGCACCTCTTACGAGTATCCCCATT
>JACQXD010000215.1 GCA_016208875.1 Nitrospirota bacterium
ACCACAAACATAGGTATCAGCATGATCGCTGTGTCTGCTATTGCAGTAGGTTTATTCTGTCTCCCGCCGATAGAGCAACCACCAGAACTTGATATAGAACCGCCTGCACCTGTAGTAGTGCCTGTAGTGGTAGTGGTGCCACCACCTTCGTCCGTGGTCGTGGTTGTGGTACCCGTTGTCTCAACAGCACTGCCAGTAAGCGGAATCTCAATTAATGCCTCATCCGGGTCGTCAGAGCTTATACTGGCCTTTGCACTATATGTTTTGGCCTCTGTAGGCGAGAATCTTACTGTTACTGTTGTTGAACCTCCGGCACTGATAGTCAACGGGAATGTTCCTCCTACGATAGAAAACGGTGAAGTTGTAGTTATGGAATTTATAGTAAGGGTGTCATTGCCAACGTTAGAAATAGTAAATGACTTATCTCCGGTCTCACCTGCAATAACATTCCCAAAGTCGATCCCCCCTGTATTCGTCACGTCTATATCAGGCGTACTCCCGCTGCCGCTCAGATAAATCGTGGTTGCACCTCCGTCCGAATTGATCGAAAATTGGCTGTTAAAGCTTCCTGTGGTAGTCGGTGAAAACTGGACAACCATCTGATAATACGTACCCGGGTTTATTGTAGTCGGTTTCGGTGTTGTTAGAGAAAATGGGGCTGTTGGGTCCGTGATCTCGGTTATGGTAAGCTGTGCATTTCCATTATTCCATATCCTGAAATTCTTTGTGCTCGACTGGCTCAACCTTACCCCGCCAAAGTCAATGGCACTATTATATATTGGGGTATCTGTCTCATCTGTTACAACGAGCTGCGGTGCAACAGAATATTCCCACAACTGGCCATATATATCGGAGTTGCTCGGATCCGTTCCATCCTTCCAGACAATAAAAAACTTTCTGTAATCCACATCGCCAAAGGTAAGAGCGGGGGCAAGCTGGTTGCCTGACGAATCCGTTACAGCGAAGTTACTCCCTGAGAGATTCCCCTGAGGATCTATAAATTGTCCATAAATGTCCATATTCGATATGTTTACACTCTGATTCCTTGCATCTTCCCATACAACCAGATACCTCTGGTTCACATTGTCAAAGGAGACAATGGGCTGTGTCTGGTCTCCCTGGGCATTGGAGACATTAATCTGTGTGCTATAGATTGAAAAATTAGAAAGGTCAATAAGCTGGCCGTATATCTCTTTATCGGATGTCCCCATCTCCTCCCAGTCCATAAGTGCCCTTGTGGTATTCGGGTCTGTTGTTACAGCAGCATTATAAGAGTTCTTTGTACCGAAACTCAGATCTTCAACGAATGATTCCCCTCCGACTTCTGTCAGTTTTCTCACCTTTATCTTCTGAGTACCGCTATCTAAATCGGTAGATGTATAGACAACCTCTTTATAGTCACATTGGTTGCCCCCATCAGTTGTTAAAACTACGGTGAGGTTAGCTGTTGTTCCGACTGCATTTGATGTGCTTTGAAGCATGACACTAATAGATGATGTACCAAGTCCGCTTATAACCGTACCTGTAACAGCATCTCCATTCGGAAGATAAATTAGCACTGCCGTAATATTATCGCCTGAACCTGAAGTCACTGTAAATGACTCACCTGCATCCCACGTCCCTCCGGGAGGGGATTCATATTGTGTTTCCGTACCGATTATTGCTTCTGTTACGTAATCTTCCGATAAATCAACCGCATTGGTTCTGCCCTGAACGGTTATATAATAATTACCTGTTGTTTTATCATACAAAAGCTTTGGGCGCGTTTCATCAACCTGTAGCTCAAAGCTTGCAGTTATTTTCCCGTCCTTAGCGAGAAATGGAGCCGTGAATGCAAGGGCTGAATAATCCTGTAAATTCGACGCCATAGTCAGTGGATTAGCACCATTGATCTCCCCAGTTCTTATTAAATTGTAGTCAGCACCATCAAGCAATCGTATATATGTTATGTTTACTGAATTATTGCATTCCGAAGGTGTAATGGTTATTGTATGCACGGTGTCGCTGTCGCTGGTATCGAGCCATGAAATTACAAATCTCCTGAGGGTTTCATCATAAATTAGATCAGCGTTTGATTGGCTGGTATAGTGAAGGAGCGTATCATCATCGGTTTGGGTTACTGTCGCATTACCAACCTCGTCATAAGGATTAAAAGTGGCGGGGTCATCATGACGGGTAATGGCGGTAATCGAACCGTTCGGCGTACCATCGGTATTAACATACTGCCCGTATATCTGGCTGTAACCGCTGTTTTGTGAATCAGTCCAGACCACTAAATATTTCTGGTTATCCTTATCGAATGCAACCTTTGGTTGGCTCTGATCACCCGTGGCAGTGGAAATACTTATTTCAGTTGCAGTGGTGCATGCCGTTATATCAGCACTATCACAAATCTTCCCATAAATATCCGTCCCATTGGTAAGTGAGTTCCTGCTATCCACCCACACGATTAAATATTTATTATAAACAGAGTCGTAGGCAATAGAGGGATTAGACTGATCGTTGGTATCGGTAGTTATCTGGAGGTCTTCCGACAATACCTTTTTTGAAAACCCGGTTATTGTTGACTGATCGCCTCCCGCCTGCTTGCTGCCATCCCCTGAACAGCTAAAGAAAAGCCCTGCCATCAGCAGACACAATAATATATTTTTGAATACCCTCATATTAATTCCTCCTGTAAAAATCTATTAGTCATCTTTATACTCTCACTTTATTACCAGTCTCATAATTGAATTCACATTAATAGGAAAATCTCCCCTCGCCCCTCTTTTCCTAAGAGGGGTTCATTTCCTCCCTTTGGCAAAGGGAGGTTAGGAGGGATTTTATAAATCAAATGTGATCACTATTATGAGACCCTTAATAGTTGTTTCATTGTTACTTCTGCATTACCTTGGCAGTTGTCTCCTCAAAGGTAATCGTATATGTTGCAGTTGTATAGACATCGCCGGAACGCACCTCCAGGTTACCGAAGTAGTCAAGTTCTCCGCCTGACTGAAAATCAAATCTAAGGGTGTAGGTTCCAAAGCTATCCGTATATGCATCAAACGGAGAATTAACCTTTGTATTTCCGTCATAAAATTGAACAACGTCCAGATTCGGTACTGCATGGAGGGCGGATATTGTTATCTTTGCATCTTTTATCGGATCGCTATTTGAATCTTTTACGCTTATTGTAAAGTAAGTCGTAAACCATCGCGATGTAGTGCTGCTGTCGGAAATGTCAAAGCTTGAAGGGTTTATGGTGATCGTAGAACCCGGAGGTACACTGCCTTCATTAGCTCCGCAACCTGAAATAATTATTAGACAAAATAGTAATAAAATATATTTCTTCATCTTTCCTCCTATATATTTATGAACTCATCCAAAATCATAAAAGCCCAACGCGCCTTAATGCATCGGCAACATTATTGTCCTTTGCTGCAATCTCTCTTAATGCCCTTTCTATTTTTTCTTCTTTGTCTTCAAGTTCTTTATTTTTCCTTATTGCCGGTGCAAGGGCAGTCCTTCTATCCCACAAGACAAAACCGATCAGTGCAAACATGCCGGCAAGGATAACATAAAGAAGGTCTTTTAGATCATCTATTCGTCTGTTTGTGTCATCTATCCGTTTGTTTATATCATCCAATCTTTTATCTATATGGTTTACTTCGCTCCGAACCTCTTCCCTTACAATTATTCTTAGTTCTTCTATGTCCTTTTTGGTTAGCTCTGCGCATACTGTTTCTTTAAAGATAAATAGGATAGCACATATAATAGCCGCATATAGTATCTTTTTTGTTAGCAGGGGTGCATCTTTTATGTTGCCCTCCGATTTATGGTCTCTTATATTTATCATGTTTCTACTATTATTTACTATTCTTTACTATCACCGGCGTTATGAAGACGAGGAGTTCTTTAACGCTCGGTCCCGACTGCGTCTTTGTCTTGAACAGCCAGCCGATGATAGGAATCCTGCTCAAAAGCGGAATCCCTTCCGTGCCTTCTAATGTGCCTGTCGTATAAATACCGCCTATAACCAATGTTTCGCCGTTCTTTACGAGCGCCTGTGTGCTTACGGTCTTTGTGTCAATGGCATATCCCTGAGGTGTGAGTATACCGAGGGCATTATTGCTTGCATTGATCTTTAAGTAGATATATCCGTCAGGTGCAATCCTCGGCGTGACAGCCAGACTTAATGTTGCATTAACATATTCCGTCTTTGTTCCCTCTGCACTAACGGTCTGTACCGGGATACTCGTACCTTGATTGATTGTGGCTGCCTCATTATCCATGGTCAGTATCTTCGGGTTCGACAATCGCCTCGATTTATTTATTGATTCAAGTGCTGAAAGCGACAAATCCACAGACAGGGTGCTTGCACTTCCAATAGTCAAAGCCATCACACCGCCGGGATTGGAAGCATCGCTGCCTGCGCCTGCCGTAGGGGTATTCACGGAAAAATCGCCGCCTAATGTAGCCGGCCATGTCTGGGTGGAAAATGCGCCGCCCCATCTTATACCGAACGATTCGCTGTAATCGCTGCTGACCTCTACTATCTTTGCCTCTATCATCACCTGCGGCTTTGCAACATCCATTATCTTTACAAGCTCCTTCATCTTGCCGATGCTTGTCGGAGTATCTTTTATAATAAGCGTATTCATCCTGGCGTCTATTGTTACACTGCCCCGTGTGCTTAATAATTTGCCCTGACTGATAGCACCACTTAGCTCACCTGCAGTGGCATAATTTACACGGATTATCTCCTGAGTAAGTTCCTCTGATACCTCCACAGCAACCCTCGCCTTCATCTTATCTTCGGCCATTTTGGTAAACATAGTGGTAGGCGCAATCCATACTATGTTGCCCTCGATAGATTTTCCGAGTGTAAAAGTCTGGAGTATTATATCGAGAGCCTGATCCCACGGTACATTCAGGAGTTTCATTGTGATCTTGCCCTGTACGGACGGATCTATAACAAAGTTGTATCCGCTGATATCCGCTAATAGCCTGAATATCGGACGTATGTCTGCATCCTGAAAATCGAGAGAGATCTTCTGCCCCTTATATTTACCCTCGGCAGGCTCTTCCGGAGCTAATGCCGGCACTTCGGCAACCCTTGTTTCTCCCTCAGCAGTTTTTGTCTCGGCTCCGGCAGCCTTTGCCGCATATCTTTCTTTTTCGGGTAGGCGGAATGTAACGATCACGGAATCCTCTATGGCCGCGACATCGAAACTTGTTCCTTCCTTCATATCAAACACCAGCCTTGCCTTATCGGTATGTTTACCTGCCCTGATACCTTTTAGAGGCGGCGGTATTGCTGCCGGAAGCGGCGCAGCCATTATGACGTTCGGCATATCTAAAATTGCACGATTATCGAGCCGGAATACGTTAGGGCTCAGGGAGCCATTTCCCTTTATTACAACCTTTAAGACATCCTGCGATTTCTCTGCCTTTAAATCCACGACAGATGTAGCCGGCGGAAATTCCTTTGGCATAGCCTCTGCAACGGTGGGTGCTTCTTTAATCTCAGCGGTTGGGATCTCTGCTTTTTGTTCGGGTTTTTCAGCCTCTACCCCTTTTACTTCCTTTACCTGTTCTTCGATCTTTTCCACCTCAGGGGCTGCAGCTATCTCATCCTCTCTTACCTTAATTGATAAAACAACATCTTTATGTGCCTCTCCTCCATACATGGGTTCTACACTTACCGGTGATGAAAGGAGTATCTCGAGTCTGACCCCCGGAGGCTCCTCTATCTGGGATGGTATAATCTCGGTTATCCCTGATGCGCCTATCGGTATTACTTTACGGGGGATGCCCAGACGAACATCCGGAATTTCAGCGATTACCTTATACGGATCCGAAGACTTGTAAATCGTATATGTAAACGGGCTGTCTACAACGATATCGAGTTTGCCGTCTTTTACGCCTATGCTTGTTAATACAGGTATTCGCTTTACTCCCTCGACTTCCCCCGTGCCTGTCGTAGCACACCCCGAGGCAAGCATGAAAAGAGAACAACTCAAAAATAAAAATTTAAAAATCAAAACTGCTGGACTCATTAATTTTGCGTTTTTCATTTTGTCGCCACAGGCGACTCGCCGTGGTGAGAATTTTGAATTTATTTGTTTCATTATTCCTCCTCCTCGCGGAGTTTCAAAGTTGTTTCTTTTGGTTTAATCACTCCCTTATAGTCTTTTATCTTTTCTCTAATCACAATGGTGGTTTTATTTATCTTTTGTATCGTCCCTTTGTGAACACCAACCGTTATGCCTTCTTTCACCGTATATGCCTTTCCATTGGGGAGGATTACTTCTGCATAGTATCCTTCTTTATTCCATACAATACCCAGAATCTTAATTGCGCTGACATCGTATCTTTCAAGCGGAGGAACACTCTCGTCTATTATAACATCGGGTTTTACTTGTTCTGCAATAAGCGAGACAAAAGGGTCCCTTTTGCCTTTCCTATCGTATATGTATATCTCTTCCTCAACCTTTGGACCGCTCACAGCCTCTGGCAGGGCAGCAGCCTTCACGGCCTTTTCTCCTGACTTGGGGACAGGGGGCTTGCCCTTACACGACCCTATAAAGATTAGAACTATAACACAGATGACAGATGACAGATGACGGATCAATGTTGAATGTTGAATATTGAATGTTGAATGTTTCACCTGAAAATCCCTCCTAACCTCCCTTTGCCAAAGGGAGGAATTCCCCTCTTAGGAAAAGAGGGGTTAGGGGAGATTTTCATTGTTCTTTGTGTCTCTATGAGACATGTGTGTTTCATTTCCCTATCTCTCCAACTGCCGAGAATGTCGAGGCCTTAAATGTTATACTTAACATTGCCTCATCTTTTTGCATAGTTGGACTACCAAGTTTTATATCGGAGAGGTTGACTATCCTGTTTAACCGTGTCAGATTGCCGAAAAAAGTTCCGAGGCTGTGATAACTGCCTTTTAGCGTAACTGAAAATGGTATCTCCTCGACTATGCCGCTCGGATGTGCCTTTTTGGACTCCGGTTTCCATGATAAAATATCCACATTAGATTGTGAAGCAATCCCTGATATCTGTTTAAGAAGGCTTGAGACCTCCTTTTCTTCGGGGAGTTGTTCCTTGAGCTCTTCGAGTCTTTTCCTCAGCCGTTCGTTTTCTATCTTTAATATATCGAGTTTGGCTGCAATTGCCTGATTTTTTGCAATCTCGTTTTCCTGTTCTGCTATCTCGGTTCTCAATTTTTTGATTGCCTTTGTTTTAGGCATAACTACGAACATCACAACCAATACAAGGATAATCACCGCCGGAGCGATAGCAATGCCTATCCTGACACCTTTGGGTATCTTCTTCAGGTCCAACTTTATATCGAGCTTAAGAGCCATTATGCCTTAACTTTGCACTTCAAAGTAAATTGATATGTTATGACTTTCTCTGTACCGGCCTTTTGGGTCCCCAGCAAATTTACGTCGGTGAAAAGTTGCGATTTCTTAAGATTTTCTACATAGTTAACGACATCTTCATTTGTAAAGCCGATACCTGCTATATCTATGTCCCGACCGGCCACGGACATGGAGCTAAGCCAGACACCGGCAGGCAAAACATTACTCATCTCCGCGAGTACCTTTGCAGGAAGACTCTGGTTCTTTTTAAGTTGCTCTATTATATTCTTTCTGTCTTCGAGGGTCTTCTTATGAGTCTCGAAGTTTTCGACCTCCTTTATCTTGTTTTTCAGTTCGGTAATGGTATTTTCATTATCGGTTTTCTGCTTCGTGAGAGAAGACAGTTTGGAGTTCAAATCCCAGAAAAGGTATCCAGAAATAATTACTGCAACCATAATAAGCAAAACCATATAGATTATAAATGCCGGAACCGCCTTTGCCTTTTTTTTGCGCTTTACAGGTAATAGATTTACCCTTATCATCTATCGCCGAGCCTCCTCAGTGCAAGCCCTACGGCAACCGCAGCCATAGGAGCCATCTCCTGTACATACGTAATATCGAATTTTTTGGGGATAGAGATGTTCTTAAACGGTTCGATAACCCTTGACTCTACTCCGATCTTTTCCGAGAGTACCCTCGGGAAATCCTTTATAAGTGCACCTCCCCCGCCTAATATCACTTCACTGATGTCCTCATGAAGGGTAGTGCTTTTATAATAATCCAATGAACGCGATACCTCACCAATGATTTCCTCGGACGCCGACATGATCACCGAGTATGTATCCTCCGCAGATACACCCTCTACGGGTTCGCCTTTTTTAAGTCTCTCGGCATTTTCATATGTCACACCAAAGGCCTTTTGAATAGCCTCTGTGTGCAGATTGCTCCCAAGAGAGCTGTCCCGAGTAAAAACGGATACCCCGCCCTTCACGATGTTCATATTTATTGTGCTTGCTCCGATATTGACGAGTGCCACATTTTTATCGGGCTCGATCTCATAATTTATTTCATACATATTTTCGAGGGCAAAGGCATCGACATCTACGATTATCGGATTAAGTCCCGCCTCTTTGACAACCGTAACATATTCATTGATTATATCCTTCTTAACTGCAACGAGTATAACATCCATCTGCCCGGGTTCTTCTCTCGGACCCAGTATCTGAAAGTCTATATGTACGTCTTCGATATCGAATGGGACATACTGCTCTGCCTCGAATTTTATGGATTCCCCAAGGTCTTCTTCCGACATTTCAGGGAGTGATATACGTTTTATAATGACCGATGCATGTCCCGAGATCCCTATTACCGTATCCTTTGTCTTTATCCTGGATTTTTTTATGAGCTCTTTTAACGTATCTACCAGTCTGAGCGAATCTATTATCGCCCCATCTACAATAATCTCGGTGGGAATCGAAAGCATATCGAAAAGTTCCAGTTCATAGCCTTTTTTTGTATCTTTCAACTGAACTACCTTAAAGTAACTGGAACCGATATCCAGGCCTATTGTGCCTTTGCCGCCTAAAATACCGCTAAAAAGCATAGACTATAAATACCAGAAAACACATAACTTGTCAAGATATTTTTTAATAAATTTTTCAGATATATCAAAAAGTTTCTTCAAATCTTTAATATATTGGTTTAAGAATTTGGCATTATGCATCTTGTATCCTGTATCATGCATCATGAATATTTAACAACCTCTCTATCTTTATTCCCGTCTCTGTTGCCTTGCCTATTGCGAACATTTTCCCATCAGGACTTTTGAGCCTCAGATACGAATTAAGGGGCAATTCCAATAAATCGTCACGTATTATCATCATCCCTTTAATTACCCTGAGAAAATCACGTTGAGCCAGCACAACATCCTTAAATCGTTTAAGTGCCGTATCGATAGAGCAGAGGGATATTTCTTTCCCGGGCAATTCACTAATATCGGCCGAATCTTCAATTCCGAAGTCCCCTGTTTTTGTCCTTTTAAGATCCGTAACATGCGCTCCCATGCCGAGTGCAGTTCCGATATTATCGCAAAGTGTTCTTATATACGTCCCTTTAGAACAGGAAACTCTTATCTCTAAAAACGGCGGGATAAAACCGGCGAGCTTGATCTCATATATATTTATGAACTTATACGGCCTTTCGATCTCGATGCCTTTGCGTGCGAGTTTGTAGAGGGGCATGCCCGATACCTTTATCGCCGAATACATCGGCGGGGTCTGTTTGATTGTCCCTTTAAACCTTTCAAGAACGGTTCTTATCTTATCTTCATCCAGCGAGAAATGTCTTAGCACAGAAGATATGCTTGACCTTTGTAACCGCCTGCTGCGATGTCATGCCTTTCGGTTTATTGATATTTATGACTAAGTTTCCGTCAATCATTTTTCACATCATACTTGATCTGGCAAGCGTAATAACAATCACTTCTCTTGCACCGGCCTTGATTAATGTCTTGGAGCATTCCCTGACAGTGGCCCCGGTTGTCATCACATCATCGAGGAGAAGCAGCCTGAGATTATCTATCCGCATGCACGTTTCAAATACACCCCTGAGATTCTTTAACCTCTCCTTCGCATTAAGTCCTATCTGCGGAGGAGTATCCTTCTTTTTAAAGAGCATGTCCATCAATAATGGAATCCTTAGTTCCTTTGAAATGACCCTTGCCAGAAGAAGCGTCTGATTAAATCCCCTCGCCCTGAGACCTTTTTTGCTTAAGGGAACGGGAACTATGCCGTCGCATTCCGGTATCTCAAGGCTTAAAAAAAATCTCCCGAGAGGCCGTGTAAGTCTTCTCACCCCGTAGAACTTCATAAGATTAATTGCCTCTGCCAATACTCCGGAGTAAATACCATAATTTAAAACCATGCTGAATGGGGGAAGGGCATTTATGCACTCTCCGCAGACAGTGGAATATTCCGATACAAGAGGCGATGCACATATCCTGCACGAAGGTCCCGAATATTGCTCGATTCCCTTCCAACAGTTTAGGCATATCGGTGAGTGGCTATAACTATCCGAGCGGCCTTTACATATAGGACATATAGAAGGGTACATTAAATTTAAGACACTTGAGGTTAAACCGTATCCTCCGGTCTTAACGAAGTTCCACACCCGCCCTCCTTAGTGCAGCTTATAGCTAATAGCTTATAGCTGATAGCTATCAGCTTAAAATATCTCTTTAAGCACTATTAGCTCGTCTCTTTTCTGGCCCGAAGATACGATATGGATCTCAACACCGAGCATGCGCTCTATAGTTTTGATATACGCCCGGGCTGCCTCCGGAAGGTTCTCGAATTCCTTAGTACCGCTTGTATTTTCTTTCCACCCTGGAATTTCTTCATAGATGGGTTCGCACTTCTCGATTATATTTAGCTCTTTTGGAAACTCCTCATAGACCCTACCGTTATATCTGTAACCGGTGCATATTTTAATCTTTTCAAGACCGTCGAGAATATCAAGTTTTGTTATCACAATCCCGGTGAATCCGTTTATCCTGATGGAATGCCTCAAGACTACCATATCAAGCCAGCCGCATCTCCTCGGCCTGCCTGTGGTTGCACCATATTCTCCACCCTTCTCTCTAATATGTTCTCCCAATGAGTCATTTATCTCTGTCGGAAAAGGCCCTTCTCCCACCCTTGTTGTGTAAGCCTTAACCACACCGATAACCTTTGTTATCCTGGTAGGACCGATACCAAGACCTGTACACGCACCGCCTGCACTTGCACTTGAGGACGTGACATAAGGATATGTGCCGTGGTCAACATCGAGCAATGTACCCTGAGCACCTTCACAAATTATATTTTTATTGTCATCAATCATCCTGTTTAGGATTATGTCGGTATCCGTAATGTATCCTGAAAGTCTTTCCGCATATTCCATGTATTCGCCGTAAACGGCATTGGTATCAAAGCCCGACGCATTGTAAAGATTTTTAAGAAGGTGATTAACGACCGAAATATTAGTTTTAAGTTTCTCCTTAAATATCTCCGGATAAAGGAGCTCTCCTGCCCTGATACCGGCCCTCGCCGTCTTATCGACATAGGCAGGACCAATACCCTTGCCCGTTGTACCGATCTTCTTTGATCCCTTAAGCCTTTCCTGTTCTTTTTCGATTGCGGTATGGTACGGCATTATGAGGTGGGCATTCTTGCTTAAAAAGAGATTCTTTCCTGCCTCTATGCCCCTCTTTTTTAAGCCGTCTAACTCTTCGATGAGGGATGCAGGGTCAACAACTACACCATTACCGATAATGCATACTTTTTCTTTATGGAGTATTCCCGACGGAATAATATGCAGTATAAATTTTTCGTTATTAATTACTACGGTATGTCCGGCATTGTGGCCTCCCTGATACCGTGCTACACCGTCTGCCTTCTCTGTAAGGACATCAACGATCTTTCCCTTGCCTTCATCACCCCATTGTGCACCCACTATTACTATAACAGCCATTTCTTACCCCTTTTTTGATCTTATAGCTAACAGCTTATAGCTGATAGCTTTTCAGCTATTAATGAATTTTTAATAGTCTCGTAATAATAACATTGATTTGAAAAATCCCTCCTAACCTCCCTTTTCCAAAGGGAGGAATAATACCCCTCTTTGGCAAAGAGGGGCAAGGGGAGATTTTCTGAATAATGTAAATTCAATTATGAGCCCCTTAGTAACTATAGATGCAGCAGTTTAGCAGAAAGGATATTCGGCATTTTTTTAATCTCTTCGAGATGCACAGGCGTTACAGGGGTATCGATACTTATAACCGATATTGCCGTACCCCCGGCAATCTCTCTCCCGAAATGCATCCTTGCTATATTTATATTGTTCTTACCGAAGAACGAGCCGAGATTGCCTATCACTCCAGGCCTGTCCATGTTGTAAATCAGGAGCATTATCCCCTCCGGCATTATCTCGACCGCAAAATTGTCTATGCGTATAATCCTCGGGTCCTTCTTGCTGAACAGTGTCCCTGCAAAGACTCTTTCCTTATCCTTCGTCTTTATCGTCAATGCAATCATGCTCTGATAATCACCCGCATCACCGCTCCTCGTCTCCTTTACCTCTATCCCCCGTTCCTTTGCAATAAAAGGTGCGTTCACAAAATTTACCGTTTCCTCGAGGATCGGCGTAAGTAAACCTTTGAGCGCTGCAATAGTAACGGGTGCCGTATTCAGATCCGCCGCATCTCCCCTATATTCTATTGTCACTTCTATAAAACCTCCGTCAAATACCTGAGCTGCAAAACTCCCGAGTTTCTCTGCAAGGTTCAGATACGGCTGCAACCTTGCAACCTGATCAGCAGGTATGGCGGGAAAGTTTACGGCATTCCGGATAGTTCCGTGCACAAGATAATCCGCTATCTGTTCGGCAACCGCAATGGCAACATTCTCCTGTGCCTCCTCCGTTGCTGCACCAAGATGGGGTGTACATATTACGTTATCGAGGCCGAGGAGGGGATTATCGGGTTCTACGGGTTCTTTTTCAAAGACATCGAGTGCAGCACCGGCAACCCTCCCGCTCTTTAATGCCTCGCATAAATCCTTCTCGTTTATTATCCCTCCCCTTGCACAATTAATGATCCTGACCCCGTTTTTCATTAACTTAATAGTATCGGAGTTTATAAGATTTCTCGTCTCAGGCGTCATCGGGGTATGTATTGTGATAAAGTCCGACCTGCTGAAGAGTTCGGGAAGCTCGACCTTCTCGACGCCTAATATCTTTGCCCTTTCTTCACTGAGAAAGGGATCGAAGGCTATGACCGTCATCTCAAGTCCCTGTGCCTTCTTTGCAACCTGACCGCCGATATTCCCAAGACCTATAATGCCGAGGGTTTTGTTAAAGAGTTCCACTCCCATAAATTTTTTCTTTTCCCATCTACCGGCCTTCATCGAAGCAGTGGCCTGGGGGATCAGCCTTGCGACTGCGAACAGAAGTGCAATTGAATGTTCTGCAGTGGTAATTGTATTTCCGCCCGGTGTGTTCATAACGACAATGCCCTTTTTTGATGCTGCTGTTTTATCTACGTTATCGAGGCCCGACCCCGCCCTTCCTATAACCTTCAGGCTTTTTGCAGCGTCGATAACATCCGCCGTAACTTTTGTTGCACTTCTTATGATAAGGCCATGGTATTCTCCGATACACGCCTTGAGTTCATCGGGTTTCATCCCGGTTTTTACATCCACCGTTAACCCGGCTTTTTTGAGTATCTCAACACCTTTCTCCAATATCCTGTCGCTTACAAGAACCTTCATCTCTCCTCCAAAAATCCATATCCTCAAACCTTTAAAGGATAACACAGCCTTGAGGGGGTTTGCAAAAGAAATACTAAATTACATCGGCTTGTTATATAATAGAATATTTGGCGGATCAAAATATAATAGGAATGAGATAATCTTTTATGAAGTGTATTGTTACAGGTGGAGCGGGGTTTATCGGGAGCCATCTGGTTGATCGCCTTCTAAATGAAGGGAACGAGGTGATAGTCCTCGACAATTTTTCTACTGGTCGGCCGGATAACCTATCACATTATAAAAACAATCCGCAACTGAGCCTGAAAAATTTAGATATATCCGATCTTGAAGCAATCATGCCTTATTTTGAGGATGTTGAAAGGGTCTTCCATCTTGCAGCATTGGCCGATATAGTCCCTTCTATTGTGAAACCTATGGAATATTTCAGATCGAATGTAACGGGTACATTTAATATACTGGAGGCATCGAGGAGGTCAGGCGTAAGGCGATTCCTATATGCTGCTTCTTCTTCCTGCTATGGTGTCCCCGATGTTTATCCTACTCCAGAGACTGCAGAGATCCGTCCTCAATATCCGTATGCCCTTACAAAGTATTTGGGAGAACAGACTGCGCTTCATTGGAGTAAGGTATACAAACTTCAGGTTGCATCACTTAGACTGTTCAATGTGTACGGCCCCCGCTCCCGCACGTCCGGGACATACGGTGCGGTATTTGGTGTATTTCTTGCTCAGAAGATTGCCGGTAAACCGTTTACAGTTGTCGGCGACGGCACACAGACGAGGGATTTTACGTTTGTTACGGATGTGGTAAATGCCTTTATCATGGCTGCCGAATCAGGTGTTAACGGAGAGGCTATGAATGTGGGCTCGGATAATACGTATAGTGTAAATCGTCTTGTCGAACTTTTGAAGGGAGATGTCGTCCATATACCGAAAAGGCCCGGCGAGCCTGACTGCACATTTGCCGATACCTCTAAGATCAAGAGATTACTCGGTTGGAAACCGAAGGTGTCATTTGAAGATGGAGTGCATATCCTCCTTGATAATATTAATTACTGGAAAGAGGCTCCTGTGTGGACCCCTGATACAATATCAAAGGCTACGGAAGATTGGTTTAGATATCTTTCATAAATACATGGAGGAAGATATTAATGAAAGAAAAAGAGTATATTGAAGATGATGTAAGAAAAAAGGTCAAGACCATAAGCGAACTTGAGAAGATAAGTAAGGGTCTAAGAGAGAAAGGTAAGATAATCGTTCACTGCCACGGGGTATTCGATCTTATGCACCCCGGGCATATAAAATATTTTGAGGCCTCCAAGAGGGAAGGGGATGTGTTGATAGTAACACTTACCCCTGACAAATATGTCGGCAAAGGGCCGGGCAGACCTGTCTTTAATCAACACCTAAGGGCTGAATCCATTGCATCACTCTATTGTGTCGACTACGTTGCCGTTAATGAATGGCCTACCGCAGTCGAGACTATAAAGAAGATAAAGCCCCATGTTTATGCAAAGGGCAGCGATTATGCTGCACCGGAAACGGATATAACCGGAGGAATATACCACGAGAAAGATGCAATAGAGTCGGTAGGCGGGAAAATCCATTTTACCAGTGAGATCACATTCAGTTCTACGGAGCTTCTGAATAAATATTTCGACGTCTACCCTGACGAGGCAAGGGAATTTTTCGAGGAATTCCGGAAACGATTTTCGGCGTCGGATATTATTGAGCGGCTGAATGCGGTGAAAGGGATGAAGGTCTTGGTAATAGGAGATACTATTATTGACGAGTATCATTACTGTAAGGCGATGGGCAAGTCTCCAAAGGAGACTATAATATCGACAAAATATGTAAGCGAGGAAAGATTTGCGGGCGGTGTACTTGCATGCGCAAATCACATTGCAGGGTTCTGCAATAACGTTTATCTGATTACCTGTCTTGGCCGGATAGACGCAAAGGAAGATTATATATTAGACCATCTTAAACCGAATATCGAGACGAAATTTTTCTATCGCGATGATACATGTACTGTCGTTAAAAGGAGATTTGTCGATCCGGCATTCCTTACGAAGATGTTCGAGATGTCGTTTTTAGAAGATCACCCGCTGCCGGAAAAGATAAGTCGTGAGGTCTGTGATTATTTAAAAGATGTCGCCCAGAATTATGACCTTGTGCTTATGGCCGATTTCGGTCATGGATTTATAGATGATAATATTATTGACGTTATTTGTAAAAAAGCTAAATTCCTTTCTGTAAATACGCAAACCAACAGTGCAAATATAGGATTTAATCTTATAACAAAGTATCCGAGGGCGGATTACGTATGCATAGACGAACCGGAGATAAGGCTTGCTGCACACGATAAATTCGGTGATATAAAGGATATTATTACCGAGATAAAAAATAAGGTAAATGCAAAAAAAATCACCGTTACGCGGGGACATCTGGGTTCGATGACATACTCCGAAGAAGGCGGATTTCATGAGATCCCCGTCTTTTCTAAAAAGATTGTTGACAGGGTCGGAGCAGGGGATGCGTTTCTTTCGATAACTTCTCCTGTGGTTGCTGCGGGCAGTCCCATGGATGTGATTGGTTTTATAGGTAATGCAGTCGGTGCTCTGGCTATAGGCATAGTATGCAATAGGTCGTCTGTCGAACCTGTGCCTTTATTTAAATTCATAACGTCGCTGTTGAAATAGCTTATAGCCGTCAGCTATCAGCTATTACTAAGGAGTGCATAAGTAAGGCGTCATTATTGAAAAATCTCCCCTTGCCCCTCTTTGCCAAAGAGGGGTATGTTCCTCCCTTTGCCAAAGGGAGGAAAAAGATTCCCCTCTATCAAGAGGGGATTAAGGGGTGTGTCCCCTCTTTGGAAACCAGGGGCGAGGGGAGATTTCTCAATAATGTAAATTCAATTATGAGACTGTTAATAACTTGTATTTTGGAATTTAAAGGAGAATGCAATTGGGTACTATTAATATAGGCGAGTACTTCAATGATCTTTCAAGGCTTTTTGAAGAGATTCAGGTCACAGACGGCAAAGGTAAAACAATAGGCCTGACTACAGCACTTGAAGATTCGATAAGGATAATCTCGGCTTTGACTTCTTTTTCAAATAAGGTAATCCTCATCGGCAACGGCGGCAGTGCTGCAATTGCAAGTCACATGGCTGTTGATTTCTGGAAGAACGGAGGTATAAAATCTACGGCGTTTAATGATTCCTCTTTGCTTACGTGTTTAGGAAACGACTTCGGTTATCCTTGTATTTTTAGTAAACCGATAGAGATGTTCGCAGACAAAGGAGACATCCTTATAGCCATAAGCAGTTCAGGAAGATCGGAGAATATCCTTAATGGTGTCAGGGCAGCAGAGTCCAAAGGTTGCAGGGTCATTACAATGTCGTGATTCAAGCCCGATAATCCGCTGCGGGCGATGGGAGAGATAAACTTCTATGTGCCGTCAATGTCATACGGGTATGTAGAACTGACTCATAATGCGATTTGTCACTGTTTAGTTGATGTGATAGTAGAGAATAAAAGATAAAATTAGGAAATTATTGCAAACAGGATTCATTTTGTGATAGATTACTTCTAAGAAAACGGTGACCTTATGAGTGTAGATACCTTAAAGATATATGAAATATTAGCTGCAAACCTGCCTGAAAGTCAGGCAAAGGCGGTTGCAAAAGCAATTGATGAAGCTATAGAGGCAGACACTGAACGGAAAAAAGAAATCCTTGTTACAAAAGAAGACCTTCACAGCGAAGTCTCGAAACTCGAAAAAGAGATTGCGAGACTTGAGATCAAAATAGAATCTACAAAATCAGAAATAATCAAATGGATGTTCATATTCTGGCTTGGACAGATAGTAGTTCTTTCAGGCATTATTTTTGCCATGCTAAAGCTTTATTTCAAATAGTTTTTTCCTTTACACCCGGAGAGTCTTTTCGGCCTTGATTTTCGGGATGCGAGAGGCAAAATAAAACACTACAATACACAGAAATACCGATAAGGAAAATAGGCTTATTACTTTGCCTTCCTTGAATCCCTTTGCGGAAAAAGAGAATTGAACTCTATGAACTCCGGCAGGAACCGCAACAGCCCTGAACGCATAGTTGGCTCTAATTATTTTTGCATCATTTCCGTCTATAGATGCCTTCCATCCATTGTCAAAGGTATCATTGAGGAGTAAGAGGGTATTTTCAGGAGCAGTAACTTCGAAAAGGATGTCGTTAAAGCCCTCTTTCAACAAGGTAACTTTGCCTTTAGTCAGCGAGTCGGTGATCCGAATATCCGGACAGCTGCTCAATAC
>JACQXD010000017.1 GCA_016208875.1 Nitrospirota bacterium
GGCATTTAAAACCTCTTACTCAAACACAATCACGGTTTTCAACGAATCCCTTGCCTCGGCTGTTAATCTGAAAGCCTCGGCTGTTTTTTGTATCGGGAATCTGTGTGTAACGAGTTTCTCTGCCCTTACAATCCCTTCATCTATCAATTCCAATGCATCGGCAGTGTCGGTTGGGCCGCATGAATAACTCGTGATAATATTTATGTCCTTTAAATAAAGTTCATTCGGATCAATCGTAAGTCTCTCGCCCGGTTTGGCAGGCGTAAAGAATAAGACTTTTCCTCCGGCACCGGCGGCCTCTATCCCCTGCCTCATAGCATCAACGCTATTAGGGCCGACTATAACAATATCCGCCATCTCTCCGGAGGTTAAATCTTTAAGCGTTTCGATTAATTTATCCTTTGAAACATCAATAATATCATCAGCACCGAATCCCTTTGCCTTCCGAAGTCTGAATGGGACCATATCGGCTCCGATAACTTTGCCCGCCCCATATTTTTTTGCAACGAGGACATTCAGTTGACCCATAATTCCAAGCCCGATAATAAAAACGGTATCACCACGTCTGATCTGTGCCCTTTTGAGAGCCTTTACAACACACGCAGTAGGCTCTATTAACGTACCGTCTTCATAACTCAGTCCCTCGGAAAGATTTAATGTGTCATTTTCGAGGTTCGTTTGTGGTATCAGTATATATTCCGAAATTCCTCCATGGATGATCTTCGTGCTTTTCCATGTCTCACACTGAACATAATCGCCGCGTCTGCAAAATCTGCATGTAAAACACGGGGCATGATGATGGGTAAAAACCCTGTCGCCCGTTTTAAATGTCGTAACATCTTTCCCGGTCTCTACGATCTCACCTGCCGGTTCATGGCCAAGCACAAGCGGTGCTTTTTTTTCTATATACCAGGGCATCACATCGCCGGAGCATATACCGCATGCCTTTGTCTTTATCAGAGAATCCTTTGGCCCAACTTCTGGAATCGGGATGTCTTCGATCCGGATATCGGTAAAATTATATAATCTTGCAACCTTCATTCTTCCTAAACAAATTATTTTATCACAGATATGGTAAAGATAAACGGATATTGGGGTCTCACATTATGCTGTTAGCTAAAATTTAAAAGTGAACTGTTTAAGAATTAAAAGTGAACCGTTGATTTAAGGGATATTTCAAGTAGAAGTGGCAAATAGTAGTCTATTCCTTCTTTGTCACTTCATATCCCCTATCCAGAAATTGTATTTGTCAATATTTTTTTAAAAATGCAAGAAGGTGAATTAACATGCAATTTTTGAAATTGACACAGATATTATGTTATCTTTTCTCTTACTGAATAAGAAAGGAAGAAAGCCGAAATAGTTGGGCTTTAGAATATGATCACGAGGGATAAGAAAGAAGCGTCTCTTTCCGGCATAAGCACCGGATGCAATAGATGCGGGACGTGCTGTATGAAAGGAGGGCCTACCCTTCATAAGGAGGACAGAAAACTTTTTATTGCCGGACATATAGGCTATCAACATCTAATAACCCTCAGAAAGGGTGAACCGGCATATACCCCTATCACCGAAAAGATCGAGCCGGTTAAAGAGGAGATTGTAAGGATTGCAGGTAAAGACAAGACATGGGAATGTTTATTTTATAACAAGAAGAATGCCTCATGCTCGATTTACCTCCAGCGTCCTCTCGAATGCCGCTTATTGGAATGCCGGGATACCTCGAAGCTCATCTCTGTCATAGGCAAAAATACCATTGCCCGTGCCGACCTCATCGCTTCGAAAGACCCGATCCTAAAGATCATAAAGGAACACGAGAAGGAATGCCCCGTTCGTAAGGTAAATGACCTTATCTCAAAATTATCAAAGGCAAAGGACAAATCAAAGATTTTGGGAAAACTGACTTTTCTTATACAAAAAGACATGGAGCTTCGAGGGCAAGCCGTCTCCGAATTCGGCCTTTCGCTTCAAACCGAACTATTCTATTTCGGACGTCCGCTTTTCAAGCTTCTGATCGCCGCAGGAATTCCGATCAATGAGATAAACGGAGAGATACAACTCAACGTGTAAATCTAAAAAAACAGAGGGGTTTTGCCCCTCTGTTGAGATAATTATGCTGAGTGAAAGCGTTTTTTACTTTATGAGACCCTTTTCTCTGAGATACTCTTCGCTCGGTATCTCTACGGAACTTGCACCTCCGCCGTAAGAATACATGAGCTTTCCAACGTCTATCATCGCTCTAAGGGCTTTTTTAACCTCGTCTCCCGGTATTCCCTCGGCCTCTGATAAGCCTTTTATTATGTCTTTCTCTTTCAGCTTCTTTTTGCCTTTTGCAGCTTCGCAAAACGCATATATCTTGGTTTTTAATTCTTCTATCTCCATGTTTTTACCTCGTCTCTTTTAGTGGTTAATAATTATGTAGGGGCAATTCATGAATTGCCCCTACCAATCAATTGTTCTTAACTACCACTTAAATGTAGATGCCGTCCTCATGGTATCCCTCATGAACGTGAAGTCATCGATACTCTGGAATGTAAACTCAATTCCTGTCAGCTTGAAGAATTTCTCCCAACCGATTCTTTCGATCCACTCGCCTACTCTCTCATTTTTCTTAGCGTTCTTGGCATATACCTCAACGATATGCTTTATGGCTGCAACTGCCTTCGGCCATCTCGGCGGCTCGTTAGAGATGTAGGGTATTACCAGCTTCGAGAATTTCGGATTACTCCTCAAGCTGTTTATCTTTCCACCTACAACGATTGCAACTCCGTCGTATTCGGGGTTCTTTATGCTGATAGGCGGGCATACCGTAAAACAGTTTCCGCAGTACATACATTTTTGTTCATTGATCTTTATGCTCTTCTTGGCCGGATCAGGGCTGATAGCGCGTGTAGGGCAAGAACCGATAACCGTGGGAAGCTCACACATGTTCTTAAAGGTCTCGTGATTAATCTCAGGAACCTTTGTATGAACAGCCACAACGGCTATATCTGAGCAATGAACAGCTCCGCACATATTAACACAGCAGGCAACTGCAAGCCTTACCTTGTTCGGAAGCCTCTTTGAATCGAAATATTCATAGAGCTCGTCCATCATTGCCTTGACAAGACCGGAGGCGTCTGTGCATGCGCCATGGCAGTGTACCCATCCCTGGGTATGTACAACATTGGTTATGCCGTAGCCTATGCCGCCCATCTTAAAGCCTTTGGCTGTAAGTTCCTTCTTCAGAGGTTCGAGCTTTTTCTCATCGGATACAAGAAACTCCACATTGTTTCTTGTTGTATAACGAAGGTACCCGTCACAGTATTTTTCTGCGATATCGCACTGTTCACGTATCGTGTCCGTTGCCAAAATTCTCGGTGACGCTACTCTTACTGTCCAGAGTTTATCGCCGCTCTCTGCTACATGAACCATCGTAGTCGGATTGATCACTTCATGGTATTTCCATTTGCCATAATTCTTCTGAACTATAGGCGGCAGGAACTGTTTATAGTGGGGCGGTCCTACGTCTGTTTTTCTCTGCGGTAGTGCCATATTACATCTCCTCCTTAATATTTATTAAAAGTTGTATTTTCCGGTTTTCTTTTCTTCTGCTTCTTTTGCCTTAAACTTCACCATATCCGCATCAGTATAGAACATGAACGGGTCTTTTCTCGGCTCTTTAATCTGCTGCGGCTGCGGCGCCACTCCGATGGCTTCAAGGAATGACCTCATGCCTTTAATCTCGATAACCTCGCCGATTCTCTCTCTCGGCTTGCCATTTTCATCCCACCAATCCCATATCTTGCGGATCAGGTCTTTCAGTTCCGTGTACGGTGCTTCGAGTTTGATGAACGGAACGATAACCCATGAAAGCAGCGAACCGACAACAATCGGAGCCTTGCTCCCCATGCACAGGGTTGCCCCTCTTTCACCGCTGGGACTTAATGCCTTTGTCATCCTCGTTATACAGTGCATACACCTGTTGCATTCTGCATTATTTATTTGAAGTTCTTTGCCGTCGTAACTCATGCACTGAGTCGGACACATTCCAACAACTTCTGCATTTATATCCATTGTCTTTGCATAATTCTGGACTTCTTTCTGGTCAATCTTTATAGGACCTTTCCACGTGCCGATTATAGAAAGATCTGCACGGGCAATCGCAGCAACGCAGTCGCATGCGCAGCCTGATGCCTTTATCTTAAATTTGTATGAGAATGTCGGCCTGTGAAGCTCATCCTGGAATTCCTGTGTAAGGTTGTATGTAAGATCCAGGGTATCATAGTTTGTCCATTCACAACGGCCTGGACCAACGCAGCAGCTCGGAGTTCTGAGCGCTGAACCTGAACCGCCGAGATCCCATCCGCGTGATGAATACTCTGCGAATATCGGCTCAAGGGCTTCCGTCTTTGTGCCGAGAAGAACGAGATCGCCGGTTGAACCGTGCACATTTGTCAGACCACTTCCATACTTATCCCATATATCGCATATCTCTTTCAGCGCCTTGCTTGTATAAAAGAAACCGCTGGGCTGGTTAATTCTTACAGTATGAAAATGCGCAACTCCCGGAAATTCGTCTCCTATCTCGGAATATCTCCCGATAACACCACCACCATATCCGAGAACACCAACTATTCCACCATGCTTCCAGTACCCTTTCCTGGTGGTGTAACACTTCTCAAGGTGTCCTAATGCGTCGTTTGCCATCTCGTTGTTCTTTGCAGCCTTCTTCATCTCGGTGACAAAGCTCGGCCATGGACCCTTTTCCAGATCGTCGATCAACGGCGTGTTGTACTTCTTACCGGCCATAAAATCCTCCTTTTAGTTAAATGATTTTTACAGAAATTTTTTCTCTAAATTCTTACTTTAAAGATATTTTTATTCCTTTATACTTTAATAGAGAGTAAGCAGTAAAGAGTAATACATGGCTGGGGGAATAATCAAATAAAAAAATTTTATTTATAAATCACAATTATTTATTGTATGCGCGGTTCGAATATTGATGACTCTAAACTATCTTTTTAATAAGATAGAAAAACTCCCCTTTTTCTTCTCGCATCTCGATAAGTTCATTTCCTGTGCGTTTTAACAGGGCGGGAATATCGGCCTTTGTGCCGGGATCCGTTGCGTGTACAAAAAGTATCTGGCCGATCTCCATAGTGTCGAGGGTTTTTTTGGTTTTAATAAGGGGCATTGGACAGTTAAGACCTTTACAGTCAAGTGTTACATCAGGCTTTATTTCCGACATGTTACACCTCCCTTAAGGTAGTGATTAACTATACTTCTTAAAGAAAGTATTGTCAAGTAAATTATAGGGCAGTGTACCCGCTGAAAAACCTTATTGCCTCCTTGATCTTTTCCAAGTCAACCTGTGTGTTCACACAAGGACCGAATGGTCGTTCGTTGGTAATACCGAGGACCGGAAGCGGATATGTATCGACAATTCCACTGCTGAGGTCCGTCTCGCATGCAACGGCAACTATTGCCTCCGGCTTCATATCTTTAACGATTCGTCTTGCAAGGGTTCCGCCTGTTGCAACCGAAAGGTTCAGTTTATTTTCGTCTGCAATACATATTAAATCCTTGATCTCGCATTTGCCGCACCCTTCGCAGTTGTAGATATTATGCGTAAGCCTGATGGTACATTCATCTATCTGCAAACAGTGAGGCAAGAGAAGCAATATCTTTTTAGTTCTGGGATTCTCGGCCCGCACAAGCTTGTTATTAAGATTTATAACAAACCTTTGCAATTGTTCTTTCTTATCTTTTTTAAACGAACTTATAATCATAAGGAAAGGATAGAGAAACCTGAGCACCAATCCTCTAAGCAATTTATAACTCATCGAAGTAAGTACCTTCCATTATGTTTCTGCCTTGAAGAAATGCCTCTGCCGACATTATCTTTTTCCCCTCGGGTTGAAGCTCTATAATTAAAAGGAGTCCGGCGCCTGTGCCGATAATGAAGTCGCCCTTACATGCCTTTTCTATCCTGCCTGATTTTCCAGAACCATCGATCTCCTTTACTCTGGTAAGTTTAATCCGTTCCTTATTTAAATAACAATATGCGCACGGCCATGGATACATACCTCGCACAAAATTGAATAATTCTATCGCTGTCCTTGACCAGTCTATCCAGCCGTCTTCTTTTTCGATAGCAGGTGCAAAGGTCGCTTCGCCGGACTGGGGCCGGGGTTTTATAGAACCGTCCTTTATACCCTTTATCGTCTTTAGTAAAAGTGAAGCGCCAAGTTCGGATAATTTATTGCTGAGGGTCTCTGCAGTATCCTCGGAGTTTATTTCGAGTTCTTCCTGAAGCAGGATATCTCCTGTATCAAGACCTGCATTCATGAGCATGGTGGTGATTCCGGTGGTCTTTTCTCCATTTATTATTGCCCATTGAATCGGTGCTGCCCCCCTGTATTTGGGCAGCAATGAGGCATGGACATTTATACAACCCGAGGAAGGAAGCCCGAGAATCCGTTCCGGGAGTATCTTTCCATACGCAGCGACGGCTATAAGCTCCGGCCCGATTAGCGATAATTCGTCAATAAAGTTTTTGTCCTTCATGCTTAAAGGTTGCATAATACGTATGCCCTTGCTTAATGCAAGTTCTTTAATAGGAGATTGAGAGAGTATATGACCTCTGCCTTTCTTTTTATCAGGCTGTGTAACGATTGCTGCAATATCTTCCCCTGACCTTATAATGGCATTGAGTGGGGGAACCGCAAACTGTGGTGTGCCGAAGAAAACTATACGCAAGAGAACCTCACGATTGCATTATCTTACGGTACCGCTTTTTAAAAAATTCCCTCTTGATCGGACTTAACCTGTCGATCAAAAGCAGCCCATCAAGATGGTCTATCTCATGCTGCAACGCCCTGGCCAGTAAGTTCCTCCCTTCTATCTCTATCGGTCTTCCTTTTCTGTCAAGTCCCCTTGCCATGACCTCCTCCGCCCTTTTAACCTTCGTTTTATAATCCGGTAGACTCAGACATCCTTCTTCTTCTTCAATATTGCCTCTTTTCTCGATAATCTCGGGATTTATTAAAACTATCAAGGGAATTTTTTCATCCAGAGCGATTACATCTATTACACATAATCTTTTTGAGATGCCGACCTGATTAGCCGCAAGGCCGACGCCCTTTGCAACATACATTGTCTCTATCATGTCGTCTATCAGATGCTGTATATCGGCGTTTACGTCCATGATCGGGACAGTCTTTTCCCTTAAAATCTTTTCGGGATATTTTTTAATCTCAAGTACCGCCATTTTTTATTATAAAACATTTCGGGATAGAAATTATGAAAGTTTATATGGAACTTGAAAAATAAGCGTGTAATTGGATACAATTGAAGACTTTATTTTGGAGGAGAGATATGGCTGATATAGTCGAGATTCGGTGGCATGGAAGGGGAGGACAGGGGACGGTCACCGCTGCCAAGGTCCTTGCAGATGCATGTCTGAGCAGCGGCAGGCATGTTCAGGCATTCCCGGAATACGGTCCTGAAAGGTCGGGTGCTCCGTTAAGGGCGTATAACAGGATTAGTTCGAAAGAACTGAGAATGCACTGTCCTGTTCTGAGGCCTCAGATTGTAAGTGTTGTAGACGCTACGCTGCTTGACAGCATTAACGTTGCCGAAGGATCCACTAAGGATGCGGTTTTTGTGGTGAACACGGCAAAGGAGCCGAAGGATATAAGGGAAAAACTTAAGGTCGGGTCTGAACAGAAGGTTTTTACGATAGATGCGACGAAGATAGCACTTGATTGTATAGGAAGGGCATTACCGAATGCGCCTATGCTTGGCGCCATATGCAAAGCAACAAATCTCGTAAGCCTTGATAATCTCCTTGAGGATGTGAGAAAAAGTTTCGGCAAAAAGTTTTCGCAAAAGATAATCGAAGGCAATCTCGAAGCGACAAGGCGCGGGTATGCGGAGGTAAAAGAAGGATGAAACTCAAAAATTGGAAAGAGGTTACGCCCGGTGCTGTATGTACAGAGGCGGGAAGTGCTTTAAAGTTTAAGACAGGTTCATGGAGGGCATTTAAGCCGAGATGGATAGAGGAGAATTGTATCCAGTGCCTCTTCTGCTGGATATATTGTCCTGACATGGCTATCGAGGTAAAGGACGGAAAAAGAGGAGTGTACAGGTATGACTATTGTAAGGGCTGCGGCATATGCGCACTTGAATGCCCCGGGAAAAAGGGTAAAAAAGCGATTGTCATGGAAGAGGAGGGCAAATAAATGGCAAAGGTTGTGGCTGTAACAGGTAACGAGGCTGTGGCCAATGCATTGAGACAGGTGAATCCCGATGTCAGCTCTGCATATCCTATAACCCCTGCGACCGATATAATGCAAAGGTTCACAAGCTTTGTATCGGACGGGAAGGTTAAGACAGAGATGATACTCGTTGAAAGCGAGCACAGTGCGATGAGCGGCTGTATAGGTGCATCTGCTGCCGGCGGCAGGGTAATGACTGCAACGTCTTCTCAAGGACTTGCCCTGATGTGGGAGGAATTGTTTATCGCCTCGGGTACAAGACTGCCCATAGTTATGGCACTTGTTAACAGGGCATTATCCGCTCCCCTGAATATACATGGAGACCACTCCGACGGGATGGGTGCAAGGGACTGCGGCTGGATACAGTTATGGTCCGAAAACGCCCAGGAAGCATATGACAATACAATACAGGCATTTCGTATCGCAGAGCATATGGATATAAGGCTTCCCGTGATGATATGTATGGACGGCTTTATCATCAGCCATTCGATAGAGAGGATAGAATATCTGGAAGACGAGGAAGTCAAAAATTTTGTCGGTGAATTCAAGACGCTGAATCCGCTGCTTGATCTGGAGCACCCTGTCAGCTATGGGCCTTTGATCCTTCCAGATTATTATATGGAATACAGGAGAGCACACGCAGAGGTTATGACAAGGGCGAGTGAAGTCGTTCTGGACGTGGCAAAGGATTTTGAAAAACTCTCGGGCAGAAAATACGGGATCTTTGATGCTTACAGGCTCGATGATGCGGAGATAGGGATTGTTATCCTCAACTCTGCTGCAGGTACAACAAAGGACGCTATTGACAGTTTTCGTGAAAAGGGGATAAAGGCAGGTCTCCTGAAACCGAGATTGTTCAGGCCATTTCCTTACGAAGAGGTCGGGAATGCACTGAAACATCTAAAGGCAATCTGCGTGCTTGACAGGGCAGACGCCTTCGGAGGCTCTTACGGCCCGTTATTTATAGATGTGGCAGCGAGCGTTTATCCATATAAGGAAAGACCGGTGCTTTTTAATAAGATTTACGGTCTCGGTGGAAGGGATTATCTGCCCGAACATGCAGAACTTGTGCTTAACGAACTTGTAGAGGTCTCAAGGACAGGAAAGGTTAAGACATTCAAAGAATACATCGGAGTGAGGGAATAAAAATAGCTTTTAGCTGACAGCTATAAGCTGATAGCTAATAACTGAGGAGATAATATGGCGACAGGAATTACTTTAAAAGAGCTTTCTAAAAAAGAAGAGTTATTGACAGGCGGACATCGCATGTGTTCGGGGTGCGGGGCGCCTATTATTGTAAAGATGGTGCTTCTTGCATCGGATTATCCTATTATTGCGGCCAACGCCACCGGATGTTTAGAGGTCTCGACATGTATATCCGATTATACCGCATGGAAGATACCATGGATACATCAAAGTCTCTCGGGTGCTATGGAACGCGGACATGACATGATCTATATCTGTTACGATAACGGTGCATACATGAATACCGGCATACAGCGTTCGAGTGCTACTCCATTCGGGGCGGATACGACAACATGCCCTGCAGGAAGCGTTATCCCCGGTAAGACCCAGCAGAGGAAAAATCTGACCAAGATCATGGCTGCACACGATATACCATATGCTGCACAGGCATCGCCGAGCCACTGGATGGACCTCGTCAAAAAGGTAAAAAAAGCCCTCGATATAAAAGGCCCAAAGTTTATGAATGTATTATCACCATGCAATCGCGGGTGGAGATCGAGGACCGACGATGCCATAATGCTGAGCAGACTCGGTGTCGAGACCTGTTACTGGCCGCTATACGAGATAGAAGATGGAGTTACAAAGGTTACGTTTAAGCCGAGGGAGAAAAAACCTCTGGCGGATTTCCTCAAACCGCAGGGAAGGTTCAAGCACATGTTCGCACCGGAGAATGAATGGATGCTTAAGCGGGCTCAGGAGATGGTAGATAAAGAATGGGGATCCCTGCTTAAGGCGGAAGCAAAATAGCTTTTAGCTGACAGCTATTAGCTTATAGCTATTTACTTAATGTGGTTGATTAATAATGCTGTTTCTGATAGTTTAAAAAATAAGTTAAAAAGGAGCTAAGATAGAGGATGGCCGGTTCTGATCTTGTGATGTATGAGAATGAGTTCGTGAAAATCGATGAGGAACTCCAGAAGCTCCATCAACAGGCGAATGCAAACGTTGTCTTTCTTGTGGATAAAAACGGTCAACTCATAGCATCTGCCGGCGAAACCCATAATATTGATACTACTTCTCTTGCATCGTTGACCGCAGGCAATATTGCAGCTACAGGCGGAATTGCGAGACTCCTCGGTGAAAAGGAATTTACAATACTTTTCCATGAGGGCGAAAAGGACAATATCCATATATCGCTTATCGGGCAAAGGGTTATTCTGGTCGTAATATTCGATCAGAGGTCTTCGCTCGGACTTGTAAGGCTCAGGGTTAAAAAGGCGTCGGAGGTTCTTACAAAGATATTCGATGAGATAACAAGCAAATCGGAGAAAGATAAATCCGAGGGAAAGTCGGTAGAATCGCCTTTTGCAGAAATAAGCGATGAAGATATTGATAACCTCTTCAGGTAGGTGTGAAGTTAAGTGTCTTTTATAAATTATTCTTCTCGAGAAATCAATTGTAAGATAGTATACTACGGCCCGGGGCTTTGTGGTAAGACCACAAATCTTCAGTATATATATAAGAAGACGAATCCCGAACAAAAGGGTAAACTTATATCTTTGGCCACGGAGACGGAGAGAACTTTATTCTTCGACTTTCTTCCACTGGCGCTGGGAGATATAAGAGGATTCAAGGTGAGATTCCACTTGTACACGGTTCCCGGACAGGTTTTTTATGCTGCAAGCCGGAAATTAATCCTTAAAGGAGTGGATGGAGTTGTCTTTGTTGCCGATTCGCAGATAGAAAGAATGGAGGCGAATATAGAGAGTTTCGAGGATCTCAAGATTAATCTTGCGGAACAGGGGTATGCCCTTGAAAAACTTCCGTTTGCAATCCAGTATAACAAGAGAGACCTTCCGAATGTTGCTCCCCTCGATGAGATGAACAAGATACTCAATGGAAGCAGCGTACAGTGGTTTGAGGCGGTGGCACCCGCAGGCGTCGGTGTTTTTGAGACGTTGAAGAGTGTTGCCAAACAGGTATTGTTGGAATTAAAGAAACACTATTAGTGATAAGTAAGGGCAGTTATAGCAGGCATTGTAGCTTGTCATTCCCGCGGTCCGTTGAGCGGGAATCCAGACAGCTTAGGAAACTGGATGCCCGATTAAGAACTTCGAGCATGACGATTAAATTATGAGTTAAGGGAGAAAATAAAATGAAGCTCCCCGCCGCAGAGACGGCGGGGTATCAAAAAAATAAATCGTACTTTGTCATTCCCGCTTGTCGGGAATCCTTCTGATCCCCTCTTTGGCAAAGAGGGGTTAGGGGAGATTTATTGAAAATTTATTTATTGAAAAGATTTTTCATCTTGGCAGTGGTCTTAAGTTTGGTTATCGCCGGATGTGCAAAAAAGGAGGAGAAAAAGACAGGACAGTATCTTGTAAAGATTAACGATGTCACGATAACAAAAGAATACCTCGATAAAAAAATTGAATCGCTCCCTCCGATGGCACAAAAGATGTTCGAAGGGGAAGAAGGAATGACAAAGCTCATCGAAAACCTTATTAATCAGAAAGTCCTTTATCTGGAAGCTAAAAAGAAGGGGATCGATAATGATCCCGAATACAAAAAAAATCTCGAAGATTCAAAAGAAATGCTTCTTATACAATCTCTACTAAAGAAAGAGATGGAGGCCAAAATTAAGGTATCCGATAAAGAAGTAAAGGATTTTTACGAAAAGAATAAAGCGAACCTGATAGATAAAAGCGGGAAACCCGTAGAGTTTGAGAAAATAAAAGATATGCTTGCCCAGCGGTTGTCTGCTCAAAAAGAGAATGAGGTTTTCGAGTCATATTTAGAGGGTCTTAAAAAATCATACAAGATTGATATAAACAAAGACGCTATTGCCGGCCTGTCAAAACCGGAAGGGTCAGGGAAAGAAGAATCAAAAGAGGTTATGAAAGAAAGACCTAAAAAGGAAGAACCTAAAAAAGAAACACTTAAAAAATAGAGAAAAAAGTAATCCTTCAGTGAAGGGTGGGTAATTACTGTAAAATCTCCCCTTCCCCTCTTTTCCAAAGAGGGGAATATTCCTCCCTTTGGAAAAGGGAGGTTAGGAGGGATTTTTCAAATAAACAATCTCCATCTTTCACTGAATGGTTACAAAAATCGAGGGGTTTCCTTGACAGGGTTTCAAATTATTCTTTATAATTAAATTTTTCTATGAAGCTTTTCGCATCTGCGGGGCCGACGGGTTTAATATAAGATGAAAATATTGATTTCGGAGATACCCGATGAGGGCATCGAGTTAAAAATTGATGAGCCGCTTGAGATAGATGCTGTAAAATTAATATCCCTTGTGAGAGGGGAGCTCGGCATAAAAAAGGTCGGCCCTGAGGTTGTGATAGAGGGTGAGATAACGGCGGAAGCAGAGCTTGAGTGCGGCAGATGTCTCAAGAATTTTACTGCCGGCGTAAATGTCCCCGTCAATGTTATGTATCATCCGGTTGAAGAGTTGAATACGGAAAATAAGCATGAGATTAGAGAAGACGCACTTGATCTGGGATTTTATTTTGGGGATGAATTCGACGTTCCGGAATTATTAAAGGAACAGATAATCTTGAATATACCGATGAAACCTCTCTGCAGCGAGACATGCAAAGGAATATGCCCGAAATGCGGGATAGACCTGAATGTCGCTAATTGCAGTTGCAAGGAAAAAGACGTTGATCCGAGATTTAATGCATTGAAGAAATTACTTGCTAAAGGAGCATAAAGAATAGTGTCAGTGAATAGTGAACAGTGTCAGTATGTTCGTTGCGATATTTTTTTATTGTCACTGACACTGGTTACAGACACTGGATTTTATTAAAAGGAAGGGAGTAAAAAATGGCGAATCCGACACACAGACATACGAGGACAAGAAGGGACAAACGCAGGGCAAACTGGAAAGGTCAGATGCCTAATATAAGTTTGTGTCCCGCTTGTAATGAGGTAAAGGTTTCCCATAGGGCTTGCACTAATTGCGGCTCGTATAACGGCCGCAAGGTTCTTGAGATAATCGAAAAAGAAGCATGAAGATTGCCCTCGATGCCATGGGAGGCGATTATGCCCCTGCTGTTACAGTCGAAGGGGCTATCGAGACCGTAAAGGAATACGACGATCTCGAAGTCATACTATTCGGGGATGAAGATCAGATAAAGAATGAGCTTAAAGAAAAAAAATATCCCTCACGGCGTATTCATATCAGGCATACATCTCAGATTATCGAAATGCACGAATCTCCCGTCGCTGCCCTGAGGAAAAAAAAAGATTCTTCTATAAGGCGCGCTATTGACTCCATAAAGAGCGGTGAAACCGACGCTATGGTAAGCGCTGGCAATTCCGGAGTTGTAATGGCTTCGGCACTCTTTGTACTCGGTACGGCAAGAGGTGTTGATAGACCTGCCATTGCAGCTATTATGCCGACCCTCAAATGGCCTTTCGTCCTGATAGATGCAGGTGCAAACGTGGACTGCAAGGCGGAGAATTTGTTTCAATTTGCATTAATGGGAAGTTCTTACTGCAGCACAATTCTCAACAGAAAGAAGCCTAAAATAGCGCTGCTTAGTATAGGTGAGGAAGACACGAAGGGAAATGATTTGACCAGAGAAGTATTTAAGATGCTTAAAGAAAGCGGATTGAATTTTATCGGTAATATAGAGGGTAAGGATGTATTTCTCGGCGAGGCCGATGTTGTAGTATGCGATGGGTTCATAGGAAATATCGTGTTAAAGACCAGCGAGGGACTTGCGGAGGTAATAATAAAGATGTTGAAGAAAGAGATTGCCGCATTACCGACCGGGAGGATCGGATACCTTTTTATGAAACCGGCCTTAAGAAATTTCAGGAAAAAGACCGACTATGACGAATACGGCGGAGCTCCCCTGCTGGGAATAAACGGTACATGCATCATAAGCCATGGTAGGTCTTCATCGCGTGCAATAAGAAATGCTCTCGGGGTTGCATCAGAGTTTTCAAGGAAAAGGGTATCTGAAATAATATCCGAAGAGATAATGAGTTTTAGTAACAGGGAGAAGATGCTCATTGAGGGCTAAGATTATTGCCACAGGCCATTATGTTCCGGAACGTATACTGACTAATTCCGATCTTGAGAATATGGTTGATACATCCGATGAGTGGATTCGGGAACGAAGCGGGATCAGGGAGCGAAGGATAGCGGATGAGAAAGAAGCAGCGTCGGATCTGGCATGCGAGGCCGCAAAAAATGCCTTTAAGAAAACGGATATAAAGGCAAAGGATATCGAACTTGTAATAGTCGCAACAATTACGGGAGATATGCCTTTTCCTGCAACAGCGTGTCATCTTCAGCATAAGCTTGGATTAAAAAAGGCTGCTGCCTTTGATATAAATGCTGCATGCTCGGGGTTTTTATACGGGCTTTCAGTGGCAGACGGTTTTATAAGAAGCGGTACTTATAAAAGGATACTCCTTGTCGGTGCGGAACTTATTTCGAGGATTACGGATTGGGAGGATAGGACGACATGCGTTCTTTTCGGAGATGGAGCCGGTGCCGTAATACTTGAGTCTACGGAGGAAGACAGAGGTATAATCTCAACTCACCTGAGGTCAGATGGGAGTATGTGGGAACTGTTGCATTTACCAGGCGGCGGCTCGAGGTACCCTACCTCAAAGGAGACGATTAAGAAAAAAATGCATTATCTTAAGATGAAAGGGAATGAGACGTTTAAGGTTGCCGTACGAACCCTTGAAAGCCTTGTCAGAGAGACTCTCGAGGAAAATAAACTCAAGGTATCCCAGCTTTCACTGCTTATACCTCATCAGGCAAATCTGAGGATCATTCAGGCTACTGCCAAACGACTCGGTATACCTATGGATAGGGTCTTTATGAATATTGATAGGTATGGAAACACATCCGCCGCCTCCATCCCCATCGCCCTTGACGAGGCTGTTAGGGAAGGCAGAATAAGAGATGAAGATTATATTCTCCTTGAGGCATTCGGCGGTGGACTCACATGGGCCTCTGCCTTAATAAAAAAAAAAAAAAAAAAAATGACCAATGACCAAATTTCAATAACCAAATAAACTGATAATAACCAATAACCAAATCCCAATGACCAAACTGATAATAACCAATAACCAGATTTCAGGTTTCGAATATGTTTGGTTATTGGTGCCTGGTTATTGGAATTTATAAGGAAATGGGCTATATTGCTGTCATAGGTGCCGGTAGCTGGGGGACAACCCTCGCATACCTGCTTTCGGAAAAGGGTTATGATATTTCCTTATGGGTATATGAAGAATCCCTTGCCGAAGAGATAAAGAGGACAAGGATAAATTCCATTTATCTTCCCGATGTAAGTCTTCCCGACAATATAAAGATTACCAATCATATCGATGAAGCTGTGGCGAGGTCCAGGTATATCCTGAATGTCGTACCGTCACAGCATACAAGAACCATATTTAAAGATGCCTTTTCTTATATACCGGACGGAACGACAATTATAAACGCTGCAAAGGGCATAGAAAAAGGATCGCTCATGACGATCTCCTCTGTCCTAAAGGAAGTTTCGAATCGTCCTGTTTCGGTACTGTCGGGTCCCAGTTTTGCGAAAGAGGTGATTAAGAAAATGCCGACGGCTGTAACGTTGGCAACCGAAGACATAAAAGAGGGCTTATTAGGAATATCCGATGGTCTTGGATTAGGGTATGATGCACGTGCGGCCCTTATAACAAGAGGACTTGCCGAGATAAGACGACTCGGTTCTGCGATGGGAGCAAAAAAGGAGACTTTTTCGGGTCTGAGCGGGCTGGGAGACCTTGTATTGACATGCACAGGTCCTCTGTCAAGGAATTACACGGTCGGCGTAAAACTCGCTCAGGGTTTAAAGCTGGCAGAAATACTTTCCCGGACAAAGACCGTTGCAGAAGGAATTGCAACCGCGGAATCATCGCATGCACTTTCTAAAAAGTATAATATTGAGATGCCGATCATAGAACAGGTATACAATGTTCTTTACAAAGATAAGAGCCCGGCAGACGCAGTTAATGACCTGATGAACAGGTCATTAAAGGCCGAGTTTTACGAATAGCCCGTTAATCCGAACAGGACATCCCTTGACATATCGTTAACCCAGCACATAAAATTTAACTATGTCGGACCGAGAAAAGGTTGTTATAAGATTCAATAATGGAAGTCTGCTTAAAGGATACCTGAAGGATTTTTCTCAGGATTCACATACTCTTTCATTCGATGAATTAGGCGGGGATAGTAGCTGCATATCCGTACATGAATTAAAGGCAATATTTTTTGTGAGAACATTTGAAGGTGATAGTATATACAGGGAAAAGAAAAAATACGGACCCGAGCGTAGGGAAGGCAGAAAGATATTTATTAAATTTAAAGACGGTGAATCGATAATTGGATACCTCCAGGGAGATATGCCGTGGGACAGGGGCTTTTTCCTTTCCAGACCCGATGAGAAAAAGACCGGTTTTTTTATTTTCCCCACCGATAATAAGAGTAACAATATTAAGATATATGTAGTCGGGTTGTCCGTAAAAGATATTACAGCGCTGCCATAAAATTAAATACCGATATATAGAGAGAGGGGTAAATGAAGTTATTAAGGGTCTTCATTTTTATAATATTCGTCTTTATGAGCCATGCAGGTTCTCAGGCAGGTATATTGCTTGACAGAGTCGTTGCAGTGGTTAACCAGGATGTCATAACATGGAGCGATCTGTATAAGGCTATGGAATTCGAGGCGAGCGACAAGATGAGGGATCTGAAAGATGAAGAAAAAAGAAAGCTATTCAAAGAGAACGAGGTTGTTTTTCTCGAAAATTTAATAGACATGAAATTACAGCTTCAGGCGGCTAAACAGTCGGGGATAGAGGCGACGCCGGAGGATGTGAACGAGGCTATTGCCGATATAAAGAAAAAATATTCCGTAGACGAGAAGGCATTGATCGAGTCCCTCAAAAAAGAAGGTTTCTCGTTTGAAGAGTACAGAAAAAAACTCGCCGAGCAGATCGTATTGAGCAGGGTTGTTTCTCAACATGTGAAAGGCAAAATAGTTGTGTCACCCAACGAAATAGAAAAGTATCTTAAAGAGAATAAAGATGCCTTAGGAGATAGTACAGCCTATAGAATAAGACAGATTTTTTTCAAAAAACCCGGGAGCAGCAGCGACAGAAAGGCATTGGAAGAAAGGGCCGATGAGATTTTTCGTAAGTTGGAGGCCGGCGAAGATTTTACTTCCCTTGCCCAAAAATATTCGGAAGACCCCTCCGGTAAGTCAGGTGGAGACCTCGGCTTTGTTAAAAGCCGATACCTGGCGAAAGAATTTTTAGACGTTATATCGAATATGAAAACAGGCGATATAAGTCGTCCCTTCTGGACCGACAAGGGATTGCATATCGTTAAGCTTGAAGAAAAATCAGAGGCGGGGAATGAGGCAGAGATAAAAGAGGCTGTCAGAAATAAGCTTGTGGAAAAACAGTTTTCCGAGAAATACAAGGGATGGGTTAAGGAACTCAGGGAAAACGCGTATATCGAGATAAGACTTTAAGTTGCTCTTCGGACACCGGCTCAAAAGAAGGCTCGGTTTATTTTCTCATTAAACATGATCCTTGTCCGTTCCAATTTCCAAAGATTTCACCATATATCTCTTTTCTATATCCAAGCAGACTTCTTTCACTACTTCTTTGACTATTCGTACATCAAATATTTTCTTCTCACCTTTCTATTAAATTCAATAGCCTGCTCACTCCACCAATCTTCCATATCTTTTAAGGATTTGTCATTTTCGATATCCTTTCTCAATCTATCCGTTCCCGCAAGGATATCAATCGGCATCTTTTCAGTCTCATATTCATATGGGGGTTGCTTCCACTGTAAGTGTTCCGGATATAAATCGTGAATTGTCTTTAAAATTGCAACTCCGGACTTGAAAGGCTTAAACTTATTCCTATCGGTTACGTGAATCTGTGCACCTCCGCAAAGTTCGCCTGCATATTTCTGAAAGGTTGGCTGAAAATACATTGGCCGGAATATTACACCCGATAGTTTAAAATCTTTTAATCTTTTCACGAGAATATCCGGTTCTATAAATGGAGCACCGAATATCTCAAACGGTCTGGTTGTCCCACGTCCTTCACTTAGATTCGTTCCTTCCAAAAGACACATCCCCGGGTAAACAATCGTTGTATCGAGTGTGGGCATATTTGGCGACGGCATAATCCACGGAAGTCCGGTCTCATCAAACCACATCTTCCTTTTCCAGCCTTGCATTTTGATGATATAAAGATCGAGGGAAGGATAGAATTCATTTTTCAGATAGTTTGCAATCTCTCCGATTGTAAGACCATGTCGTATAGGCAGAGGACGCTGTCCGACAAAGGAGGCATAAGACATATCAAGCACAGGGCCTTCTATGGCTATCCCATTGATCGGATTTGGCCTGTCGAGGATAACGACCGGTTTATTATGTTCGAGACATGCCTGCATGCAAAGTTCCATAGTCCATATGAACGTGTAATATCTTGAACCCACATCCTGAATGTCTATTACCAGTACGTCTATGTCTTTCAGCATATCAGACGTGGGCCTTCTGGTATGCCCATAAAGGCTGAAAATAGGGAGGCCTGTCTTAGGGTCATTAAATCCCTCCCATTCTATCATGTTATCCTGCGTCTCGCCGCGTATCCCGTGCTGGGGACCAAAAAGCACTGTTAACTTAATTTTTTTAGATTTGAGAAATACGCTGACTGTGTGTTCCAGCCTTTTATTTACCGAGGCAGGATGTACGAGAAGCCCTACTTTTGAACCTCTTAATTTGACCGGCCAATCTTTTTCGAACCTGTCGAGTCCGGGTTGAACATGTATGGTCATACTCCAATTTTACTCCGTCATCACTTCGTCCGAGAGTTCGTCCGTATCTCCGGGTGTTATCGGGAAGTGGTTGGCGAGCAGGTCTCCGGCTTCTTTGATGGCCTTGCAGAGGGCGTCGCAGGCATGCCCCTCTTTAATCCCTTGAGAAACGGTTAGCGCAAACTTATTCAGGGTCTCCTGCTCGATCTTTTCATAGATACCCTTATCGGCAAGAATCCAGACCTTTCTTTCGAGTAATGAGAGAAAGAATAAAACGCCTGTGTTTTTCTTAGTTCTATAGAGCCCCTTTTCATAGAATGCCCTAACAGCCCTTAATCTTACGGCATCTTCTCTTCTTTTGATACCGATAAATGCACTTTTGAGCATAGGTATTTTTTGGAATATGAACCTTGCAGGGAAAAAGAACAGAAAACTCAACGGCACATACGACCAGGCGGATGAATGAAAATACAATACGGTTATAATAAACGAAATAAGGCCGCTTAGAAGTACTCCACCGACTATCTCGGCATCGTTGTAGCTGTCGCTGCTGTTGACGTAGCTGTCGCTGCTGTTGACCACCATAACAGCTACCTCTCCGATGGTTATATCTTCAACGGCATTGGTAGTCTCTTTTATCCTGTTTCTTTCTTCTTCCGTAAAAAATTTTTCTGCCTTTGTTCTATATATCATTACCAGTCTCCCGAGGCCCCGCCTCCTCCAAAACCGCCTCCCCCGCCGCTGAAACCGCCGAAATCGCTTCCACCGCCGAATCCGCCGCCACCCGTTCCGTAATATCCTCCTCCGGGCAAAAACCCTCCACCACGATGGTGTCCTCCTGAGGAAAAGAGTATTGGCAGTAATAAACCCATGATTAAACCTCCGGCAGCAAGGATAATTAACATGACGGGTCCAACAGAGGCAAAAGCCATATAGACCATTGCAGGCAAACCGATAGCCCCTGCTGCTCCACCGAGGATACGGGATATGCTTCCCAGAAAAAGTATAACAAATGCACCAAAGATGAGAAAGGTCATAAACCGCGAAGACGTATCACGCCTTTTGACGCGGCGATCTCCTTCGGCCTTGAATTCCCCCCTCGACGCATCAATAAGTGCCGTGACGCCTGCAATAAAACCACCGTCGAAATCTCCCCTCTTGAACCTCGGTTTTACAACAAGATCAATAATCCTTCCTGTCATAAGATCGGTTAAACTGCCTTCGAGTCCCCGTCCGACCTCGACCCTCATCTTCCTGTCCTGCTTTGCCGCTATAAAGATTATCCCGTTGTCTTTGCCCTTCTGACCGACCTTCCACGATTCGGCGACCTTAATCCCAAAATCTTCGATTGCCTCTCCTTTGAGAGAAGGGATCGTGAGTATCACGATCTGTGTCGAGTCGGTCTGCTCAAAATTTTTCAGTTCCGATTCGAGTTGTGCCTTTGCAGAAGGAGAGATCATATCTGCATAATCATTGACATAACCCTGAACTTTCGGGACATCGAGGGCATGGGCCTGAACGGGAAAAAGGATACACGATGCAAGATACAGGATACACGAAACGAGATACACAATACAGGATAAAGGCAACACCCCCCTCAGCCCCCCTTAGCAAGGGGGGAATTAAAGGGGGGTATCGTGCAGTGTGAATCGTGCATCATGTATCTTGTCTTCAACTTAGAACTTCACCTGAGGCGCCTTCTCTGCCCCTGCCTCGGCCTTGAACGGCTCTTTAAGCTTCAGATGAAGAAGCATATTATTCGTAAGACTGTTCGGGAATATCCTTATTGACGTATTGAATGTCTCCACCGACTTATTATATCGTACCCGTGCAACATTTATCCTGTTCTCCGTACCCTCAAGCTGATGTTGAAGGTCCTGGAAATTCTGGTTTGCCTTGAGATCGGGATATTTCTCCACAACGACCATAAGCCGGGAAAGTGCACTGCTCAACGCACCCTGAGCCGCCTGAAATTGAGTGAACGCCTTCGGATCTTCGAGCATACCTTTCGACATTTGTATCGTACCGACCTTTGCCCTTGCCTCTGTGACAGCCGTAAGAGTCTCCTTCTCATGCTTTGCATACGCCTTCACAACCTCTACGAGATTCGGTATTAAGTCGCTTCTCCTCTGATACGATGCCTCTACGTCGCCCCATGCCGCCTTCACAGCCTCTTCGTTCGCCTGCATCGTGTTATAGCCGCAGGATGAGGTGAACATAATTAAGACAGTGAGTAAAATATAGAAACATTTTTTCATAGCTCCTCCAGATTATTAAATTTAAACTCTACCTCGCCATATATCCCGGACACCCTTCAAAACCTCTGCATCCGGCCTTTCTCATACGGCATGCAGCATTTGAACATATGTTGATAGTTTTTATCTCTTGAGATTTTGAGACCGATATGCCCGACCTCTTTTGAAAATCCTTCTTTATTTTTTTCCGGCTTTTGATCCCGTAGTACCTTTTCCCGAAGGTTTACCTGCGGATTGCTTTTCAAGTTTTGCAATCTGAGCCTCGAGCTTTTTTACACCCGAAATCGTTGATTTTACCTTTGAATCGAGTAATGGATTTTTTGAACCCTTCGATATTAGGTCGTATATCTTTCCGCCCAATTCGGTAAAATTAGAATGTACCTTTTGTTTGAGTTCGAATATCTTATATCTCCTCTTTCCTTCCTCTGCGAGTTCCTCCGCCTTTTCGACTGCGATTGTCGCTCCCTGTCTTACCGCGGAAACGCTTTCGTCAATACCCTTCCTGACGTCCTTTTTTATCCTGTCCCAGAGTCCCATAAATGCCTCCTCTTTGAATATTTGTAGAGTATATGCTACTACTTTTTCTAAAATTTATAAAGCTAAACTCTTAAGTTCCGTATGCTTCGCCATCATAGAAAAAAAATATTGTTGGAATATCGTCAAAAAAATCCGCTCTGATACTATATCCTGTCTATGAATCGAATGATGTGGGCTAAGGTTCGATATAATTACAGTCAATCATACAGACAATCATACAGAAAGAAACCGCCTACCTCCTCGAAAATGTTAAATTAGGGCTGAGGTCTAACTTTGATTGTGGATTCCGGATGCTGCTATGCGAAAAATAGTGACTAAAAGTAGCTTGACTTTGTTAAGTATTTATGATTTAATAGTGACTATGTATCTTCGTAAGAGCGTCAGGACTTATAAGGGCAAGACCTACACCAATTACCTGCTTGTAGAATCCGTTCAGACTGAAAGAGGTCCCAGGCAAAAAACGGTCTGTTCCATTGGAGACCTCGGCCCACGCACTGCAAAGGAATGGCTCAAGATTGCACACAAGGTTGAGAATGCCCTGATTGGTCAGGATGAGATCTTCGGCGAAGCGGATGCGGAAGTTCAGGAGATAGTACGAAAGATAAAAGAAAAACGGAATAAAACTTCCGATGATATTGTGAGGGTGCATGCGGATCAAGTAAGCACCGAATGTCATCGGGAGGCGGGGACGGTACATACGGGCTATCAGTTTTGGAGAAGACTCGGAATAGATGAGGTGCTTTCCTCTTCGGGGTTAAACAAAAAGACAAGGATATTGACGTGTGCCATGACGCTTAATAGAATAGTGTATCCGTTATCGGAACATGCTATGCCTGACTGGATAAGGAGCACGGCGATTCAGGACATATTGGGCTTTGATTTTCAGGAGATGACGGAAGATTCCCTTTACCGCAATCTTGACAGACTCTATCCCAACCGGGATAAGATCGAATCAGCCCTTGTGCAGAGGGAGAGGAATCTTTTCAATCTGGATGCTATGGTATTTTTCTATGATATTACTTCCACGTATTTTGAGGGGAAAGCAGAAGGTAATCCCAAGGCAAGGCGTGGGTATTCAAGAGACAACCGTCCTGATTGCAAACAGGTGCTTGTAGGGTTGGCAATAGGGAGGGAAGGATTTCCTTTGGCTCATGAGGTAATGGAGGGGAATCTTCAGGATCGTCAAACACTCGATAAGATGCTGGGGCTTATGGATAA
>JACQXD010000216.1 GCA_016208875.1 Nitrospirota bacterium
AAAGGGATATGATGTTAAAGGGGCGTTGAGCAGTTTGAATATAGGGTCTTTAAAAAATCTGAGTTACACGAGAGATAATGTAGGAAATATCACAGCAATAAATGATCTGATTGATTCAACAAAAACAAAGACATATGCTTATGATGTACTCTATCGTTTAACACAAGCAACGCAGGGGACTACACAAGGAACTGCCACCTCCTCAATTCCCCACTATCAAGGGGGGACAGAGGGGGGTGTAAACCCTTCGACTCCGTACTCGATCAGTTATAGCTATGACCCTGTTGGAAACAGAACGGTTGAGACAAGTAGTGACGGAACAACGAATTATAGTTATAGTGCAAACAAATTAACAGCGAGTTCTGGAGCTAAAACTTATACTTTCAGCTATGATAATAACGGAAACACAGTTACCGATAATCAGAAAACATACATCTACAACCAAAATCAGCGATTGATAAAAGCAGTGGAAAATGGTGATACACTCGGAGAGTATGTCTACAATGCAAATGGACAAAGGGTAAAGAAAACGGTAGACGGAAAGGTGACTTATTACCTCTACGACCAATCGGGTAATCTCATAGAGGAGGCAGATGAAACTGGTCAGATTAATGCTGATTATATTTACCTCGGAAGTGTGCCAATCGCACGCGTAGACGAGTGGTGGGAGGGGATGATATTGCCCGAAGCACTGGAAGACATAACCGCAGCCCCGGGTGATACACAACTCACTGTAAGCTGGAATGCGAATGCTGAGCCGGTGGATGGATATAAAGTTTACTATGGCACGCAGTCGGGCAATTATACGAATTTGGTGGATGTTGGAAAAACTACGTCATACACGATTACCGGGCTAACAAACGGAACGACATATTATGTCTCAGTCACAGCATACGCTGATATTAAGGAGACACTCTATTACCATACCGATCACCTTGGAACACCGATATTGATGACTGATAAGAGTGGGGCTGTTGTGTGGGAAAAAGAATCTCTACCTTTTGGTGAGGAATATTCTTTATCTGGCAGCATAGCAAATAATCTTGGCTTCCCCGGACAATATTTCGACAAAGAAACAGGACTGTATTACAACTGGCATAGGTATTACAAAACAGACATAGGAAGATACATGTCTTTTGACCCTATCTTAAGAGGTTTAAGTCGCAGTGATACATCATCATGCGCCCAATCAGTATTCGGTCTCCAGCTTAAGAATCTTAAAAAATTAAATCCGTTTATTTATACCGATAGTAACCCAATCAATTTTATAGACCCAAAAGGGCTTGCGTGTGGGACGCCGTGGCTTGATTTTCTTATTCCTGACACTTGGACGACCGATATTGATTTTACCCAACCTTGTACAAATCATGATAAATGCTATGGTACTTGCGGTAAATCCAAGAGCCAATGTGATAATACCTTCTGCAATGAACTATTAGACGTATGTGGAAAAGCTTATCTTTCTGATAAAGATGCTTGCAACTATCTGGCAAAAAAATATTGTAATGCTATGGACACAGTGTTGGCCGAAAATGCCTATAAAAAAGCTCAAAAACGGTGTTGTGCGAGCGGGAGTTGGTGATGTATGAATAACTATATTAAAAAATTCAGATATATTATTTTTGGTGTTGGCTTATTATTGTCGATAGGAACAGCATCCATAGGCTACGGCTTTACATCATTCTCAATACAACTTGCAATATGGGCAAGTGTCCCTTATATTGTTTTCTTGGTGATTTCATCACTGATTAGAAATAATTCGGCAATAATTGGATCTGGGATTTTAATCTTAGGCCTCGATATATTTATTCACGTCTATGTCATCTTCTTCCCAGGCTCATCTACTGATGTCCTTGCATTATTATTTATGCCCTTTTGGTTGATTATATTAATTACTCCGGTAGGATTTTTCGGAGGATGGATTATAGGAAAAGCTATTCGGAAATTTAAATCTAAGCAAAAAGAAGATAAAGGGGAAGTTTTTATACACTGAAAGCTAACAGCATGGTGTGCAGGAGGGAACTCCGAGGGTCGCACCTTCAAAAATCATTTGTGAGGAAATTTAGACAATGGAGAAGGCAGATGAAAGCATATAATAGTTTTGTCAGATTCATATGTTTTTTAACAAGCGTAATGATACTCATTTTTACACTAACAAGTTGTGGAAGCAATTCAACCAGCGAGACGTCTTCTATAACTTTTACAAAAACCTTCGGAGGAAGCGATTGTGAATTTGGTAGATCGGCTCAACAGACATCCGACGGGGGCTATATTATAGTCGGAAGCACTTATTCTTATGGAGCCGGAAATTATGATGTCTATCTCATAAAAACAGATTCAAGTGGAAACACCTCGTGGACCAAGACCTTTGGAGGAAGTAATTCGGATAGCGGCTATTCGGTGCAGCAGACATCCGATGGTGGATATGTAATTGTCGGGTACACTTATTCTTATGGTGCGGGTAGTGCCGATGTTTATCTTATAAAAACGGATTCGAGCGGAAATACCATATGGACAAAAACCTTCGGCGGAGGCCGCTATGATTATGGATGGTCGGTGCAACAGACATCCGACGGGGGCTACATTATTGCCGGAGGGACTGATTCATATGGTGCCGGAAATTATGATGTCTATCTCATAAAAACAGATTCAAGTGGAAATACAACATGGACAAAGACCTTTGGAGATAGCTATTCGGATTATGGCTACTCGGTACAGCAGACCTCCGATGGCGGATATGTAATTATCGGTTACACTTATTCTTATGGTGCCGGATACTCTGACGTCTATCTCATAAAGACAGACTCAAATGGGAATGCCACATGGACAAAGACCTTCGGCGGAGGCGATTGGGACTCTGCTTATTCGGTACAACAGACGTCGGACGGCGGATATATTATTGCCGGAATCACTTATTCTTATGGTGCAGGCAGTGCTGATGTTTATCTCATAAAGACAGATTCAAGTGGGAATACTGCATGGACAAAGACTTTCGGGGGTAGCGGCTATGATTATGGTTACTCGGTACGGCAGACATCCGATGGCGGATATATTGTTGTCGGATACACTTATTCATATGGTGCCGGGAATTGTGATGTTTATTTAATAAAAACGGACCCGGATGGTAATACCGCATGGACAAAGACCTTCGGCGGAAGCGGCTATGATTTTGGTTATATGGTAAGACAGACCTCTGACGGCGGATATGCTATTATCGGCGACACTGAAAGTTCCGATATCTATTTCATAAAAACAGATGCCGAGGGCAATGTACGTAATGAAGTAGGTTACTCCATCTCGGGTACGATTACCGATTCATCGGGTGCAGGGCTTTCAGGAGTAACAGTCAATTTAACGGATATTATCTCATATACAGCTATAACGGATGCAAATGGAGACTATATTTTTTCAGGTATCCAAAACAACAATTATACTATAACGCCTTCGTTGCCGGACTATTCATTTAGCCCAACGAACATACCTGTTGACTTAAGCAGTGCTGATTTAAAAGGACAAGACTTTGTAGGGATACCTTATCAAAATACAAATACGATAACCTTCACAAGGACATACGGTGGAAATGAATCTGAAGAAGGCAGTTCGGTTCAACAGACATCCGATGGCGGATACATTATTGTTGGATACACTTCTTCTTATGGCGCCGGGAATGGGGATGTCTATCTCATAAAAACCGACTCACGCGGAAATACTATATGGACAAAAACCATTGGAGGAAGCGATGGTGATTATGGATGGTCGGTGCAGCAGACATCTGATGGCGGCTATATTATTACAGGGCAAACTTATTCTTATGATGTCGGAAGATCCGATGTTTATCTAATTAAGACAGACTCCAGCGGAAACACACAGTGGACAAAGACCTTTGGAGGGGAAGATTATGATCTTGGCTACTCAGTGCAGCAGACATCGGATGGGGGATATATTATTGCTGGAAGTTATTCATATGGCGGCTTAAATGAGGACATCTATCTTATAAAAACAGATTCAAATGGAAATGCCGTATGGACAAAGACCTTCGGCGAAAGTGATGATGAATGGGGTTGTTCGGTGCAGCAGACATCTGATGGAGGATACATTATTGTCGGATACGCTAATACCGATGGGATAGGAAATTATGATGTATATCTTATAAAAACAGATTCAGATGGAAATACTATATGGACAAAGACCTTCGGAGGCGACGATTCCGATGGTGGTTACTCAGTACAGCAGACATCGGATGAAGGCTATATTATTACCGGAGGTACTTATTCATATGGTGCCGGAAACTTGGATATTTATCTCATAAAAACAGATTCTGATGGAAACGTATTGTGGACTAAAACCTTTGGAGGTGAAGATGATGAGGGGAGTAGCTCTGTACAGCAGACATCTGATGGCGGATATATAATAGCTGGGTCAACCGATTCTTATGGCAATGGAAATTCTGATGTTTATCTCATAAAGACAGATTCAAGTGGAAATACTACATGGACAAAGACCTTTGGAGGAGGCAATGATGAATGGGGTGAATCTGTACAGCAGACATCTGATGGCGGCTACATTATTGCCGGCAATACTACTGCCGGATATATTATTTCTTATGATACCGAAGGGGCAGGAAGCAGTAGTACATGGAACGTCTATGACATCTATCTCATAAAAACGGACTCGAGCGGGAATGTGCATTAGAAAGGAAAGAGATATCCTGTAACCCCTCATTTCGATGAGACCAGATATGATAAAAAAGGAGGAGACATCCTGCTATGTATCGGGTATGCGTATAGCTTCTAATTAAATTTAATATTGGGAATCTGACCGAGATTAGGTTGAAAGACGGAATAGGGGACGGTTCTATTAAAAGAGAAATCTGATGACAAAAAGTAATTATCAAAAGTTGATTGGCTATCTTCTAATACGAAGGCTCATTTCCTATCTGCTTATTTTGAAATATCTCGGAAGGCTCATTAAAGAGACAGACCCTAAAGGAAAGATAATAGCATATTCCTACGATGCGAATGGAAATCTGATAACAAAGACTGCACCAGATGGAGTAACAATAAGTTACTATCCATTTGGAGAAACGAGAGTCAATAATGGAAGTGCAACGAATTCCAAATATACAGGGCAAGAAGAAGACCCTGAGACAGGGTTATATTACCATTGGGGTCCACCTCTTATGTTATAAAGGGGGGGAAAAGGGGGAAAAGGGGACAGGCTGAATTAATTTTACCCCTTCCTCACCCTATCGAGGAACGCTTTGACATTAATAAGAAAATAGAAGAAAATAGGGACACATCCCTAGAAGAAAATAGGGACACATCCCAATTAAGGGGAAATTAGGGAGAGTGCCCATTAAAGACAATGATGATGAAGAATAAAGACATAAGGCAGTTGCAATGAAGATTGATGTCGAGGCAGGGAAAATAAAATGAAAAAGATAAAAATGGGACAGGCTGATTTAAATGATGAGCTATAGAGATATAAGGCAGTTACAGAAAATCTTATTGATGCGGAAGTTATTTGTCTATCTACTCGTATTGAAATATCTCGGAAGGCTGATAAGAGAGACCGATCCGGAAGGAAAGATAATAACGTATTCCTACGATGCGAATGGAAATCTGGTATTGAAGACTACTCCTGATGGAGTTACAACAAATTATGCGTATGATTCGTTAAATAGATTGACAGACATAATCTTCCCCGACACGAGTCAGGATGTAACCTACAGTTACGATTCAACAGGTAAGGTTCTAACAATGACCGACCAATCTGGAACGACTGAGTACACTTATGATGATTCAAACAGGTTGATTACAGAGACAAGGACGATTGATGGGATAAGTTTTGCCAC
>JACQXD010000223.1 GCA_016208875.1 Nitrospirota bacterium
AACGCTGAGGAATACGCAAGTATGAAGACATTAATTATAAAATCCCACCTAACCTCCATTTGCCAAAGGGAGGAAAGATTCCCCTCTATCAAGAGGGGATTAAGGGGTGTGTTCCTCTCTTTGGTAAAGAGGGGCGCGGGGCGATTTTTCAATAATGATGCCTTACTTATGTACTCCTTAGTAACCGATGAGCAGAGATACTATAAATGGAGAGAATTAGAGTATACGGTAACGCTAAGGAATACGCAATAATTTAACCGATAAGCAAAGGCATAGATATGGAGAAAAATAGAACAGACACTATAACTAAGGAATCAGGGATAGCCTTAGTAACGGCATTAATAATGACCGTTGTCGTTTTAATGCTGATAGGAAGCCTGTCCTATCTCTTTACAAAGGCATTCCAGACGAACATAATAAACAGGCAATTCAGTACTGTCTATGAGGCTGCCAATGGCGGGGCTGAATATGCGGCGGGCATTGTAAAAAAATATATGGATACACAAAGTCTTCAATGGGCAACTAATATAGGATGGTATAGCGTATCCGGCGGCATCGACTTTCTCACCCTTGCCAATTGTACCAGTACCGACAAATTAACCAAGGTTGCAATTATGAAGGCACGAACTGCGGATGGGAATTATGAGATAACCATGACTATAATGTGTACCGGCACATCCGTTCCACCCGGTGAAGGCGGTGTGAGGAGATTTCCTCCTCCTCCAAAGACGACAGGAGGCGGGGTCGGGGTAGGAACCGGAAATACGATCTATTTCTATTCCATAATTGCCGATGCAACAGAGTTGAACGGATCTAAGAATGTAGGACATACAGAGGCACTCTTCAGGCTGATGAAATGATAAATTTAATTAGTGTCGTATTTATGGTTCTTTCTCAAACTGATGAGTAAAAAATCTTCCCCTCTAAAAAGAGGGGTGCAGGGGTGTGTAGAAATGAAGGAGTATTAGAAAACATTAAAGGTTATATTAAGAAAGTTGAAAGTAAACACACCCCTTAATCCCCTCTTAATAGAGGGGGAAAATAAACATCGGCAAACCGGTCGAAATGAGAAAGAACCGTATTTATTAACAGGCACATTTAAACTATCATTGTTCCTTTTCGTTCGTGATATAATGCAAAGAGTGTGTCTCTTTTAGGAATTGGAGGTATTTATGTTAGTTGAATATATTCAAAAGGCATTAGAAAAGGCGGAATATAAAAGGTTGGATGACGGAACATGGTTTGCGGAGATTACAGGATTTGAAGGGGTCTGGTCTAACGGTAAAACAGTTGAGGAATGTAGGAGAGAGCTTGTGGAGGTTCTGGAAGAGTGGCTCATCCTTAAATTAAGAGATGGCGACCCTATCCCGGAAATAGGGGGCAACAGGATAAATATTAACGAGGTTGCAGTTGCCTGACCATGATGGGCGGGGGCATGATAAATTCAAAAATCGAAAATAAAGGTTCAATACCCCCCTTTAATTCCCCCCTTAGTAAGGGGGGATATAGGGGGGTGTTTTTATTAATCCTTTCATTTTTCATTTTTATTTTAGCGTGTAAGGGCAAAGAGCCTCCAAAAGAGGCTACCCCTGTTCCACAACCTCAGGTTCAGGCTGCTGCCCCTGCCGTTCCTAATGACGTTCAAAAACCTACATCTGAGGCAGTCAGTCTCAACCATCCTCCCCGTGTAGAGTCGGTTGATGTCAATACGCTTCTGCCGAGAATAGGGGATACCCTGAAAGTAACTGCAAAGGTTACCGACCCTGACGGAGATGACGTCAGGCTTTCGTATCAATGGCTTAAAAATGACGAGCCGTTATCCGAAACTTCGGATTCATTAAATATAACAAAGGACTTTAAACGCGGGGATTGGATAGCGGTTTATGTGACTCCGGATGACGGAAAAGATAAGGGCAGTCCCGGACTTGTAAAGGGAACTATATCAAATGCCTCTCCTGAGATAACCTCGTCTTCCGGTGACAGCAGATTCGAAAATGGGAAATTTACTTATCAGGTCAAAGCAACGGACCCGGAGGGCGATCCTATTACCTACTCTCTTAAGACCTCGCCTGCCGGTATGACAATTAATCCGTCAACAGGTTTGATACAATGGAATGTACCGTCTGATTTAAAAGGGAAGGCGTCTGTTACCGTCTATGCAACCGACAATCACGGCGGCGGGGCCTTACACAGCTTTACCTTCGAGTTGGCGTCTAAATAGAAATTAGGTTATCTTTTAAAAAATAGCTGTAGGATTGCTATTAGTGAGGCAAGCTGACCGATCCAGAATAGAAACATCCACTTGATCATATCTGCGCGGGTTTTCTGAATCTCGGTTCTAACCTGTTCTATCTTGAGTTCGAGATCATTCTTGACCTGTTCTATCTTGAGTTCGAGATCATTCTTGACCTGTTCTATCTTGAGTTCGAGATCATTCTTGACCTGTTCTATCTTGAGTTCGAGATCATTCTTGACCTGCTCTATCTTGAGATTAAGATTATTTTCGGACTTGGTAATGTCTTCCTTAGCCGCGCCTCTTAATTGCTCAAATTGAATGATTAGGTTATTTTCAGTTTTGATAACATCTTCCTTAACAGCACTTCTTAACTGTTCAAATTGGATATTTAGATTATTTTCAGTTTTGCCGAGGTCTTCTTTTGTAGCTGCATGTTTTTCTACAGAAGCGGAAATATACTCAAGAAGAAACTTTGACTCTTCGTCACCAAGCCTTGGCCGTAACTTTTCATATAAATCAAGGGTAGTTGGCATAACTTATTTAAGCATACAGACCCTGAATTGTCAAATCAAGAAATGCTACTTCCGTTGCGATTCTGCTTCTCTTAATATCCTTGCCTGCTCTTGCTCAAGCCTATCGAGTTCCTCGTTATGCTTCCTGATCTTTTCTTCAAGCTCCGAGATTTTGTGTTCATACTCCCTTACCTCACGATAGTATGTCACCTGACCCTCTTTTTTGATATCCTCCGTGAGTTTTCTCTTCTCCTCAGACAGTTTATCCCCTGCTGCCTTTATCTCCTCTTTCTTTTTTGCAATCTCATTTAACCTGTTCCTGAGATTTTCGTTTCCGGTCATAGAACCGGCAGCCTCACTTTTACCCGCGGGAGAGGTTTCAGCAGTAGTCTCCTTTTTTACACCCTCGACAGACGGAGTATCTTCTTTCTTCTTCCTATCTTTTACCTGTTTGATCTCCTCTATATTGCCCTTATCGAGCTCTATTTCTCCACCTTCTCTGTAGAACTTTATCTTACCACCTGTTTCCTTATAATTATCTACAATAAACTCTCTTCCGTTTTTTAGAATGATCTTATAATCGGCAAAGGCCTGCGTAGAAACGAACATAAGCATAGCGGAAAGAAGAACGGAGGATAATAATTTAATGGACATCAAATATTTCTTCAAGTGTTATCTCAAATCCATTGATAATTTCTGATTTGACTTTACCGCTCTCATAAACCTTTGATGCAAGTTCGAAGTTCCCATCTGCCTTCAGTAAGAAGACATCTACCCCTTTCATTTCAGGGTCAACAATCCAGTATTCCCTGACGCCATGTTTTTCGTAGACATTGAATTTTTTCTTTAAATCATAGTAGGCAGAAGAAGGAGAAAGTATTTCTACAATAAGATCGGGAGAACCGTAAATCCCGTCACCCTTTATGATTTCTCCCCTGTCTTTTTGAATAAATACCATGTCAGGCTGGAATGCATTTTCTTCTCCGAGATACACATCAATTGGAGAAAATATAGTTGTTCCGGAGTCCTTTGTGAACTGCTTAACTTTTTCGACTATATTCCCCAGGATTATCTGGTGTCTGGGACTTGGTGCAGGTGTCATGATAAGTTCTCCTTTTATCAATTGATACGGTGAACCTTCCGGCAGCAGTTTATAATCCCTTATATCATACGTTTTTTCTTTGGTTGTAATCATATCTGCCGTTCCCTATCGAACAAAATTTTGTGCTATGCCTTACTTGCCTTCTTTTCTTCCCGTCTTATTTTTAACTGAATCCACTATCTCTATCAATTTATCCGCCTGCAGATACCCAGAATGTACCGAACCGTCCGGCATAATAGTCGTTGGCGTACCGGTAATGCCGAGGCTCTCTGCGAGTTTAATATTTTCGGCAATCTCCTTTGCCTCGCACGCGGGTTTAGGTATAGGTTTCTTGTCGAAATTATCCTCAAGAAACTTCAGTGATTTATTACATAATATGGTTTTGGATTTCCACAGAGAATCAGGGTGCAATTTTGTCAGGGGGAATAGTTTGATGTAGAAGGCAATATCCTTTCTTTTTTCCACAACCTTCTTGATCTCTTTATGAAGTTTTCCGCAGAAGGGACAATCGGGATCGGTAAAGATAATTACCTTCTTTGTTGCGTACCTATCACCGAGCATAAGGGCGTCCTTAAGCGGGATGCGGGAGCGGTCTACCTTTCTGTCTTTATTTAGTTCCTCTACCCGCTCCTTTGTCTTATCGATAGTCCCGCTTATATCAAGGATCGGGCCTCTTATAATGTATTGCTTGGAAAAATCAACATAAAATAGCCCTTTACGACCCTTATCTTCCACATCAACTTCCCAGAGTCCTTTGACCGGGCTCATCTGTATCTTCAATATCTTTGCGTCGGGGTTTTTAATCTTTGTAAGAATGTTTTTAACCTCGGCTGTGTTGAGGGAGTGACATTTCGAACACTCTTCATCACATCCGAGAAAGCTGTAAGCAGCGGTTGGCGACATGAGCAAAATGAGAAATACGGAAAAGCTATTAATCAACTTAAACATATTAAAATTATAACAAATTTTTTTAAATGTGTCATTTTTTAGGGGTCCGAGACAACAATATGGGTATTTTGAAACCCCTCTTTGGAAAAGAGGGGCAAGGGGAGATTTTAAGAAAAAATTACTATCATAAAATCCCCCTTCATCCCCCTTTGCTAAAGGGGGA
>JACQXD010000018.1:0-904 GCA_016208875.1 Nitrospirota bacterium
CTGTGGAGTTCTTCCTGAGTCTTCTTGCTATGCCGCTCATACTTTCACCCCCACCCTTGCCCTCCCCCCTCAAGGGGGAGGGTTTCCCTTATATCTCCATATGTTACAGATGTCTTTTTCATAAAACTTTTGACATTACCCAAAAAAACAGTTTTTAGTTTCCAGTCAAAAGCTCTCAGCCTTCAGCTTTCGGCTGTTAGCTGATGGCTGACTGCTAATGTCCATGACTGCTAATGTACATGACTTCGATATTTTCCATGTGATAATCTTTAGTCATGAAAAAGTTTATAGCTATAAGCATTCTATTTACAGCATTACTTATTGCTTCCTTTGCATTTGCCAAGGAAATCCCATATACACAAGAAGACAGAGATAGGCTGATACGTGTTGAAACAAAACTTGATGCGATGGAAAAACGATTTGATTCTGAAATAAAACAACTTCGAGAAGATATGAATTCACAATTTAACCGTCTGGCTGCTATATTCACTGCATTGGTTGTTTTTACTTTAGGTTTTGCGATCTGGGACAGACGGACAATGGTAAGGCCATTTGAGGATAAGGTTAAAAGAATAGAAGACGATATTTCTGAAAACCGCACTAAACTCCATGCCCTGCTCGATGCCCTTAAGTCTTTGAGCAAAACAGATGAGAAAGTAGCAGAGGTTTTAAAGAAGTTTAATCTGTTATAGTTTTTTAGTTCCATGTTTTCAGTTCTCAGCTAAACAGCTATCAGCTTTAAAATCCGTCTTTCCCTATCCTTTTTGCATCTAAATTAACAGAAAAAATAAATTTTGTAAATCCAACTAAAGTAGGAGACCGTTTATCCTCATCCTAACCAAAGTCTTCCTTGCCCTGTTGTGATCATAACTCCCCCTTCCCCCTCTTATCTTAAGAGGGGGTT
>JACQXD010000018.1:925-10944 GCA_016208875.1 Nitrospirota bacterium
AAATTAGCGATTTTAGCCCCTTGCATTTAAATGCGTTTTCAGATAAATTAAGAACGATACGGTGCATAGATGAAAATAGAGATTGAGAGAGAAGAAGATGGACGCTGGATTGCGGAGGTTCCGGATATTCCAGGTGTCTTGGCTTATGGAAAGATACGGGAGGAAGCAATCGCCAAAGTTGAAGCATTGGCGTTGCGGGTGATTGCAGATCGGATCGATCATGGAGAAAACATCCCTGAACTTGATGAGCTTTTCGCGTTGTCGGCGTGAGTCTTTGGCGATCTTCCAAAGCTCGAAATGTACTTGCAGCTCTCCTTAAAATCGGCTGGTCGATTAAACGTAAAACCGCCGGTTCGCACCAAATTCTTTCACGGCCCGGATGGCCTGACTATGTGTTCGCCTTTCATGAGGCTACCGAAATCGGTCCCCGTATGCTCGCTCGAATAGCGAAAAGAACGGGTCTCAGCCCTGGCGATCTATAGCTGACCTTATTTCTCCTCCCATCCCGCTACACCCCGATCATTAGTCCATGATTTTGAAGACGAACTTACGGTAAACGAAAAGCTATCGTCATCGAGAAGGTTATAACCGGTATCCAATACGCTTACGTAATAAGTATAAGTTCCTGCCTGAACAGAGATTGGAATATTAAGGAACATGCTATTAATTGAAAGTGTCCTATCTTTAGAAAGAGTGAGTGATTTGGACAAAAGATTTTTCCATGTTCCATCGGGACTGCCGAGGTATACGTATGCATAGAATGTGTAGTTTGAATGTGTATTGTTTTTTATCAAGATAGAGAAGGGTCCCAACTTTCCGCCATTAGATACGGTAGCAGTGGTAGGCGGGGTAATGGTTATGCTGATATCCGGGGTCTTTGGAGTTGTATCAATACCCAGTTTCATCACAAAGACGTCCAACCCCCCTGCATTTGCATTCCCGTCAAGGCTGCCATATGTAATGCCGGTCACATATGTATCTCCACCGCTTTCTAACGCCACTCCTAAGGCATAATCGGCTGACGAAGTTCCAGTCTGGCTTGTCCACAGTTTGTTTCCATTTGAATCATATTTGATAAGGAAAAGATCGGCATCGCCCATAGTTATATTGCCGTCAAGGCTGTCATAAGTCCAGCCTGTAATATATGCATTCCCGCTGTTGTCTACCGCTACTCCGTAGGTAATGTCATCCGACGAGGTTCCCATTTGCCTTGTCCACAGCTTGTTTCCGTTTAAATCATATTTGATTAGGAAGATGTCATACTCCCCTGCATTTGTATTGCCATCGAGGCTGCCATATGTCGTGCCTGAAACATATACATTCCCATTGCTGTCTACGGCTATTCCATAGGCAATATCATCCGATGAAGTTCCCGTTTGACTTGTCCATAGTTTTTTCCCATTTGAGTCGTATTTGACTAAGAAGATGTCATAACCCCCTGAATTTGTATTATAGTCAAAGCTGCCATATGTGCCGCTTGTTACATATACATCCCCATTGCCGTCTACTGCGACTCCATAGGCAATATCATCCGATGAGGTTCCGGCCTGCCTTGTCCAGAGCTTGTTTCCATCCGAATCGTACTTGACCAAAAAGATGTCATATTCCCCTGCACTTGTACAGCCGCCAAGCCCGCCGTATGTGCCGCCTGCTATATATACATTTCCATTGCTATCTGATGCAACCCCATAGGCAATATCATCCGATGAAGTTCCCATTTGTCTTGTCCACAGCTTGTTTCCATTTGCATCATATTTGACTAAGAAGACGTCATAACCCCCTGCATTTGTATTGGCATCGAGGCTGCCGTATGTGCCGCCTGTTACATACACATTCCCACTGCCGTCTACTGCTGCCCCATAGGCATAGTCATTACTCGAAGTCCCTATTTGCCTTGTCCAGAGCCTGTTTCCATCGACGTCATGTTTGACTAAGAAGAGATCATACCCCCCTTCATTTGTATTCCCGTCAAGGCTGCCATATGTAATGCCGGTTACATACGTATTCCCGCTGCTGTCTGCGGCTATTCCTAAGGCATGATCCGATGACGAACTCCCTATCTGTTTTGTCCAGATAGTCTGATACGGCGATTCGGCAAAGGCAGGGAAGGCAAAAAATAGGGCGACAGCAAATAAGAGCGACAGTGCGACAAAGCGGCAGTCCGACAGTGCGATAGTGCGATAGTGCGGCATCTTACCTGAACCAGCCTTTTTTTGTTTTACTTCCCTCGATTGTCTCACTTATTTTTAATACCGCAGTCAATAGTTCTTTTTGTTCTTCTTTTACTTTTTTTAGTTCATCCGACATCCTTTTCATCTCTATCTTTGTGCTGATAAGAAGTTGAGAATTTTCTCTGAGGTTTTCCGTTATTTTATCGAGAGCTTCGTTATGTTGAACCGGTATATCTTTAATTATCGTTTCCGCCGGTTTTTTCTGCTTTTCTTTGAACGTTCTCAATTCGTTGGAGAGTTTTTCAAGTTCGACCTTTATGCTATTAAGCTGCCGGGAGTTTTCAGCGATGTTTTCCGTAATCCCAGCGAGAGTTTCTTCAGGGTAGGGTGATATTTCTTTAATTATTGTCTCAACCTGTTCCTGTTGCGGCATCGGGGGTTGAGGAGGGGGCGGCAGCGGTTCTTCAAAGAGTTTCTCATCAAAAAAATCTCGCGGCAAAGTCTCTGTGGAAGCGGCTGCCTCTTCTTCTGCCGGAGTTACGGGTTCTTGCAAAGATACAAAGGATTCTTCTGCCTCTATGGATATTTTTTCCTCCTCAAAAGGCTCATTTATAATATCTTCCCGGATCGCTGAAACAGGCTCTGCCGGTGGAGGGACGGCCGGTTGAATCTCGAGATTGTGTTTCCTTGCAATATCCTTGATAAGGAGTTTCGATGCAGTCTGAAATGTCTCCTGAACCCCCTTGCCGTTGACTGCCTCTGCCTCAAAATATACATAATCTTCGATGTTCAGATCTTTATTTAATTCGGCGATCTGGAGGATATCCGGCAGGTCTCTTTTATTGTATTGCAGGACTATCGGCATATCATCGGGATTTATATTGTTGGTGAGCAGATTCTCTCTCATATTGGTAAAACTCTCGATATTTGCCTCTCTCGACTCCCTTTGCGAATCGGCGACAAATACAACAGCGTCGGCGCCTTTAAGCACAACCTTCCTCGTTGCATTATATTTTACCTGACCGGGTACGGTATAAAGCTGGAACCTTATGGTGAAATCTCTTATCTTTCCGAGTTCGATCGGAAGAAAATCGAAGAACAATGTCCGGTCGGTTTCCGTGGCCAATGAAAGCAGTTTCCCTGTTTTTTCAGGGTCAAGGATCGAGTGAAGCTGCTGCAGATTGGTTGTCTTTCCGCTAAGACCCGGACCGTAATAAACGATCTTGAGCGTGATCTCTTTTGTAGCATAGTTAAAAAGGGCCATAATCTTAAAATTCCAATAAAACAAGCACCGATAATCAAATAAATTCCAATAACCAAATTCCATGTTTCAAATGTTTGGTCATTGAGATTTGGTTATGGATTATTAAATATTTGGTCATTTTCTTGTGATATAGCATACACACCATTTCTCGTGGTATATTTAACCTTGTACATAGCCTCGTCTGCCAGACGGAGGAGGTCCTCCTTGGATTTTGCGTTTTCGGGATAAGACGCCACTCCAAAACTGGCGGTTACTCTAAGCGAGTACCCTTCTTTTTTAAGGAATACATTGTGTTCGACCGACGCCCTTAGTCTCTCGGCGATCTGAACGGCGGATTTGGGAGTTGTCTGGGGTAATACTACAACGAATTCATCTCCTCCATACCTGGCAACTATATCTATACTCCTCAGACATTTTATGATCAACTGTCCCATTTCTACAAGCATCTTGCTGCCTACGAGATGTCCATGATTGTCATTTATGTTTTTAAAGTGGTCTATGTCTATGAAGATCAGCGATATGGAGGTATGGTATCTGTTTGACCTCTGGATCTCCATCTCGATCGTCCTGTTCAGATATCTCGTATTAAATAATTTCGTCAGGTCGTCAGTGATGGCAAGTTCTGCCATCTTCTGGTAGAGAGACGTTCGCTCTATTGTAAGCGCCGCCTGGTCAATAAGTCTCATCAGCAGGGTGAGATCCTCATTTGTGAACGGCTCTCCGGTCGTTTTATTTACAACCTCAAGAACTCCTATAACCCGCCCTTTACTCTTTATCGGTACGCACATTAACGACTTTGTCCTGAAATGGATCTCTTTATCCAGTTTGGAATAGAACCTTTCGTCGCTTGATACGTCCGGCACAATTATGGGGACCCCTTCTCTTGCAACCCAGCCCGCAATACCTTCACCCGGTTTGAGCCTGTATTTTTCTATTTTAGATGTCCTTTTACCATTGGTTTTTTCGAAGACAAGGTCCCCTGTTTCTTCGTCAACCAGAAGCACTGACCATGCCTCTGCATTCGTCATCTCTTTTGTCTTCTTCATGATCGCAACCAATATCTCATTAAGCTCCATGGACGATGTAAGCGTTTTCCCGACCTCTTCAAAAAAGGCAATCTCTTTTCTGGCTATACCGAGATCTTCATGGAGTTTTTTGTTCTCCATCAACATATCCCTTTCTTTTAAGGTTCTATTGATGAAATATAAAAGTTCTTTTTCCGATGGTTTATAGATAGGGTATGAAAGGGAACTCTTTAGCCATACGCCAAACCCCCTGAAAGAATAGTCCGATGATACTACAAGTTTAGGTATCTCTCGGGATGTTTTTATAAAGTTCTTAAATGAACTGTTCTGTCCCTGCTCTTTTTCGATTATGATGGCATCTATCTTCGCATTGAGCCGAGGCAGTGAGCTATCGATGGATCTGAATTTTGAGACCTCGAAGCCTTTTTTTGAAAGAACCTCTGCAAAATTATTTCGAAGAAGGTTCTGACCTATTAAGAATATTTTATGCATTTACACCGCAACATTTCTTGTATTTTTTACCGCTGCCGCACGGGCATGGTTCGTTCCTTCCGATCTTTTTATCTCTATGTACCGGCTGCTGCAGCTCGGGACCCGAGCCTCTATTATAATTTAATCGCTGCTTTTTTGGAATCTCCCTTATGCCCTCTTCTTTTCTTATCTGGATCCTGAATATCCTGCTGAGCACCTCGATCGAAATCCTGTCCGTCATTTCGGCAAAGACGTCGAAAGCCTCTTTTTTATATTCGGTCAATGGGTCCCTCTGGCCATAGCCCCTGAGCCCTATGCCTTCTTTGAGATGGTCCATTCCAAGCAGATGGTCTTTCCATTGGGTATCTACGACCTGAAGCATTATCATTTTCTCTATATACCGCATCATGTCGCTGCCTGTCTCGGTTTCCCTTTTTTCATAGGTATCTTTTAGAGCGGATACCAAGGATTCCCTTACATCTTCGATGGACTTTGCATCGGCCGGCGGATAAGTTGCAGCAAATACGCCGTATACGGCATCGTACAAACCTTTCATATTCCATTCTTCGGGGTGTTTTTCCGCAGGACAGTATATGAAAAGCAGTTCTTCCACTGTATCTTCGATCATGGAGTATATCCTGTCTTTCAATCCCTCGCCGTGTAGAATCTCCCGTCTGAATGAATAAATTTCTATTCTCTGTTTATTCATCACATCATCGTATTCGAGCAAATGCTTTCTTATGTCAAAATTGTGAGCCTCGACCCTCTTCTGGGCGTTCTCTATCTGTTTTGACACTATCCTGTTCTCTATAGGTATATCTTCATCCATCCCGAGCCTGTCCATGATCCCTGAGATCCTGTCGGAACCGAATATCCTCATAAGATCGTCTTCCAGCGATAGATAAAACCTTGAAGAGCCGGGGTCCCCCTGTCTGCCCGAGCGTCCCCTCAATTGATTGTCTATCCTTCTTGCCTCGTGTCTTTCGGTGCCGAGGATGTGCAATCCTCCGGCCTCGATAACTTTTTCCCGATCATTTTTGCATATATCTTCGGCCTTTAGAATGGCCTGCTTATAATCCTCATCCGACCGATCTTTTTTATCTTTTAAAAAATCCCTGGCAAGTCCCTCATGGTTGCCTCCGAGGATTATATCCGTGCCTCTGCCTGCCATGTTTGTTGCTATAGTCACTGCCCCGCTTCTTCCGGCCTGTTCTATTATCTCGGCCTCTTTTTCATGGTATTTTGCATTTAAGACGGAGTGCGGTATCCCTTTCTTTCTCAGCATCTGGCTCAGGACTTCCGACTTCTCTATCGAGATCGTTCCGACAAGGACAGGCTGGCCTTTCTCATGCAGATTCTCGATCTCTTTTATAACGGCACTAAATTTCCCATTTTCTGTTTTATATATCATATCAGGGTAGTCTGGCCTGATCATCGGTTTATTAGTGGGAATAACAACTACATCGAGATTATATATCTTTCCGAACTCTTCAGCCTCTGTGTCGGCAGTACCCGTCATACCAGCGAGCTTTTTATACATCCTGAAATAATTCTGGAATGTGATAGTGGCAAGTGTCTGGTTTTCGCTCTCTATCTTGACGCCTTCTTTTGCCTCTATGGCCTGATGCATGCCGTCGCTCCATCGCCTGCCCGGCATTAATCTGCCCGTAAATTCGTCAACGATGATTACCTCTCCGTCTTTAACGATATAATCAACATCCCTTTTAAAAAGATTGTGTGCCTTTAATGACTGAAGTACATGATGTACGAGCTCAATATTTGCAGCGTCATATAAATTACCTGCACCGAGCAGTCGTTCTACTTTTATATTTCCTTCCTCCGTAAGGATTACAGTCTTTGCCTTTTCATCAATCGTATAATCCGTATCCCTTTGTAATTTGGGAGAAATCTTGTCTATCTTATAATACTTATCAGTGGAATCTTCCGATGGACCGGAGATAATCAAGGGGGTTCTTGCCTCATCGATAAGGATACTGTCTACCTCGTCGACTATTGCATAATTTAGTTCTCTTTGGGCATATTGCGATATATCATACTTCATATTATCCCTGAGATAGTCGAAACCGAACTCGTTATTTGTACCATAAGTTATATCGGAGTTATACGATACCTGCCTCTGTTCATCCGTTAGTCCATGGACGATAACGCCGACGCCGAGGCCTAAAAAATTATAGATAGGTCCCATCCATCGGGCATCCCTTTGTGCAAGATAATCATTTACAGTGACTATATGTACGCCTTTACCTTCAAGTGCATTGAGATAAACGGGTAGGGTTGCGACGAGTGTTTTCCCCTCTCCGGTCTTCATCTCCGAAATCTTTCCTTCATGGAGCACGATCCCCCCGAGAAGCTGGACGTCAAAATGCCTCATCTTCAATGTCCGTTTCGATGCCTCTCTTACTACGGCAAACGCCTCCGGCAATATATCATCGAGCGTATCGCCGGCTTCGAGACGTTTTCTGAATTCAAAGGTCTTGTCCTTTAATTGATTGTCCGAAAGAGGAACCATCTGCGGCTCGATCGAATTTATTTGTTCTACGATCGGCCAGAGGCGCTTAATCTCTCTCTCATTCCTTGTACCGAATATCTTTTTTAAAATCCCACCAACCATGTTTTTATACTAAATTAAACGGCTCAATATTTCAAGGAACAGTGAATTAATAGAATGATATGCGGTATGCTAAAATATCTAAACTTTTAAAAGAAAGCGGGGAGTTTGATAATAAAGAAAGATAGGCATTTTCTACGTTTCGCAGTGCCGGTTTCAATTGTCTACATAGTAATCGGATTTTTAATCTATTCGGATGTGATTCTAAATGCACCATTTGTCTTCGATGATGACGATTATATTTTACTCAACCCGTTAATCCGTGACATTTCTTACTTTAAGGGTTTGGGGGACCTAAGATACGTTGGAAACTTAACCTTTGCATTAAATTATGCCATAGACGGGCATAATCCTTTCGGTTATCACCTCTTTAATGTTATTGTCCACCTCCTGAACTCAATTTTAGTTTATTGGCTGGTGATGCTAACGGTCAAAACACCAGCTTTTAGCTATCAGCTTTCAGCAATAAGCTATCAGGATCACGAAGAAGATAAGAAGATAGGAAGATGGGAAGATAAGAATTCCTCAACTTCCCAACTTCTCAACTTCTCAACTTCTATAGCTTTATTTTCATCCCTTCTTTTTCTCGTTCATCCGGTTCAGACACAGGCTGTCTCTTTTGTGACCCAAAGGTTTACTTCGCTGGCCGCATTATTTTATATGTTGTCGGTTGTGATGTATATCAAGTTTAGGATACACGATACAAAAAAGATGCACGATGCAGGATACACGATACAAGATAAAAATCGTGAATCATGTATCGTGAGTCGTGTATCATGCATCATGTATCTTGCATCGTTATTTTCCGCCGTTCTTGCCATGAAGACGAAAGAGATAGCGTTTACTCTTCCGTTTACTATTGCGATTTTTGAGTTTTTATTGATAAGGGATTCGATATCTTTAAGGAGGAGATTGCTTTATTTAATGCCATACGCCTTATCTTTAGCTCTCATCCCCCTGTCCTTGTTCGGACCCGATCTGGGTATTTTAGAAAGTAAAGGGGTTTCGGAGATAACACGAATGGCGAAGTTGCATGAAATGTCCGATGTATCGCCTTACGAATATCTTTTTACCCAGTTCAGGGCAATTGCCGTATATATAAGGCTGTTGTTTTTGCCGATAAATCAGAAGGTATTATATGATATTAAGGTTTCTCACTCATTTTTCGAATTAAGGGTAATGCTCTCATTTCTTTTACTCCTTTCAATCGCAGGGTTTGCATTGTATTTATGGAGGAAGGCAAAAAAAGCAGAACCTGAATATGCCGCAGCATGCCGTTTGGTTTCCATCGGGATTATATGGTTTTTCCTCACACTTTCTGTGGAATCATCTGTGATTCCTATCAGGGATTTAATCTTTGAGCACAGGGTATATCTGCCATCCGTAGGTTTTATCATGGCTTTTATCTCAGCTTTATTTTATGTCCCTCATCGGGTTAATAGAGCGATAGTGCGACAGAGCGACAGGACGTCAGAACAGAGCAGTAGTTTTTCTTTTCTTCCTATCGCTCTATCGCTCTATTGCTCTGTCGCTCTAATAGTTCTTCTCTCGATTGCTGCATACAAAAGGAATAATATATGGACAGATGAGGTTCTCTTCTGGACAGATGTGGTGGAAAAATTGCCTGACAAATATTCTTTTTACAATGACAGGGCGATGGTATATCTGAAGAAAAAGGACTATAGAGCGGCTTTGCGGGACATAAAAACGGCATTAAGACATTATTCCGAAATAGCAACCGGTATGATCCCTGCGGGAGAATCCGATTTTTCTTTAAAAAATGTAGCGAAGACTTATTTGACCAGGGGGCGCATATACGTCCAGCTTGGGAAAACAGGACAGGGATATTCGGACTTCGAACATTCGCTGAGAATAATGTCCGGTTCTTTAGACCTGAAAGATATAATCAAACAAGAGGATAGTGCGAAATTAGCCATTCCCGATTAATAAAAATAAAAAGCTGTCGATAATACTTTTGTTGAAGGATATATGGCTCCGGATCAACACCATCGAGAAGACGGACAAATACAGCTTTACCCGAAGCCCACACTATGCGGAGAATGGTGATAGTGATAAAGAGACCGACAATAGGATCCGCCAACGGATATCCCAACCAAACACCGACTGCGCCAAAAAGCACTGCGAGACTGGTCAATCCGTCAACACGGGCATGCTGTCCGTCTGCGATCAGGGCGGCGCTACCGATCTCTTTGCCAACTCTGATACGGAACACGGCAACAGATTCATTGCCAAGGAAGCCGATTATTGACGCAATGATAACCATCCAGAGATATTCCACTTTCTGTGGATGCAAGAGGCGGCAACGTCAAAGTCGGCTTAAGAAACCAATTGGAGTTCAGGAAAGAATTCAAGCAGGAAGTTATAAGGGGCTGAAGATACTTCATAGGAGTAGAAATTAACATAAAAGGCATTTTGCGTATCGCAACTGGTAATGCAGA
>JACQXD010000019.1 GCA_016208875.1 Nitrospirota bacterium
ATTCAGCATAAATCGGTCTTCCTGAGTCTGCCCATTTACGGATAGCCCTTAGCATCGATACATTTCTACTGAGCTGATAGGCATAAAGTTCAGGATAACCACCACCGATATAGATTGCATCAACATTGTCAGGGATTTTTTTATCTGAAAGCGGGCTGAATGTCACAATCTTACCTCCAGCTTTCCTGAGTAAGTCCAGACTCTCTTTGTAATAAAAACAAAATGCCCTGTCTCTTGCTATTGCAATCTTCATCTGTGGTTGAGAATTGCTGATTGAAGGACAATCTTTTGCTGGTTTTGCCGTAGAAGATTTAGTAAGTTTTAAGAGTAGTCTGATATTTATATTCTCCTTTATAGCCTTTGAAAGCATAGTTAAAGTCTCTTTAGAGATTGGAGATTCTTCTTTAGTAAGAAGCCCGAGGTGCCGCTCAGGAATTAAAAGCTGGGCTTTTTTAGGCAAATACCCGAGCACTTTTACATTGGAGTATTTTGTTATTGTATCTGAAAGCATCTTAAAGTGCCTTTTACTGGCAACCTTGTTAAAGATAACCCCTGCAATTTTAATTTTTTGGTCAAAGGTCTCAAAACCTTTTATAAGGGCGGCAACGCTTTCTGCCATTGAATGGGCATCAACTATGAGCACTACAGGCAGTCCTAAGGTCTTTGCTACCTCTGCAGTGGACGCAACTCCACCATCAAAAAGCCCCATAACCCCTTCAACGACAGCTATATCTGCATCCTCAGTATTTTTGTAAAAACACTCAAGGACATAATCCTTTCCGCACATCCATATATCAAGATTCCTTGACTGATTTTTAGTAATGATCTCATGCAATCCCGGATCAATGAAATCAGGCCCTACCTTGAAGGCCTGGACATTAAACCCCATCTCTTTTAAAGACTTAAGTATTCCAAGGGTTATAGTTGTCTTACCACACCCACTATGTGTTCCTGCTATTACTATCCCTCGTGCCATTTAAGATTTCCTTATTTTCTTTGATATCTCTGCGAGCTCTTTTAATAAAATTGTATTCTCCCTGTGTGATCTTACAGCGACCCTTATAAATGTATTGTCAAGCCCTTTGAAATTTGAACAATCCCTGACAAGGATGCCTTTCTTATTTAGTCTTTGAACTATCATATTTGTCTTAAAATCCCCCCTCCCCCCCTTTGTCAAAGGGGGGTTAGGGGGGATTATTTTCAATAAATAGAAGTTAACATCCGATGGATAGAATTTTATGCCGATTTTTTTAAAATTATTCTCAAGGAATTGTTTTTCCTTTTTTATTAATCCAATTGTTTTATCCCTGTATCCCGTCTCACCAATGGCTATAAGTCCTGTCCATTGGGCAAGGCTGTTTACGGTCCATGGTTCTTTATATTCTTTTATTACAGGGATTAGATGTTCCGGGAATACCCCGTATCCAATCCTTAACCCGGAAAGGGCATAGAATTTTGTCATTGAACGCAGGACTATCAGATAGGGATTATTTTTGACTTCGTTTATAACAGAATCCTCAGGACAGAAATCTATAAATGCCTCATCCACAACCAGATAACATTTCAGTTTCTTTGCCGCACCTGCTATCTGCAACACATCGTTCCTTTTAAGCAATCTGCCAGTTGGATTATTGGGATTGCAGAGAAAAATCAGTTTTGAGTTTTGAGTTTTGAGTTTTGAGTCGGAGGAAAACCTTTTCATTGCCGATATAAATTTATCGGGGTCTAGACCAAAATCATTCGCCTTTTTTAACTCATAACTCGTTACTCGTAACCCGTTACTGGTTTTGCATGCCCTTTCGTATTCGGAAAATGTCGGTACAGGAATGAGTACCTTTTTAGGTTTCAGCACTCTCGGTATAAGATAAATGAGTTCTGTACTGCCATTGCCACAGAGTATCGTATCGGGTTTTATTCCGTAATAACCGGCTATCTTATGTCTAAGTTTTTTTGCATCCGGGTCTGGATAGTTGGCTAAATATCTTGAATAACTGCCGATTTCATTCCTGATTATTTTGGGTATACCTAAAGGATTAATCGATGCACTAAAGTCAATTATTTTCTTTTCATCTATTCCTATTTCTTCTGCAAATCCGTATATGTTGCCTCCATGTATTATCATAAAGAGGCCCTCAAGAATAAAACGATAGATGCGATAGTAACCCCCAGTATAGATGAACCCTTTACGATATCGATTGCCTTTTCAGATGCAGTTAAATAGTCTTCTGTTGTCTCTTCTCCAATATAAGGTTTTTTTACCAACAGCCCTTCATATTTAGATGGCCCGCCGAGCCTTACACCAAGTGCTCCAGCTATTGCAGCCTCGGGTACTCCGCTGTTTGGGCTCGGATGATTCCTCCCGTCACGGAACATAATTCGTAATGCGTAATGCGTGATGCGTAATGCGTGAACAGGATTTTTAAGCATTGTAATCAACAAAGTGGAAATCACGATCAACACTCCGGTTATCCTTGCTGGGATATAGTTCACCAAGTCATCGAGCCTTGCTGCTGCCCAGCCAAAATCTCTATACTTTTCATTTTTATATCCAACCATTGAATCAAGCGTATTTACAGCCTTATATGTCATTGCAAGAGGCAGCCCTCCGATTACAAAATAAATGATTGGAGCAATTATCCCGTCAGATGTATTCTCTGCGAGCGTCTCTATCGTTGCCCTGAGAATACTTTTTTCATCGAGGGCATGTGTGTCCCTTCCAACTATATGACCGAGTTTTATCCTCGCATCTTCGATATTATTCAGCTGCTAAAAAAATATGTAATGCCGGCTGTGATTATTACTAATAAAATTCCAGCCGATCTTTCCATGTTCTTTATCGCAGCCCTCAAGATATTCTCCAACTTTGTAATTCCCCTTCCTATAATCCGCACCGGATGGGGAAACCATTCGGGGTCACCTATACAGAGGTCAAGAGCAAATGCAAGCATTAATAGCGAATAAGACTTCGATAGTATCGTATATATATCATGAAACGCCTCAGCCATCGATTAGTCCCTGTATAAACTTCATATTAATGTTTTTTCTGATAATTTCAGCCCATTTATTAAGCGAGTCGTCCCTGAGTTGTGAATAATCAATCATTTCCTCGATCGGTACCAACCCTTTTTTAATACTCAGAGAATTTATTAGGTTTCGTCTGAAGTTGTCATTATCAAATATCCCATGAATATAAGTACCCCATACGTTCCCCTTCCGAGAACCGTCAAGTATATCCGTAATGCGTGATGCGTAATGCGTGATGCGGGAAATTCTAAACAAGCCGATGTTACCGGTGCTAATCCCCATATGGATTTCATAACCCCTCAGTTGCCGAGATGCACGATTCACGATACACGATGCATGATTTTCTTTATCGTGTATCATGTATCCTGTATCCTGCATCGGTTTTAGTATTTCCGCTTCCACCTGACATGTTGTCTTAGTTTTTTCAAGCGTTGTTTCTATGTCGAGCAAGCCTAATCCATCTATTTCTCTGAATTCGCTCTCGATAAGGTATGGGTCGTATATCTTCTTCCCAAGCATCTGATACCCTCCGCAGATTCCGACGAGAGCAATCCCCTTTTCCGCTGCCCTTTCTATGCTCCTATCTATTCCATGGTCTCTTAGGAACAAGAGGTCTTTAACCGTATTCTTCGATCCGGGGATGATAACCATGTCTGCGTTTTCTATATCGGTTTCATTTAACGAATATATGAGTTCCACATCGGGCTCATACATAAATGGATCGAAATCAGTAAAGTTTGCAATATACCTCAGTCTCAGCACAACGATCTTTATCTTTGACACTTTGACGCTTTGATACTTTGACACTTTGAGTCTCTCCAATGGTATCCCATCTTCCTCGTGAAGTCCCATATCTCCGAGATACGGAATTACACCGAGAACGGGTTTCCCGGTCTTTTCTTTTATCATATCGAGTCCGGGATTAAGGATATTTATGTCTCCCCGGAATTTATTTATTATGAATGCCTTGATATAATCGGCGTCACATAATCCTCCCATCCCCCCTTTAGCAAAGGGGGGTGAGGGGGGATTTTTTAAAAGTTCGATTGTTCCATAAAATGATGCAAATACCCCTCCCTTATCAATATCTCCTACAAGTATCACCGGAGAATCCGTATGGCGCGCAACCCTCATATTAACGACTTCATCTTTGCTGAGATTGATCTCCGCAGGACTTCCTGCGCCTTCGATCACAATAAGTTCATATTTTTCGGACAGTCTTTTATATGCCCTGGTTACTGCATCCCATGCCTCATTTTTAAATTCGTAGTATTCATGAGCCTTCATAATAGAATGCACCCCGCCACTTAGGATTACCTGACAGCCAGCTTCTCCGGATGCCTTAAGGAGGATAGGGTTCATGTCAACAGAAGGCTCGATCCTCGACGCCTCTGCCTGAAGTGCCTGAGCCCTTCCGATCTCTCCGCCCTCATTTGTTATAAAGGAATTAAGTGCCATATTCTGTGCCTTGAATGGCGCAACTTTAATACCCATGTCGCTTAATATCCTACAAAGACCTGATACTATAAGGCTCTTCCCAACACCCGAACCCGTTCCCTGAATCATTAAAGATTTAGCCATTAGGACGCTCTCCATTATGGAGACAGGGCATTGTATTTGAGCGGTTTATTTTGCCGATAGTCCTATAAATCTTTAGATAATAAAGAGGTAAAATCCTCGGAGGTCGCCTTAGCGACCGAGAATGAGCGAAAATATTATGTCCTGTCTCAATCATATTTGCCTCCAATTGACTTTGATTTATTATTTTTATATACTGTGCTTATGGTAAAAGATATCATAGATGCTATAAGAGAATTCCTGACCCCTGAGATTAGAGAGATAAAAGGCAGACTCGATTCTATAGACATAAGACTATCCTCTGTAGAGAACGAGGTTAAAGAAAATAAAACAAGATTAACAACTATAGAGATAGATATGAGACGGCTTGAGGCGATCCTTCTGAGAATCGAAGACAAGATTAATCTTAGTGAACGTGTAGCACGCGTAGAGACATTCCTTGAAGAATTAAGAGCCGCTAAAAAATAGTTTTTCATTTCTGCCCCGCATAGTTAATCAATTTCACTACCGGATATTTATCCCATAACTCGATAATATTTACACATCCATAATCCTGTTCGATCCTGAAGATATTCTCCAGAGGTATCCCGAGAAAATGGCAAAGGATTACCCTGTTAACACCACCGTGGGCAACAATGGCGATATTGCTAAGTGACGATTCGCTGTCATAACTCCCCCTTCCCCCTCTTATCTTAAGAGGGGGATTAGAGGGGGCGTTATCAGTACTTGTCTCTTGTCTCTCGTCACTCATTACTTTCTTTAATGCTCGAAGAACTCTATCCCTCACTTCAATCGTGCTCTCTCCTCCTCTCGGACTATGTTTCAAAGGATTATTGGCCCATGCATCAAATTCTTCCGGATATTTTTCTTTGATTTCATCAAAGCTCATCCCTTCCCAGACGCCGAAGTTACGCTCTCTCAACTCAGGGATTACGATGGGTTTTATCCCGTGAGGCTTAGCAATAATCTCTGCACTCTTTATCGCACGGCTCAGGTCGGAACAGTAGACGGCAGATAATATAGGTGATGCACGATGCATGATGCATGATTCATGATTTTTTTTATCGTGTATCGTGTATCGTGTATCCTGCATCGCCGTTTCTATAAATGTTGCCACCCGTTTCATCTGTTCGATTTCGATTCCTTTTTCGGACAACGGCACATCAATGCTGCCTTTATATCTTCTAACCTCTGCACCCTTTGTTTCTCCGTGTCTTATTAAATAGAGATTCGTGACCATGCTATCACCGTGAGTAAAAATGTTACCTCTGTTATTTCGCTTATCGCACCGAGCGTGTCGCCTGTGAGACCGCCAAATTTCTTATCGGAAAACCTTGCTGCCGAGAATCCCAAGATATAAGAAACAAACAATGGGACGAATAAAAGCAATGGAGATCGGATAATTCCGAGCGTAAGTAGCGAACAACCTACAGTGAGTACCATAGCAGATAAAAACCCTTTTACACCGGAACCGTCAATAAACATCTTTCCGAGTCCGTCTTTTCTTGCAGACCTTCCATGAAATATTGCCGAATTCATTGCCCACTTCGAAAGCACAGGCATTAGAAATAGTGGATAGTAGATAGTAGATAGTAGATAGTTATGGAGAATATTATTCAGTAGTAAGAATTTTAGTAGAATGGATATTACTATCGCTATGACACCAACAGGCCCTGTGGAACTGTCTTTCATAACATTGAGTCGTTTTTCTTTATCTGTTGTTTTATCCCCGCTTGATTTTACGGCCAGTGCATCAAAGGTATCTGCCAGACCGTCAAGGTGAAACCCGCCGTTGCTGATGATCAATATTAGGATTACCAGTCCGCTTGCGATATCAGGAGAGAAAAATTTTAATAGTAACGAAGCCGAGAACACCGCCAGCAATCCCTGAAAGGCACCGACAACAGGGAAAAAGGCTACCGATCGGGACATATCTTTTTCAGAAACAGCCCCGTTAACCTTTATAGGTATGATTGTTAAAAATTGAATTGCCAATAAAAACCTTTTCATAGTTTTATCACACTAATATGAAAGCAGGATATTGTTTTTGAGCGAAAAAATTATATCCTGCTTTTCCATCATATCTTTTAATCTTTGTTAGATACCTCAGCCTCACCGAATGTTGCCATCTCTTTGTATATCTTTAGCCCTGCCTCTATCATAAGCATTGCAAGAGCAGCACCCGTTCCTTCGCCGAGCCTTAGATCAAGATCGAGAATAGGCCTCAGCCCCAGCTTTTCGAGCATCACCTTATGCCCTATCTCCACAGAATTATGTGCAGCAAACATATAGTCTCTTGTCTTTGGCTCAAGGCAATATGCTATTAACGCACCTGCCGTTGATATGAACCCATCAATAACAACAGGAATCCTGTTTGAAGCAGCACCCAAAACCAGCCCTGCAATTCCGCCGATCTCTGCCAATGCCCATCTCCCCGGTAGCAAAAATCTTATACCCCTTTCTTGCATATTCATCTGCAAGCTCGATCCCGACACCGATGCACCTTTCAGCCTCCTGCCTTGTCATGGCAGGTCCTTTGCGCATATTTTTTGTTCCCATTATTACCTTTTTGGAAATAAAAGCCGGACTGTAAGGGGACAGTCCCGATTCTACGGCTTCGCTCCGCTTCGCCCGTAAATCTTGGGACAGTCCCCAATCAAAATCTACCCCAATATCAATGACAATAACCTCTGCCCCTGCATGCCTTGCAAGCACATTTATCCCTGCACCTCCATTCAGGAAATTTAATACCATCTGTCTGGTTACCTCTTTTGGAAATGCAGAAACACCTTCTTCTGCAACACCATGATCTCCTGCAAATGTAAATATCACCTTTTTGTTCAGAACAGGCATTATATTCTCTGTGATTGCAACGAGTCTCTGTGCAAACTCCTCAAGTCTTCCGAGACTGCCCTGCGGTTTTGTGAGATTATCGAGACGATTCTTCGCCGCTTCAATAAATTCGTTTTTAACCGGTGCTATTTTGTTAATAGTCTTCTTCATTATTCTTCTCCTTTAATTTTTATCTTTAACGGTATTCCTGATACTATCAGGTAACCCTCATCTGCTATCTCCGCCACTTTCTGATTAAGCCTCCCAGCCATATCCCTAAATCTTCGTGCCATCTCGTTTTCAGGAACTATTCCCATCCCTACCTCGTTAGAGACAGTGAATAGTGAACAGTGAATAGTTGATAGTGACAAAATAAAAGACTCTATCTCCTTTTCGATAGTCTTATTATTGAGCATAAGATTTGAGAGCCATAATGTCAGACAATCAACTATAATTACATCGTACTTCCCGTGAATTTCTTTAATCAGTGTTCCTATTTTTAACGGCTCCTCATAAGTGTCCCATTTATTACCCCTATGTTTTCTATGTAACTTAATTCTTTCTTTCATCTCTTCATCGAGGGCTTCAGCAGTGGCTATATACGCCCTTTTACCCTTAATCTTTGATGCCTCTTTAAGGGCGAATGAACTCTTCCCGCTCCTTGCACCACCTGTAATAAAAACGATCTTCCCTTTCATTTGAAAATACCTCTCGCTGTCATTGCGGCTTGTCCGCAATCCTTCTCCTATCTGTCATGCTGGCTTGTCCAGCATCCTTCTTCAGAAAGATTCCGAACAAGTCGGAATGACGAATAAGCGGGAATGACATTTTTATTGTCCTCGGTGCCAACTTGTCGACATGATGCTTTCATCCTTTCAATCTTCTCAGAAATTGTTTTCATAACTTATATATGCCTCGCCATATTCACGTCTTACTACCTCTATACCGACATCAAATGCATCCTTAAGCATCTCCCTCGTAAGAATCGCATCAGGACTTCCTGTCCCAAGGATCCTTCCCTCTTTTATAAGCATCACCTTTTCGAATTTAAGTGCGATATTAATATCGTGAAGTGCCATGATGATAGCGATGCCTTTTTTATCCTTCAATTCCTTCAAAAGCTTCAGGAGTTCTATCTGATATCTAATATCGAGATTTGCAAACGGCTCATCAAGAAGGAGAATGCCTGCACCCTGAACCAGGGTCATGGCTATGAATACCCTTCTCCTTTCTCCACTGCTTAGGTTTGTTATATATGAATCTGGTTTTTCGCTGAGTCCTACAGCCTCAAGCGCCTCATCAACGGTTATATGAGGTGGTATGTCATAAGGATAAAGCCCCATTCCGACTAGTTCCTTTACTTTAAACGGAACGTTAATATCGAGAAGCTGAGGAAGATAGCATAAAAGTTTTGCCCTGTCCTTATTTGGATATGACAGGACATCTTTATCCCAGAGCTTTATCTCGCCTGTTGAGGGTCTGAGAATTCCGCTTGAAAGTTTGAGCATTGTTGATTTGCCTGAGCCGTTAGCGCCCAAAAGGCCTATGAACTCACCATTCCCGACAGAGAATGAGATATTATCTATTATCTTCTTGTCCCTGAGATAAGAGAAACTGACATCCTTAAGCTCCAGAATCGGGCGGTCAAATGCTAAGGACATCTTTTCTCCTTAGAAGATAAAGGAAATAAGGCGAACCAATTATTGCGGTTATAATCCCGGATGGAATCTCCATCGGAGTCATTATTGATTTGCCTATCAGGTCTGCAAGACATAAAAATGCTCCCCCTCCTATGGCAGATAGCGGTATCAAGACCCTGCTGTCAGCTCCGGCAACGAACCTCATTATATGCGGTATCAAAAGACCGATAAAACCGATTGTGCCTCCGAGTGATACAGAGGCGCCTGTCATTAATGCCATTGATATGAAAAGCATGAACCTCTCCTTGTGTATTGAGAACCCAAGACTGTGGGCAAATTCATCTCCGAGTATTAGTGCATTAAGTGCCTTTGATCTTGAGACAGATATTATTAAGCCGGAAACAATAAATACAAGACCGTATGGTATTAATGACCAGTCAGCCATAGAGAGGTCTCCGAATATCCATAACACTGCTCTTCTCAGCCCTTCATCGGTCGAAATACTCATTAGGAGCATGAGTACCGAATGGAAAAGAAAACTTAATCCGACACCTGCAAGCAAAAGCCTTTCCGGCCATAACCCGCCCCGCCTCCATCCGAAAACTCCCACAAGCACGCTCACAGCAGATGCTCCCAAGAAAGCAGTAAGGGGGATTGTGAATCTTCCGAATGAGTATATCCCGGATAAAAGAGCAAAGGCAGCGGAGAGTGAGGCCCCGCTCGATATGCCGAGGATGTAAGGGTCTGCCAATGGATTCCTCAATACTCCCTGAAGAATAGCGCCTGATGCACCAAGTGCCATGCCTACGAGAATCGCCACAACAACTCGTGGAAACCTTATTGAAAAAAGAATCTCCTTCTCCATATCTCCCATCCGGAACGGATTTATAATCCTCGGCCCGATAAAAAGGGCTGAGAGGAATATAATTATTGCAACAAGCATCAAAACCGTGATTTTTATTTTAGACATTCAGCCATCTCCTCTATTCCTTTGATAACCCGCGGGCCAAGTCTGTATAGGTTATCGCTCACATAAAAAACAGCACCATTCTTAACTGCAGGAACTTTGGCTATTCTCTTCAGGATGCTGTTTGAAACCTCTTTCATATTCACATGCCCTTTCCCTATGAAAATTACATCCGGCGACTGATGTATAACCTCTTCTATCGAATACTTTGGATAAGTAGTTTTTGCCTTTGATGCTATGTTTTCATACCCGAGTAGATTCATTGCATCATCTATCGCAGTACCCGGGCCTGCAACTATCAGAGGCTCAGGCCAGACAATAAATAAAACCTTCTTTTTCTGAGTTTTGAGTTTTGAGTTTTGAGTTTTGAGTTTATTTATAGTTGTCTCTATCTCATTAGCAAGTAAATCGGCCTTATCTTTTACACCCAATACCGATCCCACTTCCCTGATACCCTGAGGAAGCTCCGAAAGTCGTCTCTGCTTAAATACATATGTTTTAATTCTTAATGATCGCAGTCTTTCCTCGAACTCTTTTGGATTCCCATCAGTGGTCATCAGAACAATATCCGGCTTTAATGAGACAACGGCCTCCAGAGACGGATTCGACATCCCGCCGATCTTCGGCTTTTTCTTTGCCTCTTCCGGGTAATCGCAGAAGCTTGTGACTGCGACTATCCTTTCCTCAAGCCCTAATGCAAATAATATCTCCGTCATACTCGGTGCAAGGGAGATTATACGGGCGGGGGTCTCTGCATAAATAGAAGTGACAAGTGACAAGTGACAAGTGACAAGTGAAAGAAGCAAGGAGAGGATATGGTAAGCGAAAATGCTATATCCTCTCCTGTTGGCGATACGTTTCATATTAACCTTTTAACCTCTCAAAATAAAAAATCCCCAGAACCCATACGGATTCTGAGGATTGCACCCTGATTCACTTCATCCTCACCTTCTATCCACGAGAAGGCTCTTTAGCTTTTAGCCGTTAGCTTTTAGCTATCAGCTAATTGCTAAATGCTTATAGCTGTCGTTCACAGGCAGGTCTTCTGGCTCACGGTTCATCCTACTCGCCAGCCTTCCCATCCCGATTTATCGGGACAGTGGCCAGTGTCAGTGCTCAGTGTCAGTTTACTATTCACTAAGCACTGTTCACTATTCACTGTCTTTAGTGGCTTTCGTCCCCGTTAACAGCGGCGGGACCGCTCCTGCATTTAACAGGATTCCCTATTAAGCCTTCCGGCACCCGAAACCGATAATAGTTTTACAGAAACAGATTAAAAAAGCAAGGACAATGCAAACGATTGTAGTGGAAAGATCATTCAATCGGGTATTCCGATGAATTTATAGCCTGCACCGTAGACTGTTTTTACAAACAGCGGCCTTTGAGTATCCTCTTCTATCTTATGTCTGATATTTTTTATATGGGCATCGATAACCCTGTCATAACCTTCGAAGTCGTATCCCTGAACCATAGTTACAAGCTGTACCCTACTGAAAATAATATTCGGCCTTTCTGCAAGACTCAATAGGATTTTAAATTCCGTAGTTGTCAGAGGAATAATCTTTCCCTTCTTAGTCACTTCCATCGATAGAGTATCGATCCGCAAAAGGCCGTTGTTAAAAGACAGCATCTTTTCCCCGGACTTTTTTGTCCTCCTCAGGTGTGCCTTTACCCTTGCCACAAGCTCTCTCGGACTGAATGGCTTTATCACATAATCATCAGCCCCTATTCCAAGTCCTTTCACTCTCTCATCTTCCGAACTCTTTGCCGTAAGCATTATTATGGGTACGTCCGAGAACTCCCTTATATATCTGCATATCGTCTCTCCTTCGATGTCGGGGAGTTTCAAATCGAGGATTATCAGGTCAAATCTGTCTCTGATTAGTTGCAGCGCCTTTTCGCCCGTATCCGCTATTGTGACATTAAAGCCGTCTCTTTCAAGATACGACTTCACTATATCGGCAATCTTTTTTTCATCCTCGACTATAAGTATCTTTTCGGCTGGCATTTTTTTATGATATGCACTATTTAACCTTATATTCTTTTATCTTCGTCCTCAGCGTGTTCCTGTTAATCCCGAGGGTCTTTGCTGCCTTCAACTGGTTGCCTTTTGTCTCTTTCAGGACAATACTTACCAATGCCTTTTCAACCTCGGACATTACGGTTGTATGAAGATTGGCAGTCTCGAGTTTCGTCATATCTTTGAGATATTTTTTTAATTTGTCTTCAAGGAACTCCTTTATGGAATACGAATTCCCTTCCTCGACATGGAGGTCTCGTTTTTCTATAATTGTCCCGCTTGAGAGAATGCACGCACTCCTGACTGCATTTTCCAGTTCCCTGACATTACCCGGCCAATCGTATTTTGAAATAAAGTCTTTTGCCTCTCTTGAAAGCTCTTTCTGGCCTGTTTCAAACTTAGTCTGTGCCTCTTTAAGAAAATGTTTCGCAAGGGGAAGGATGTCTTCTCTGCGGTCTCTCAACAGTGGAAGCTTTATCTGGACAACATTAAACCGATAGTACAGATCTTCCCTGAACGTGCCGTTGCTCAAGGCATCTTTTAAGTTTTTATTAGTTGCACCTATTATCCTTACATCGGCCTTTATTACTTTATTGCTTCCAAGCGGGCTGAATTCCTTATCCTGCAAGAATCTGAGTAACTTTGCCTGCAGGTTAAGATCGAGTTCCGATATCTCATCGAGAAATAGGGTGCCGCCGCTTGCCGATTCGACCTTGCCGATGCGTCTCTCTTTCGCATCCGTAAATGCGCCTTTCTCCCATCCGAAAAGCTCTGCCTCTATCAGGTTTTTTGGAAGGGATGCAGAATTTATTGCAACAAACGGGCCGGAACTGCGCTTGCTGTTATAATGTAATGCCTTTGCAACAAGCTCCTTTCCGGTACCGCTTTCGCCGGTTATAAGGACCGTAATGTCCTTTGCCGCTACCCTTCCTATCTCTTTGAATACCTTCAATATCTTTTCGCTCCTGCCGATTATGCGGGGCGCCCCGGTTTCACCGGTTGTTTCCTTAAGTTTTTTGAGTTCTTCCCTCATGGACAGGTCGTTGAATGCCTTTTCCACAACTATCTTGAGTTCTTCGATATCGAATGGTTTTTCTATATAATCGTAGGCCCCTTCTTTCATAGCCTCTATGGTGCTTTCCATCTTCCCGTGTGCCGTTATCATTATAACGGCTGCATCGGGATTGAATGATTTTATCTCGCGAAGCCCGTCAAGCCCGTCTCCGTCAGGCAGGATGAGATCAAGGAGTATGACCTTGGGGGTATCCTTTACGGCCTTTAGGCCTGATGCAAGTTTTGTATGCGAAACAACTTTATAGCCAGACGGCTCAAGGGCTTTTTGAATAACCCACGATATACTTTCATCATCATCGATTATAAGGACTTCTTTATCCATAGTTCATTTAATTATACTTAACGTTTTATTATAACTTTTTTTCATTTGCCTTCAAAAGGTATATAAATATTGAACGTGGTACCTTTATTAAGTTGACTCTCGACCTTAATAAATCCTCTGTGGTCGAGGATGATCTTTTTCGATAACGCAAGTCCTATACCGGTTCCATGTTTCTTTCTCGTATAAAATGGCAGAAATATCTTCGGTATATCTTCGGTGAGGATTCCCTCACCTGTGTCTTCAATTGATATTACAGCCCACCGTTTAGTCTTTCCCTTCTTCCTTACATATTCCCTTGAAACCCGTGTCGACACCGTCAGACCCCCTCCTTTTGTTAAAGCCTCTATCGCATTTTTTATTATATTCAAAAACACCTGAAGGAGCTTACCCTCGTCTCCCATAACCTTTGGAAGGCTGGGATCGTACATCTTGCGCAGAATGATCTTCTTGTTTTTTATTGGGATGTGTAAAATCGAGAGTGCTTTTTCCAGAACCTCATGTACATTTAAGGAGTGAAAAGAAGGTCTTTTATATATTGTCAGATAATTCTGAAGTATGGAATTTAATCGATCGGTTTCTTTGATGATCAGATTTATATATTCGGCAATATCCCCGGTTTGTGCCTTATCACGCAAGAGCTGTGCGGCCCCTTTTATCCCGCCGAGGGGGTTCTTAATCTCATGGGCTATGGTACCGAGAAGATATATCAGGGCATCGAACGGATAATCTTCCCTTTCTACTATGGCTATATTTTCTCTTAGGGAAAGGACAGCACCTTTATTTTCCCCGTGTGCAAAAAAAGGCGAGAGATTGAAGTCGACGCTTGCAGTTCTGCCTATATTGATATCCACCCATTTGCCGCTGAAAGGACGTTCTTCGGATATGGTCTTTTTTATAAGTCCCGATATTGTTCTTTCTTCGGGAAATAATTCTTTCAATCTCTTTCCCGTCATCTCCTTCAGACTCTTGGCAAAGAGTTCTTCCCCTGCCCTATTTACAAATTTCACAACACCCTTCTTATCAAAAAGGATAATAGCCGCTTCGATACTGTTTATTATTGATTCGAGTGGAAACATTTTCAGTGTCGGTGTCTAGTGTCAGTGTCGGTATTCAGCGTCAGTTTCAGTTTTTGTATTTTACTGACACTGTTCACTGTCACTCTACCACTTTTATTGTACAATCCTCTCCGGATGTGTATAGATATTAAGTCTGTCGCTTCTTACAAATCCGATAAGCGTGATTCCTCGCAATTCGGCAATCCGTACTGCAAAATCCGTAGGTGCCGTTCTGCTTGCAAGTATAGGAATTCCCCATTTAGAGCATTTTGATGCAATCTCGGATGAAAGCCTTCCGCTTGCAAGCATTATCTTTCGTTCAAATTTAATATCTTCGAGCAGGGAATAACCTATAACCTTGTCCACGGCGTTGTGCCTTCCTATATCCTCTGCAAAGGCACTTATATATTTGCCGTCCGATAATGCAGCGCTGTGGACACAGCCTGTGGAACGATAAAGTTCGGACCGGCTCTGGAATTCTCCGAAGATTTCAAAGAGACCTTTTGCAGTGATCGAAAAATCGTCCTTTATCTTTTCCGTCTCGGGTTTTTTCGCAAATGTTATACCGCCTGCGCATCCCGATGTAATAACCATGCCGTCTCTCGATATCTCCGCACCTTCCGATCGTATATTAACAAGTATATCATCTCCGTATTCTATGCTCATCCTGCTTTCACACCATTCACCTTCGATAATGCCCTCTGTCATGATCAGGCCGACAACGAGCTCCCTTATCATAGAAGGTGTGCAATAGAGGCTGATCAATTCTTTTCCGTTGATGGAGACCCTCAGTCTTTTCTCTACTGCAAGAGAGTCCTCGATCTCTTTAACAGAGTTATTCTTAATCCTGATGATCTTTTTTGTAGACGTATTCATCTCTTTTTCGAATCTATAATGCCTCCAATCCGACTTTTAAATCAAGCCTTTTCTAATACCGAATCGAAGGTATTTAAAGCAGATAATATTCGTACTCATTATTGAACCATCTACCCAAGAATTGTTATAATTACATATGAGAGCAACCGATTCTAAAAGGAGTTTGTCCGGTAATCCCATCGTTCATCTTCTTCTCATAGCAATTATTGGTTTTCTTGCCTACTCCAATACATTTAATGTGCCGTTTGAGTTTGATGATAGATTTTTAATTGTCGGGAATCCCATTATCCAAAACTTTAACTATTTTATCGAGCCTTCAAAGGCAAAGATATGGGGAGATTTTTACTACAAAACCTTTATTTCAAGATACATCGGGTTTCTTACCTTTTCGTTCGATTATGCGATACACGGACTTGATGTTGTCGGGTATCATATATTCAATCTAACGGTACACGTTCTCAATGCAGCACTTGTTTATTGGCTTGTGATGCTGACGCTCCGAGTATTGAAGTATCATAGTGTCAAAGTATCAGAGTATCAAAGTTCCGAAGACTCTGACACTATGACACTTGGACACTCTGACACTCATTTGGTTGCCCTTTTTTCCGCCCTGATCTTCGTAAGTCATCCGATCCAGACAGAGGCGGTTACTTACATCTGGCAGAGGGTTGCTTCTCTTGCAACATTTTTTTACCTATTGTCGCTTGTGATGTATATAAAGTTCAGGCTACACGATACAAAAAAGATGCACGATGCAGGATACACGATACACGATAAAAAAAATCCTACAGCGTGCATCATGGATCGTGAATCATGCATCGTGAGTCGTGCATCATGTATCATGTATCTTGCATCGTTATTTTCCGCCGTTCTTGCCATGAAGACAAAGGAGATTGCATTCACTTTGCCGATTATTATCGGTCTTTATGAGTTCATGTTCTTTACCGATTCACGATTCACGATTCACGGCTTAAGAGGAGAATTTTATATTTAATCCCTTTTTTCCTTACGATGCTTATTATACCGTTGTCTCTCATCGAGAATAAATCCGTTTCGGGCATAATAACCGATATACATAAGACAGCAGGAACGGCAGCCGTACCTTTAAGGGATTATCTCTTAACCGAACTCAGGGTAATGGTTACATATATAAGGCTTTTTTTTCTTCCTATAAACGAGACTCTCGATTATGACTATCCGATATATCATTCATTCTTAAACCGGGAGGTGTTTCTATCTTTTTTGTTTCTCCTCATGATATTGGGTTTTGGCATATACCTGTGGTTAAAAGATTTCAAGGTTCAAAGGTTTAAGAATGTGAAGAACCCTGCGGCAGAGACCGCAGGGCGTCAAACAGCAAAGGAAGATACCCTGTGGCAGAGACCACAGGGAGTTCTTTTAAACTTAAACGATCAACCTTCAACCTTTAAACTCTTTCACCTTAAACTAATTTCTTTCGGTATTTTCTGGTTTTTTATCACATCCTCTGTAGAGACAATCTTTATCCCTATTTCACCCGATCTTGTATCTATGACCGGAATTCCTGCAGTAGATGTGATTTTTGATCACAGGATATATCTGCCGAGCATAGGAATTATAATAGCCTCCAGCATCACTTTATTTCATGCTTTTATGCATAGAGGTGAAGCGGAAGGGCGATCCGCCTCGGAACTGATTCCTATGCACACAGCCGAACCCGTTCTTCCCGGCGGATCGCCTGTCGGGGTCAAACAGTGCGGCGGTACGGCAAAGAGGAAAAACGGCAGCTTTTCTTTTCCAACTATCCGCCCCTGCCTGCTTGCTACCATTATAATTGCTTTGTCAATTGCAACTTATCAGAGAAATGCTTTATGGGGAAATGAGATTAGTTTCTGGGAAGATGTGGTAAGAAAATCACCCTTAAAAGCAAGGGATCATAATAATCTCGGTAATACCTATTACGATAAAGGATTGAACGGTAACGCGATAGAGCAATATCAGACTGCTGTAAGGCTGCAATCAGATTGGGTTATACCGCATTTTAATCTCGGACAAATATATTTTTTCAGAGGAGAAATGGAGAAGGCGCGCAGCGAATTTGAAATAACATTGCAAATAAATCCTCAATATTATGAAGCTCAAAGATTTCTTAATTACATAACTAAGCAATATAGAGGTCAGATTAATTAAGACAAACGAAAAAATAATAATTTCTTTCCCCAAAATTTTATCCCCTCTTTATTTAAGACATGTAGTGTTTTTAGCATAGCCGGAAAATTTATGTCAAGGACTTTTTCCCAGCCGTCTAATCCGGAAGAGGATATTGAAGTAAAAACTGCAGCGGGTATATTATAAGCAGAATAGCGTATAGTTGAGATATTATGTCCATAATCTTAGAAAAAGACACCGACATCCATTTTCCCCATTTCCTGATCCTGAAGGCCTCTGCCGGTTCGGGCAAGACACATACTTTAACAAAGCGGTTTGTCCAATTCTTGTTATCGGAAAAAATACCGCGGAACAAGCTAAAAAACATCCTTGCCGTAACCTTCTCGAATAATGCCGCAAAAGAGATGAAGGAGAGGATACTAAGATGGTTAAAGGAACTATATTTTAATAAAACGGATGCCGTCGAAGAACTGTCATCCGTCATCTCGATGGACACAAAAAGTTTGTCCGTAAGAGCAGGTCATTTGATAGACGAGATACTGGAGAATTATTCCGACTTTCAGGTAAAGACCATCGACAGTTTTATGACTACCATTTTCAAGGCATCGGCCATTGACTTTGGATACAACCCTGATTTTGAGATCCTGATGAACAAAGATAAGGTCATGGAATATGCATTCGAACTTTTCATGAGAGAGGTAAAAGAAGGTTCCGTCAGGGCCGAATTCCTCGATAGAATCACGAATCTGATACAGACCTCCAGGAAGGTCTATCTCTGGGACCCTTCAAGCGATCTTCTCGAAGAAATCGGCGGCATCTATGGGAAACTCTTATCTTCGGGGAAGCAGCCAAAGATAAATGAATGCGAAAATGAGATGAATATTTTAAAAACCGAAATTACTAAAATCATTGAAACCATCGAAGATGAGATCGTTAAATCAGGGATCGAAATAAACAAGGGTTCTTCATATTATAAAAGTGATTTTCCATCCTTAATCAGGCAGCACCGATTCCATGATCTCATAGAAAAAGGGGCAAAAACACTCCCTGTAAACAAGCCTAAAAAAGCAACCGATCCCTTACGGAAAAACTATGACCGGATAAAGAGTTTATGGGAAACGGGGTACGGCGAATTAATCAAAACATATATTGCAACCCATGTTTGCTCTTTTTACACCCCTTATCTGAAGGTTTATGATGTATTCTCGAAAACAGTTGAAGATACCAAAAGACGTCAGGATAGGATATTCATCGAAGACATAAATTCAAAGCTCGTAAAATATCTTGATAGTTATATTATCCCGGATGTTTATTTCAGGCTCGGGGAAACCATCTTCCATTTCCTTATAGATGAGTTTCAGGATACCTCTCCGGTACAGTGGAAAAACCTGATGCCCCTTATAGAAAATACCCTCTCCCTGAACGGAAGCGTCTTTATTGTAGGAGATACCAAACAGGCGATTTACGGTTTCCGTAATGCCGACTATACCATTATGAGAGATTGTGAATCGAGAAACCCTTTCCCTTCGGCCAGGCATATAGTGCAGGAACTCGATATCAACTTCAGAAGCAGCGAAAAGGTGCTCGAATTTAATGAGAAGGTATTCAAAAAAATCGTCAAAGAAAGCCCCGATTTCAACATCCCGGCAGCAAAGAGCGGCTTAACGGATTACATCCAGAAGGTTAAGGAAGAAAAAAGGGGAAAAGGCTATGCAGAGGTCAGCATCCTTGAACTCAATGAGGAAGCACCTATAGAAAAAGTGAAGATACAGGAGATCATTAAAGAACTAAAGGAAAGGGGTTATAAATACAGGGACATTGCCATACTTGCCCAGAAGAACGAGTATGTGGTAAATGCCACTGCATGGCTGAATGAAAAAAATATTCCCTTTATATCCTTCAGCAGTCTCGACATAAGGAGAAGAAAGATAACCGGTGAACTGATATCGCTTCTGAATTTTCTCGATTCCCCTACCGATGATTTAGCCTTTGCCTCGTTTATTCTCGGGGATATTTTCACCGGGACACTAAATAAATATCATCCCGAAATAAACCGCGAAAGACTCGAAAATTTCCTCTTTCTCGCAAGAAACGAATCCCCGCTTTACAAGATTTTTCAGAAGGAGTTTGAGGGTCTCTGGGAAGAATATTTCTCGGGGCTCTTCAGGTCAACCGGTTATTTTCCTCTTTATGATCTTGTGTCGCAAATATTCAATGTCTTCAAGGTCTTTGAGACACTCGAAAGGGAAGAAGCCACTCTGGTAAAGATACTTGAAACGGTAAAGGACTTTGAGGGGCAGGGCTATAACAGCCTCGGAGATTTTCTTGTGTTTGCAGATGATGAAGGAAGAAGTGCACCCGAATGGGACATTAATGTGCCGAAAGATATGGACGCGGTACAGGTCATGACCATCCATAAATCAAAGGGATTGGGTTTTCCCGTTGTTATAGTTCTGCTGTACAGACAGGACACCGGTTCCGATAATTGTATTATCGATAATATAGATGAAAACTCGGTAAGGTTTCTGAGGATTAACCGGAAGACACAGGAGAGCGATCCTTATTTTGCAGGATTAAAAAATAAAGAAGATGAGAAGGTTAAGGTTGATCTGCTGAATAACCTGTATGTCGCCTTTACACGGGCGGAAAAGGAACTTTTTGTAGTAGGGGTCAAAAAGAAAAAGGAAAATGAGAAAGATACCGAAAAGGATATATATCCGCTCGATCTTCTCCCTGCCGGTGATTATGCACCGTCTTCCAAACCTGAAAAAGAAAAACCCGAAACTACGGATATCCCTCTAAATATCCCCTTAAGCCATCACCATAAACAGATAGAATTCAAGGAAGGGGCAACCGATTTTATAAATATTGCCGACAAACAACGGGGTGAATTCATCCACAGGGTTTTGTCCTTTATTAAATATGCGGACGACGGCAGTGAGGATAAGCTTTTAAGTATTATAAGGATGGTCAACAAAGAGGAAGGAACTGCCTATCCGGAGGAAGAGATCAAAAGAGACATCATGGGGCTGCTTGAACTTAAAGACCTGCGAAGATATTTCAAACCGGAACCAAACAGCGAGATAAGGAATGAACAGGAATTTGTTGACGGAACAGGAGGTTTATTCAGGATAGACCGGTTAATTATCGACAGGGATAGGGTCACTATTATCGATTATAAAACCGGCTCGCATAAGGACAGGGAAGAAAAATACGTAAACCAGATAAGGAAATATATGGGGATAGCAGCCGGGATCTATCCCACGAAGGAAATTGAAGGCATCCTTGTCTACACCGGCCTTAAGGAGATGAGGATAATAAGATGAACGCCGTACTCGTATCTCTGCAGAAAAATCTCATAGAAGAGATAATCCCCCTCCTGAAGGTATCCGGGAAAGACTATTCGTCAAACCTCGTAGTCTTTCCCGGGAAAAGACCTGCACACTTTTTAAGACAGTCCCTGTCGCAAAGATCGAACGGCAGCATAATCCCGCCGGTTATATTTTCTATGGATGAGTTTATCGATTACATATACGGCAGCATACAGCCGGACAGAAAAATAGACTCGATAGATGCGGTTTCCATTCTATTCGATATTCATAAAAAAACACCATGCCGTCTCGGGGGGGACGGATTTCTTACCCCCGACAGCTTCTTCCCCATAGGTTTAAAAATATACCGTGATATCGAAGATATGTATATCGAGGGTGTGCACCCTCACAGGGTTAAGGAGATCGATGCCTTCGCAGAGGAGAATATCCCTCCCGAGACATTGACGAAACTGCAGTCCCTATCTTTTTTCTATGAGGAGTTCTATAGAAAAGTCTCTGATATGGGCATTTCAACAAGGTCACTGAGGTACCGCACGGTTGCAGAGAAAATAGATATCTCTCAAATGAATAATTTCCATAATATAATCCTTGCTGGATTCTTTGCATTTACAAAATGCGAAAAGGATCTGTCAAAGAAGCTGCTTAAATATGAGAATGCCCTGTTTATCTTTCAGAACGGTGCAGGGATAAGGGAAACGCTCGGGGAACTTGGTATAACTGCCGAACCCATGGGAATGGAAAGCCCGGAACCCGAGACACATTTCTACAGCAGTCCGGATACACACGGACAGGTCTTTGCACTCGGCAATATCCTGAAAGGAAAAGATATGATGGACAGAAAAACCGTTATAGTTCTTCCGGCCGCGGAAACCCTTTTCCCCCTTCTCCGTCAGGGGCTTTCAATAATGGAAGAAGAAGAATACAACATCTCCATAGGCTATCCCCTTGTAAGAACTCCTATATTCGGTTTTTTAAATAACCTTATGGAACTTGTAACATCTATGGAAAACGATCGCATTTATATCCCGGAATACCTGAAGTTTGTCCTGCACCCGTATACAAAAAATATTTACTTTAGAGGCAGGGCCGACGTTACGCGGATCATGTTCCACACCATAGAGGAAAGTTTTTCTGGAAAAAGCATGAGGAGGTTCATTTCCCTTTCCGAGATCTGCGGGGACTACGGCCTCCTGCAAAACATAATGGGTAAATTGTCGGAGAATGAAAAGGACATAACACCGGAAAACATTGGGGGACATCTGAAAAACATCCATGACAATACCATCGGAAAATTCCTCTCCTTTCAAAATGTAAAGGACTTGAGCTTGAAATGCACCGAACTTCTTGTGTATATATTTAACAACAGCTCTGCAAAGCTGCATCATCTTTTTTATCCGTTTTCCGAGTCTTTCATAAAACATCTCGCCGTCATCTCGAAGTCCTTGATGCAGGATATAAGCTTCAAAGAGACAACAAGCTATTTCAGCTTTCTGAGGAAATACTTCATGACCTGCCATACCCCGTTTGAAGGCACACCCGTAAGGGGACTTCAGGTGCTCGGGTTTTTGGAGACAAGAAACCTTAAATTCGATAAGGTTATCGTCCTCGACGCCAATGAGGGGTTTATGCCTGATACCAGGAAAGAGGACTCTCTCCTGCCGCTCAGGGCAAAAGAGGCACTTGGCCTTCCAACATACATGGATCGGGACAAAATTGCTGCCTATTATTTCGAGACCCTCCTGAGAGGCTCCCGTGAGGTGCATCTCTTTTTTATAGAAAACGATAAAAATGAGAGGTCCCGGTTTGTAGAAAAACTCCTCTGGGAAAAACAGAAAAAAAATAGAGATACGGATGCAAAACGATATGTGAGATCGATTCGGTATGAGGTAAACCTTGAAAGTAAAACCCCCGCTGAGGTCCGGAAGGATGACAAGATAGTCGGTTTCCTCAGAGATTTTACCTTCAGCCCTTCCTCTTTGAACGAATACCTTAAATGCCAGATGCAATTCTATTATTCCCATGTCCTGAACCTCGCCGGACAGAATGAGTTATCTGGCGATATCGAACGAAAAGACATAGGGAATATTGTACATAAGGCGATTTCGGAATTCTTCATCCCGAGAATCGGCCGGGTGCTGGAAGAAAGAGATATCGATATGAGGGAACTGGATAATAATATCGAAAAGGTATTTGCAGACATCTATGGAAAGGATCAAATGGGTTCGGTCTATCTATTTAAAAACCGTGCAAAGAAACATCTAAAAGACCTTCTTGAGAAATATTACCTTCCGCTTGTAAAAGAGGAATCCTTCATTGTCGGGTGTATCGAAAAGAATTTCCAGGTTTCTCTCGATTCGTTTAAGCTGAAAGGCCGCATGGACAGTGTGGAAAAGAGGGGGAATAAAACCTTTATCGTAGACTATAAGATTTCCTCAGCCGCCGAGAATGTCGGGATAAATTTCAAAAAGCTCTATCTTGAAAACAGGGCTTCATGGAATAAGGAAATAAAGAGCATACAACTTCCTTTCTACATGCTCCTTTACTCCGGGGATTATAAAGTACGGATAGATGATTTAAACGGGATGTTCCTTTTTCTCGGCAGGCCCGTGATCGATAAAAAAATCGAACATCGGCTGTTCGATAATCAAGACGAATATAAATACTTTGAATTACTAAAAACAATAATTTTCCGCCTGCTTAATGAGATCGTTGATCCCGCTGTTCCCTTTAGACCTACCTCCGATAACAAAGGCAATTGCCCTTTCTGCGACTTCAGATATATCTGCGGAACACAATGGGTAGTAAAAAGGAAAGGATAATTCATTTCATTGAATTGCTAAAATGAGTAGTGTTATAGTTATCTATGGGAATAGCATCAAGGGAAAATTTATTCCGTAACCCACTCTTTCATCTTTTTCTCATAGTAATAGTCGGCCTTCTTGCTTACTCAAATACCTTTAATGTTCCGTTTCAGTTTGATGATGGACCGAATATAGTTGAAAACTCTTTTATCAAAAATCTCAGTAACTTCACAGAGCCTTCTAAAGCTAAAGGGGCGCAATTATATAGTTTCTTTAAAAGCAGATATATCGGCTATCTTACCTTTGCCTTGAATTATAAACTTCATAGCCTTGATATTACCGGCTATCATATCTTTAATCTTACAATACACATCCTGAATGCAATCCTAGTTTATTATCTTATAATGCTTACATTCAAAACACCTTACTTCATAATGCGGAGTTCGGAATGCGGAATGCGGAATTCGGAAAATAATATTCCGCATTCCGCATTTGGCATTCCGCATTTCTTCTCTCCTATTCACCCATTCATGGTTCGACAAGCTCACCATGACACCTCTGTCACCCTGAGCCTGTCGAAGGGCACCTATTT
>JACQXD010000213.1 GCA_016208875.1 Nitrospirota bacterium
ATATAGGTGGGTTAAAGAATGAACTATATACCGGATAGTCATAATCGAGATTCTGATTTCCCGGCGGGAAGAGAAGTCGGATATATGTAACGACTACCCTCAATTCGGTAAATAGATACTCCCACCGAGTAAGTGTTGTATTCCCCTTCGTTACTTTGCCTACATCTTCTATCAACTCCCCGGCAGGTATCCCTATATCTATCAGAGTTAAAGGAATTATCAGCATCGTAAGAAATATTGGAATTAAATATAAAATCCTTTTAAATCGTGAATCGTGAACCGTGAATCGTGAATCGTGAATCGTGAACCGTGATTCGGTGAAGAACATGAACTCATAGAGGATAATCACAATCGGAAGCGTAAAAGCTATCTCTTTCGTTTTCATTGCAAGAACGGCGGAAAATAACGATGCAAGATACATGATACATGATGCACGACTCACGATGCATGATTCACGATCCATGATGCACGCTGTAGGATTTTCTTTATCGTGTATCGTGTATCCTGCATCGTGCATCTTTTTTGTATCGTGTATCCTGAACTTTATATACATCACAATCGCCAGTAGATAGAAAAATGTTGCAAGGGATGCAAACCTCTGTACTATATACGTAACTGCCTGTGTCTGAATTGGATGGCTTACGAATATCAGAGCGGAAAATAAGGCAATAGAAGTTGAGAAGTTGAGAACTTGAGAACTTGAGAAATTCTTATCTTCCCATCTCCTTATCTTCTCATCTTCTTTGTGATCCTGATAGCTTATAGCTGAAAGCTGATAGCTAAAAGCGGGTGTTTTGAGCGTCAGCGTCACAAGCCAATAAACAAGGATTGCATTAAGGATATGTATCGTTAAATTGAAGATGTGATAGCCTGTGACATTAAGACTGTTAAGCCTATAATTCAATGCAAATGTAAGATAGCCGATATATCTGCTTTTGAAGAAACTATATAATTGAGACCCTTTAGCCTTAGAAGGTTCTATAAAGTTACCGGGATTTTTGATGAAAAAGTTTTCAACTATATTATGGACATCATCAAAGACAAACGGAACATGAAAGGTATTTGAATAGGCAAGAAAACCAACGATTGCTATGAGAAAAAGATGAAAGATTGGGTTGCGTAATAAAATTTTCATTGAAGGCATTCCCATAAATGACTATAACACTTCCCGAATTGATGGTTCAATGGAACAATATCTCTTAGCTGCTTCAAAACTTTCTTCCCCGGTATTCCTCTAACGACTGGAGGTTGGTTGTCTTGAAACACCTCTCCTCGATACGATTATAAAAACAATGAATAGCATAACGGATAAAACTGCGGTTATTGCACCAAAGTAGAATGTTGCAGCCGGCGAGATATGATCCCAGAGCCATCCTCCGATCAGACTTGCCGGAAACATTGCAAGACCAACGGCAGTATTATAGACCCCAAAGGCAGTGGCCTTAAAATCAGGGGGGATAATAGTAGCAAGGAATGCCTTCTGAATACCCTCTGTAAGTCCCATAAAGATGCCGTAAAAGCCGAACAATATCCATACGGACGACATATTTTCCGCAACTGCAAATCCATAATACACGACGGCAAACAATATAAACCCCAAAAGGATTACCCTTTTTCTTCCGAATCTGTCTGCTGCTATTCCGGCCGGTATGGCCGATAAAGAATAGATGAGATTAAACAGGAGATAAACTACCGGGATCATCATAGTCGGGATACCGATCTGCTGGGCCCTCAGAATAAGGAATACATCACTCGAATTGCCTATAGAAAAAATTGTTGCGATGAGTACAAAAAATTTAAACTTCCGGTCAAAATGTCTTAACGTAAGCCTTGGTCTTTCCGGATCATCTGCATTATTCTTTTTCTTCTCGACAATAAAAAATATTATCAAAAGTACCGCGATTATGCCCGGTATCATTGAGATCCAAAAGACCTTTCTGTAATCGTTAGCAAATATCCCGAGAAGAAAAAATGCCAGCAGAGGTCCTATGACTGCACCTACCGTATCCATCGAACGGTGGAAACTAAATGCCCTTCCAAAATATGCCTTATCCGTGGATTCTGCAATAATGGCGTCACGCGGAGCAGTACGGACACCTTTCCCGAACCTATCGATAAAACGTGAGCCCATGACCTGATGCCATCCGGCGGCGAGTGCGATTATCGGCCTGCTCAATGTAGATATCCCATACCCGGCTGCCATGAGCCATTTGCGGTTGCCTATCCTGTCGGAAAACCAGCCCGAAAAAACCCTGAGGATACTTGCCGTTGATTCTGCTATCCCTTCGATAAGACCGATAACGGATTTGTTTATGCCGAGAACATTCGCGAGAAAGAGCGGGACAAGAGGATAGATCATCTCGGAACTTATATCCATAAAAAGACTTACAAGTCCGGCAATAAATACATTTTTACCGAGGCCGAAGAATTTTCTCTCCGGGGTATTCATTTATCAACTCCCTCTCTGTATCAGTTTATCTTGCGAACATATTTTAGCCCATATTATCATAAGTTAAAAGGCAGGCTATAATATAATATTATTTAGCGTTTTGGAATTAAACTCTTAAGTGCCTATTTATTAATCATTTATGCCTAAAAATTAGGCACTTCATCGCCCCTTCACACAAAAAAATTCTTATTAATCAACATATAGCTATTGGCATATTTATTGTTATAATCTTGCAATATGGCGGTTTTAATACTAAAGAACATAAAGACAGAGGGTCCCGGAACCATAGAGGACTTCCTTAAACACGGAGGTATCTCATATAAGATTGTGGAACTCGCAGATGAGGTAATACCGGATGCAAAAAGTTTTGACGTTCTCGTAATGCTGGGAGGCCCGATGAGTGTGAATGAAAGTGATATTTATCCTTACATCACAAGAGAGGAACAGCTTACGAGGGACTTTATAAAGAACGGCAAAAAGGTTCTCGGTATATGCCTCGGTGCCCAGATAATGGCAAAGTGCCTCGGAGCAAATGTCTACAGAGGCCAAGGCCCTGAGATAGGATGGCATGATATAGAACTTACGGATACAGGGATTAGGGATAACATGATGAAAAAGCTTGCAGTACATCCGAAGGCAGGAGACTTCTGGAAAAGATTTAAGGTGTTTCACTGGCATGGAGAGACGTTTGATATACCACAGGGGGCATCGAGACTCGCGGGATCGGATATGTACCGGAATCAGGCTTTTAAATATGGCGACACTGCCTATGCATTTCAGTTTCACATAGAAGTGACAAAAGAGATAGTGTATGATTGGCTTTCCACCACTGGCGGATTCGCCTGCGGCGAAAAGAACGAATCCGTAGATATGGAGAAGGTAAAAGCAGAGACGGAAAAGTTTTATGAGACATGCCACGGCAGGGCAATGAATTTTTATAAGGCATTCTTTAAATAGTGTCAGAGCATCAAAGTGTCAGAGTATCAGAGCTTAACTTTGACTCTTTGAAACTTTGACACTTTGACACTTAAAAAACGGAGGTGATATATGAAAAAGGTTGAGGCTATAATTAAACCCTTTAAACTCGATGAGGTAAAGGATGCCCTGAACGAGATCGGTATACAGGGCATGACTGTTACGGAGGTGAAGGGTTTCGGCAGGCAGAAAGGACACACGGAGCTTTACAGAAGTGCGGAGTATGTAGTTGATTTCATCCCGAAGATAAAGATAGAGGTTGTGACTTCCGACAGCCTTGCCCCGAAAGTAGTAGCGGCACTGGAAAAAACCGCAAAGACGGGAAAGATCGGCGACGGCAAGATATTCGTCTATCCTGTCGAAGATGTCATAAGGATAAGGACAGGAGAACGCGGAGAAACAGCAGTATAACAAAAAGATACAAGATACATGATGCACGATACAGGATAAAAAATAAATCTTGCATCATGTATCTTGCATCATGAATCAATAATAATAAAAGGAGGAAGAATGACACCAAAAGACGTAATCAAGATGGCGCAGGAAAACAAGGCTGTTATGGCTAATTTCAAGTTCCTTGATTTTCCCGGAATCTGGCAGCATTTTGCAGTTCCGATCTCAGAATTAAAAGAGGAGATATTCGAGGCGGGCCTGGGTTTTGACGGTTCTTCGATAAGGGGATGGCAGGCAATACACACATCCGACATGCTTATAATCCCCGACCCTGAAACCGCATTCATGGACCCTTTCATGGAATATCCCACAATAAGTCTGATCTGCAATATCGTTGACCCGATAACAAAGGAGTTCTACACGAGGGATCCGAGATATATATCTCAGAAGGCAGAGGCTTATTTAAAATCATCGGGAATAGGAGATGTGGCTTATTTCGGTCCTGAGGCAGAATTTTTTATCTTTGACGATATAAGGTTTGCACAGGGTCCAAACAGCGGATATTATTTCCTCGACTCGGTAGAAGGCGTATGGAATTCGGGCCGTGAAGAAAATCCAAACCTCGGTTACAAGCCGAGACATAAGGAAGGCTATTTCCCCGTACCCCCTACGGACAGTCAGGTAAATCTAAGGACAGAGATGGTCATGGAGATGCAGAAATGCGGCATCTATATAGAAAGAGAACACCATGAAGTTGCAACAGCGGGTCAGGCCGAGATAGATATGAGGTTCGATTCACTGGTAAGAATGGCCGATAAACTGATGCTCTTCAAATATATAATAAAGAATGTTGCCAAGAGACACTGTAAGACGGTTACATTTATGCCGAAACCGATCTTCGGTGACAATGGCTCGGGAATGCACTGCCACCAGAGCATATGGAAAAAGGATAAACCACTTTTTGCAGGCAACGGTTACGCCGGGTTAAGCGATATGGCACTTTACTACATCGGCGGAATATTGAAGCATGCACCTGCCCTTGCCGCCTTAACAAATCCGACAACAAATTCTTATAAAAGATTGACGCCGGGTTTTGAAGCTCCGGTTAATCTCGCATATTCGGCAAGAAACCGTTCGGCTTGTATAAGAATACCGACCTATTCTCCGAGTCCGAAGGCAAAGAGGGCAGAGGTAAGGTTCCCTGACCCTTCATGCAACGGGTACCTCGCATTCGCAGCAATGTTGATGGCAGGTCTGGACGGCATAGAGAATAAGATCCATCCTGGCGAACCGTTGGATAAGGATATCTATGATCTCGGTCCTGAAGAACTCGCATCGGTTCCCACAATGCCGGCAAGTCTCGAAGAGGCGTTGGACAATCTCGAGGCCGACAATGACTTCCTCAAAAAGGGCAATGTCTTCACGGAAGATGTCTTAGAGACATGGATAGACTACAAGAGGTCAAAAGAAGTGGATGCTCTTCGCCTAAGACCGCATCCATATGAGTTTTTCCTATATTACGATATATAAACCAGATTGCTTCAGAAAAATGGTAGGCAGAATTTTCTGCCTACCATTTTTATTCTTCTTTTCCATATCCTAACTTCCTACTTTTCCAGTTTCAATCCTTGTTTTATTGGAAGTATCTCTGAGACAGGCCGCTCTCTGGACTGATATCTTTCTCCGTTTTAGGTTTCAATCCTTGTTTTATTGGAAGTATCTCTGAGACCAGATTAGAATCAGGGCAGGTAACAGATATAATAGATAGTTTCAATCCTTGTTTTATTGGAAGTATCTCTGAGACCGGGAGACCTCCGGATGGAGAGGAGATATAAAACATTGTTTCAATCCTTGTTTTATTGGAAGTATCTCTGAGACCTC
>JACQXD010000225.1 GCA_016208875.1 Nitrospirota bacterium
TCAACTTTTAGAGGAAAGCTGTTTTACCGTTTGGTTGAACAATGCTTATCAACTCCACCCCAACCACTCAAAACGATCATTGGTAAAGAAGAATCATAAATTCTATATTAGTTACATGAGTAAAGTGCATAGGCAATTAAAGATAATGTTTTTATGCACTGCGAATTCCTGCCGCAGCCAGATGGCTGAAGGACTTGCAAGGCATTACGGCAAAGGACTGCTTGAAGTCCACAGCGCAGGGCTGTTTGCATCCAGAGCGCATCCAATAGCCATTGCCGTAATGAGAGAGATTGGAATCGACATATCGAGTCAGGTATCAAAGGAGATCGATTTAGAACTATTAAAGAAGATGGATATCGTAATAACCTTATGCGATAATGCCGAGATCGCATGCCCGACAACGCCGCCCGGGGTTAACCGCATCCACTGGTCTATCAAAGATCCGGTCGGAACCATCGGAACAAAAGAGGATATCTTAAATGAATTCGGAAAGGCGAGGGACGAGATTAAGAAAAGGATTTTACAATTATTTAAAGTTTACATCTAAAGCCTTCAGGATCAGATTTAGAATTCCGCCGCCTAAAAATGCCGTCGGAAACACGATTGCTACAATGCCCAGTGCCGTCTTTATTCCTCTTTCTTTTACAATCATAAAGAAGTTTGCGAGGCAAGGGATAAAAAGCGTTATTGTTACAAGGCTGACAACAGACTGCAATGGGGTCAGCAGCCCCTTTTCTGCCATTGCAAAAAGACCGGCAGCTCCATAATCCCTTCTCAAAAATCCGAGAATAAAGGCTGCCGTTGTTTGTTCCGGCAATCCTAAGAGGTTTACTATAACCGGAGAGGCTATGGATTCGAGTATATGCAGAAGATTGAGTTTATGCAAGATAAAGAGTATAAATGTTCCAAGTATAAACAAAGGGACGGCCTCTTTCAAATACCATTCGATTCTCCCTAATGTTTTAATAATGATGTTCGTGAGATTCGGTTTTCTTATCGGAGGTATCTCGAGAAAGAACTCCGTCCTTTCACCCCTTATAACCTTTGATGCAAGATACCCGGAAAACAGGATTGTCGACAGCACGCTTCCCGACCATACGAGTGTAGCCTTGAAAGATAGGGCGCCGAGCATACCGAGGATCACGCCTAATTGCGCCGAGCACGGTACTGCAAGTGCCAACAGAAATGTCGTTATTATCCTCTCTCTCTTTGTCTCAAGTATCCTTGACGTCATAACGGCCATTGTGCCGCAGCCGAGACCTAAGACCATCGGCAGCACAGCCTTTCCATTAAGCCCCATGATATTAAATATCCTGTTGCTCATTATTGCAAGACGGGGTAAATAACCACTGTCCTCAAGGAGTGCAAAGGCAATGAAAAAGGTGGCTGTGATGGGCAGGATTATAGCTATCGCATATGTAAGGGCGACGGTTATCAGCCCATATTCTCCCACAAACATTTCGCGAAGAAAGCCGACCGGTATCAGCAGTTGAATAACCTTTGTCGCCATAGGGTTGATATATTTTCCGAAGATTATCTCTTCGAAGAAGCCAACGAGGGTTCCTGCCCCGAATATGCCGACGAATTCATAAAGTCCGAAAAGAACCAACAGTAATAAAGGTATCCCCCACAACGGATGCATGCTCATCCTGCCGATGAAAGACAAAAGCCTTCCCCCTTCGGCAGGAATTTTCTTGAGAACTTTTAAGGTTATCTCTTCTGCAACATCAAGACGACACCGGTTGATCAAAAGGCTTATAGGTTCTTTCATTTTAGCCTGGCATTCATCCCTGAGAGCTTCGATTCTCTTTATTATCTCCGTATTGAGATTGGTAATGAGCCATTCTTTAAGGCTTTCGTCCCCGGCAAGGATCATTGTGGACAGGGATCGCCTCGATATACTAAACTGCGGCAGTAAGGCCGATATCTTTTCGATGTATTCCTCTATAATCCTGTCATATCTTACTTTAATGGTTGGTACGGCAGGCCTTGACAGTGCAGTTTTAAGTTCCTTTATACCCTTTTTTTGCGGCGCTATGGTACTTACCGCTTCACTGCCGGTTATAGTCTTGAGTTGTTCGGTATCAATGGTAATCCCGATGTCCCGTGCCTCATCCTCCATATTAAGAACAAGTATCAAAGGCAACCCCATCTCGGCTATCTGCAGAGTAACAAGAAGGGATCTCCTTATATTTTTTGTATCGGCAACCTGCACTACGGTAAATGGTTTTTCTTTCAAAAAGATATCCCTTGTGACCTTCTCATCCTCACTCATCGGTATCAGGCTGTTGACCCCCGGGGTATCCACGATAAGATATTTTTTGCCGTCCAATGTCATATCGGCATAAGAAATCTCGACTGTAGTGCCGGGATAGTTCGATACGGTAACGTATTTGTTTGTGAGAAGCCCGAATATGACGCTCTTGCCTACATTCGGGTTGCCGACGAGAATGATTTTATTGGGTACAGTCATTTTCCCCTTTTCCCTTTCTCTCTTTTTATTGAAACTGATTCTCAATTACAAGTATAAATTATAAATAAGGCAATAAAGGTTTGTCAAAAATTTAGTCTTTCCTATCTCTGTTTTTGGGGACTGGACATTGGGGTCTGCGACAAAAATATGGGTATTTTGAAACCCCTCTTAGGAAAAGAGGGGCGAGGGGAGATTTTAAGAAAAAATTACTATCATAAAATCCCCCTTCATCCCCCTTTGCTAAAGGGGGAATACTGGATAATAATATTTTTTCAGAAAAGGATTCAAAAATGACCCTTAAAGAACTCTACAACAAGGCAATATCCACGGGGATAGAAAATGACCCCCGGGGTAAAGACGCCGTCTCAAGGGAACTTGAGGCAAGAAAAAAAGATTTTGAAAAACTTAAAGAAGACGAAAAGGAATTCTTTGACGATGAGACCCTTAGCAACCCTTATTCCGACTCAAGGATATTAAACGGTACTGGCGACGAAGAAATAAAGTCTGCGATTGTGGGCATAGATATAGAAGTCGGAGAGATATTGCTCGCAGATAGCCTTAAGGCAAAGGGAAAGGGGATTAATCTTTTGATTTCCCATCACCCCGAAGGCAGGGCGTACGCAAATCTATATTCAGTTATGCAGATGCAGTCTGATATCCTTCACAGATTTGGCGTGCCGATAAACATCGCAGAAGACCTCATGGAAGGAAGGATAAAAGAGGTCGAAAGAAGGCTGATGCCTGCCAACCATACAAGGGCAGTCGATGCAGCAAAACTTCTCGGTATTCCATTTATATGTCTTCACACACCTGCCGATAATATGGTTGCTACTTATCTGCAAAGAATTTTTGATAAGAAGAAGCCTTATAGGATCTCAGATGTGATGGATACTCTAAAAGACATCCCTGAATACAAAACAGCAAGCTATAATGGTGCGGGACCGAAGATACTGATAGGTTCCAAAAACAGAAAGGCCGGAAAGATATTCGTTGATATGACAGGCGGCACAGAAGGTTCGAAAGAGATATTCGGCAGCCTGACGGCAAGCGGGGTGAATACTATAGTGGGAATGCACCTCGGCGAAGATCATAGAAAAGAGGCCGAGAAAAATCACCTTAACGTTGTTATCGCAGGCCATATATCGAGTGATAATCTCGGTCTGAATCTGCTTCTCGATGAACTGTCGAGGGACAAATCTCTTGAGATACTCGAGTGCTCCGGATTCAAACGGGTTAGCAGAGTCGGTTAACATTGCTGTGTGTTTAGATACATAGTTTTCTTAATGGTATTTTTACCCAAAAATAGCCTGCCACATTAAAATATGATAAAAATCAATGGGTTGCGTATGAAAGCAGCATGATTTTATCGATGGACAAATTGCCGTCAAATCTGGCAAAAATCTTGCATAGATAATATTATTAGGGTAATGGCTGGATGCGTGGCGTGACAATTTTATATATTTTGTATACACTTTAAATGGAAATGAAAAAAGAGATAGTCATATTTGACAACAATAAGGAAAGTCTCGCGTTTCTGACAAACTTCTTTAAAACCAATGTCGATTATTCTGCAATATTTGTAAAAGATGAAACGGCACTTCTGAAAAAGCTCGGCAAGATAAAACCTGATGCCCTTGTTGTCGGTAGTCCTTTAGAACTTGGGAAGATCAGGCCGCGGGAAATGGGATGCCCTCTGATAGCAATGGTGTCAGTGGATATAACTAACGGCATACGCTCTGTTATGAAAAATGAGATTGGATACTATCTTATCAGTCCCTTTCACAAAGAAGATTTCGAATTAAAGCTCAGGATGGCCGTGCAGAAAAAGAACTGGTTCGATGGGGTATACAGCGAGAAAAAAGACCTTGAAACAATAGTAGAACTGATACATCTCGTATCTTCAACCCTTGATCCTAAAGAAATTTTATATTTCATTGTAAAAAAGATAGCGGACATCATTGATGTTACACGATGCTCTATCGTAAGCATCCCTGCCGAGGAAAGACGACACGCATACGTCATCTCTACCTTTGAAGACCCCAAGATTGAAAATATAAGATTGGATCTTAAAAAATATCCTGAGATACGAAAGGCACTTGAAAGCAAGAGTACGGTAGTTATAGAAGATGCATTGAAAGATCCCCTGATGAAAGGGGTCAGGCCGATTATTGCACCTCTCGGAATTCGTTCTATCGTGGTCGCACCTGTTATTTTCAGAAATGAGGTTATCGGAACGTTATTCCTGAGAACTTCAAGGACAGGTCATACATTTACGGAAAGAGAAATAAGACTTTGCAATGCCATTGCAAATGCCGCCACCAATGCCCTTTACAATGCGTTTCTTTATGAAAAACTTGAGGCTGAAAAAACAAAATTGGAGAAATTCGCTATAACCGACTACCTTACCGGGATATATAATATAAGATATTTCTATTACAGGCTCGAAGAAGAATTCAGCAGGTCCCAGAGGTATCAGATACCGCTCAGTTGTATCATGTTTGATATCGATTACTTCAAAAAAATAAATGACACTTATGGCCATAGGGTAGGCGATATGGTATTGAGAGAGTTTGCACAGCGGGTAACGAAATATACAAGGAAGAGCGATGTATTCGCAAGATACGGAGGAGAAGAGTTTATAATGCTATTGCCCCATACCTCCGGTGAAGGCGCTGTGGCAGAGGCTGAAAGGCTGAGGAAAGCCATAAGAGAATATAGGTTCAAGTCATTGAAAGATAAAAAGGGCGTTACTGTAAGTATAGGGACGGTTTCCTATCCCGATAGGAAAATAAAGACGCAGGACGACCTCATAACCTTTGCCGACAATGCACTGTTTACGGCCAAGAATAAAGGACGTGATCAGATCGTTGTATATAATTCCTTGTAGCAGCCTAAAGCCTGATACCTAAATTCACCCGAAAATGCATTTTCCCGGTTCAACAATTCAAAATTCATATTCAAATTTCTCCTCTTGCAATATCTGCTAAAATATACCTGTGGAAATAATCACCTCCCATATTAATGCAGACTTCGATTGTCTTGCCTCTATGGTCGCTGCGAAGAAGCTTTATCCCGAAGCGGATATAGCCTTTGCAGGCTCACAGGAAAAGAAGCTCAGGGATTTTCTGGAGGCGTTCAAACCCGTAGATATTAAGCGAATTAAGGATATAGAACTTTCGGAGATCACAAGGCTGATCATTGTTGACACAAAAAATGCGGGCAGGATAGGGCAATTCGCAGAGATAATATCCCGTCCGGGAATAGATATACATATATACGATCACCACCAGTTTTCAAAAGAAGATATAAGGGGCAGGATTGAAATAATCGAGGAGGTAGGAGCGACTGCGACTATCTTTTCCGAGTTATTAAAAAATAAGAAGCTTCACCCCTCGCCGATGGAGGCAACAATCCTATGTCTCGGTATTTATGAGGAGACGGGTTCTCTTCTGTTCCCGTCTACAACGGAACGGGATATACTTGCGGTTGCGTATCTCGTTAAGCGGGGTGCAAATCTTAACATCGTATCTTCTTTCCTCCGAATGGAGCTGAGTCATGAGGAGATTGATCTTCTTAACGAACTTGTGCAGTCGGCAAAGGAAATTATCGTCGGAGGGATAAAGATAAAGATCGCAAAGGCTTTACGTGAAGGCTACGTCGGAGATGCCGCACATCTTGCACACAGGATAATGGATATGGAAGATATAGATGCCCTGTTTGTGCTGCTTGATATGGAAGGAAAGATCCTCATCGTAGCTCGCAGCCGGGTGACTGAACTCAATGTTGCCGACGTGATGAAAGAGTTTGAGGGAGGAGGCCATCCTTCGGCAGCCGCTGCAACGATCAAGGGGTTATCCCTTGAGGAGGCCGATGATAAACTAACAAAAATAGTCCTCGAAAATGTGAAGCCCGGTAAGGTTGCATCCGATATAATGACGAGTCCTGTCATTACCACAAATTGGGACTATACCCTGAAAGAGATAGAGACAACAATGACAAAATACGGCGTAAATGCCCTTCCCGTTATAAGGGATTCAATATATGTCGGATTGATCTCACGGGAAGTAATAGAGAAGGCACTCTTTCATGGATTCGACAAGAGTAAGGCCATAGATTTTTGTACAACCGATGCTGCAACCGTCGGGCAGGATACCTCTATAAGAGAGATAGAACTCATAATGATAGAGCGGAATCAGAGGTTCATGCCTGTGTTGAAGGACGGAAAGATTATAGGTGCAATAACGAGGACCGACCTCTTAAGAATACTTTATGAAGAGTTTCTGAGACGTTCCAGAATTGAAAAATCCGAGACAAAAGAAAAACCATCCATCGGAAGAAACATTGCCTTATTGCTGAAAGAGAAATTTCCTCCGGACATATACGGTCTCCTCAAACTTGCGGGAGAGGTTGCGGACGAACAGGGTATTAATGTATATCTTGTCGGCGGTTCGGTAAGGGATCTTCTGAGGAACGAAGAAAATCTGGATATTGATATCGTAGTAGAAGGAGATGGTATCTCTTTTGCGAAAACATTTGGCGAAAAACTATGCTCCAAGGTTAAAACGCATGAGAGGTTCGGCACGGCTAAAATTATTATTAGTAGGGGCGGGGTAACCCCGCCCCTACTAAAGATAGATGTGGCAACTGCGAGGACAGAGTATTATGAGTCGCCGGCAGCACTGCCCACGGTAGAGACGTCATCCATAAAAAAGGATTTATATCGGAGGGATTTCACGATCAATACCCTTGCCGTTAAACTCAATCTTAAAGACTTCGGGCTCCTGATAGACTTCTTCGGCGGGCAGAGGGACCTCAGGGAGAAGACTATAAGGGTTATCCACAACCTGAGTTTTATCGAAGACCCTACAAGGGCATTCAGGGCCGTAAGATTCTCGGAGAGATTCGGCTTTAAGCTCAGCAAGCATACGGAGAATCTTATCCGGTCAACTATCAAGATGGATCTATTTAGCAAACTTTCAGGGTCAAGGCTTTACGAAGAACTCTTACTTACATTCGATGAGACAGAGCCTGTTAAGGCACTCAAAAGACTGTCCGATCTAGGTCTATTAAAGGTGATCCATCCGAACCTTATATTCGATCCTGAACTCGAATCGTCGCTGCACTCCATGTTCGAGACCCTCGCATGGTTTAATCTCCTTTTTCTCGAAGAGCGACCCGATAGCGGGGTTCTCTATTTAATGGCTTTATTGTCCGGTCTTGGGGAGGCGGAAAGAAAGGCTGCAATCGAAAGGCTGGCAACTCCGCCAAGAATAAGTGCGATAATAATAAAGGGCATATCCCGATCAAGAGACATATTAAGCAAACTTCCTCTGAGCGACCCTGCCGGATTATATCACCTTCTTAAGGATGTCGGCCTGGAGGTTCTCCTCTTTTCTATGGCCATAAGCAAAGATAAGCAAAAACAGAGATCAATATCGCATTACCTTATAGAATTAAGAAAGATAAAACCGATTTTAAAAGGGGAGAGTCTGAAAAAAATGGGAATACAGCCCGGACCTGTTTATTCAAGAATATTCGGAGAACTACTCGACGAAAAACTCAGCGGACGACTGGAGGGTAAGGAAGACGAGGAGAGATTCGTTAGGAAGAAATACATCAAGGAGGGGCATAAATGAAGAGATGTGTGTTATGCAAGAAAGAGATCGAGGTTGACAAATACTTTTCAAGAAAGGCGGTATGTCCGAAATGTGGAGGGGATCTCCATATATGTCTGAATTGCAGATTCTATTCCGAATCTTCGCATAACAAATGTCTCGAACCAAGGGCGGAGTTCCAGAGAACCAGGGATAAGGCAAACTTCTGCGATTATTTTGTCTTTAAAGAAATCATCGTAACGGCATCGGTAGGCAAAGAAATAGAAACGGCAAAGAAAAGATTAGAGGAACTATTTAAAAAATAAAAAATTATCTTACCGCATCTTTCAGGTCCTTCCCTGCTGTAAACTTCGGCACTTTTGAGGCAGGGATATTTATAGCCTGACCTGTCCTTGGATTACGACCTTTTCTTGCTTTTCGCTTTACGGTCGAAAATGTTCCGAAACCAACAAGAGTAACCTTCAGTCCTTTTTTCAAAGACGACTTAATTGCATTTAGGGCTGCTTCAACCGCCTTTGATGCATCCGTTTTGTTGAGCCCCGCACCTGAAGCTGTCTTATCGATAAGTTCTGACTTTGTCATTATTTTCCCCCTTTCTCGTAAAAGCGTATTGTCAAAAGTTTTCTTCCCTCGCCCCTTGGGGGAGAGGGTTAGGGTGAGGGGTAAGAAGGGTTGCCTGGATAGTTTCCATAAAAATCGCTCAGTATCTGTGGAGTTCTTCCTGAGTCTTCTTGCTATGCCGCTCTAAAGTTAAGAGATGGATTTAAAACTTTTAACTTTTCCCCTTCAACTTTTAACCGGGATTAATAATTTAATAAACTATCAAGAAGAATGTCTTTTGTCAAGGTCTCAGCCTTCCTGTACTAAAAAATATTTTGATTTACCCCGTTAGAAGGCGAAGTCTTCTAACGGGGTTTACTTTTTCTCCAGAATTATTCTGCGACGTAAGAGTGATATCTCCCTTATATCTCCATCGAAGACCTTTTGTTCACCAAAGAGATTACTGAGGTATATCTTTCCCCCCTCTGGTCTCATTACGTCAACATTTTCAAAATAGAGTTCCTCTTTTCCCTCTTTAAAGATATAAGCATTCGCTTCACACATAGACGCTCCTTTTAATAATGAGATATGTGTCAGTGTTTACCGACGCGGTTTTCCCAAATACCTTTCTATTTCGTTTATCGCCCTTTCTACCGACCCTGCCTTTTCATTATATAGCTCTTTACCCCTTTCTCCGATTGCTTTTCTTTTTTCAGGGGAGTTCAGAAGTCCCTTTATCTCATCGAACAGTCCAGATTCGTTAGTCTCTATCGCAGCATCTTTCTTATAAAATTCTTTCGCAAACGGAAAATTCTCCATATGAGGTCCGAATATTATGGGTTTGGCCCAGTATGCCGGTTCTAATAGATTCTGTCCGCCGTGAGGCATAAAGCTTCCGCCTATGATTGCAATATCGGCAATACTGTAAACCGATGCAAGTTCTCCGACGGTATCGAGGATAACGACATGTCCCGTTAAGGGGACACGATCCATGATACACGATACACGATTCACGATATTTATCTTGTATCCTGTATCGTGCATCTTGCATCCTGCATCTTCAATCTCCGACCTCTTTATATAAGCCAAGCCTTTCGTCTTTACCAGATTCTCCACCTCTCCGAACCTTTCGGGATGTCTCGGTACAATGATTAAATTCAATTCGGGGAAATCTGTCTTTAATCTTTCAAAAGCAGAAATTATCAAATCCTCTTCCCCCCTGTGGGTGCTCCCGGCAATAATAACAGGCGGGGTTAAGAACTTAGTCCATTCGGGTATATTCTCCGACGGCATTGTATCAAACTTAAAGTTGCCGAGGACTTTTACCCTGTCTTTCGGAGCGCCCAGTTCTACGATCCTTTGAGCGTACAAGGTATCCTGCATGCCGAAGAGGGCAACACATTCAATAATATCTCTCATGAAGAACCTGATCCTCATATAACCTTTGAATGACTTATCCGAAAGCCTCCCGTTCATTATGATTATAGGGATTGCCTGCTTCTTCAGTGTCATGAAAAGATTAGGCCAGAGTTCCGTTTCCATCGTTATAAAGAGATCGGGACGTGTATTTTTTAAAGCCATCTTCAATATAAAGGCAAGGTCAAAGGGAAGGTATATAACCTGTGTCCCGGCAGGAACCCTTTCGATTGCAATCTTTTGCCCTGTATCTGTGATAGTCGAGACCAGAAGGTTGATATCGGGGAACCTTCCTTTCAGCTTCCGCAGCAGCGGTATCGCTGCAATGACCTCGCCGACAGATACCGCGTGAATCCAGATCAAGGCTGAAGGCTGAAGGCTAAAGGCTGAAGATATAAATCCGAATTTCTCCTTGAGCCATCTATGTCTAAATGACACAGGCCTTTTTTTATATTGGAAAGGAAGCAAAAGGATTATAACAAAGGAATATAAGATACTATAGATTAATCTTAGGATCATGGCGAATACTCATCCTGCAATCTCATATATCATCTCTGCAACCCTCTCGGAAGGTCTTTTGCCTGCAAATATATCCCTGACTATCCTGAACTGACCGGTCATCCGTTCCCTATAATCTTTGTCCCTGACGATCTTCTTTAATTCGGACATGATGTTCCTCGAATTAGCCCTCGACTGCAGAAGCTCTTTTACAATTTTTCTATCCGAGATCAGATTTATGAGTGAGATATATCTTACGTTTATTATCGCCTTACCGAGGAAGTATGTAAAAGGCGAAAGCTTATATATAACAACCATCGGCGTTTCGAGGAATGCGGCCTGCAATGTTGCAGTGCCTGATGCAATTACTGCGAGATCCGATACGGAAAGCACTTTTATTGCGTTTTCTTTTTTAATGATTACCCCCTCGTTTTCGATCCTGTCTAAAATCTCACGGTATCTTCCGACTTCGATATTGGGAGCAACCGGCATAATGAACTGATAATTCTCAACGGAGAATTCTTTTTTGAAGTCCCTTATAACATCGAGCATAACTGGTAGGAGGCCTTTGAGTTCATGCGACCTACTGCCCGGAAGGAGGGCAAGTACAGGGGAATCGTTTTTCAAACCGAGGGATGCTTTTAAACTCTCCCGATCCTCTTCCAATGATTCTATCTCTTCAAGTATAGGATGGCCTACAAATTCGCAAGGGGTTCCGGTATCCCTGTATATCCCGGCCTCGAAAGGAAGTATTACGGCAATCCTGTCGGATAACCCTGCAATGGTTTTTACCCTACCCTTTCGCCATGCCCAGACCTGGGGGCTGACGTAATAGAGTATCTTTGCCCCCTTTTCCTTTGCAATCTTTCCCACCTTGATATTGAAATCGGGATAGTCTATCAGGACTACTACCTCCGGAGAAAATTTTTCGATGGCGGCTATAGTCTTTGCAAACGTCTCCTTGATGGCCTTATAAGAAGAAATTGCCTCCGAGATGCCGAATGCACTCGATATCCCTGAAATGATCTCTACCCCGGCCTCTTTCATCTTTTCACCGCCTACGCCAATGATACGCACGTCCGGCTGTATTGCCTTTAATGCCCTTGCAAGCAGAGAGCCGTATAACTCCCCCGAGCTTTCACCTGTAACTATCATCACAGTGTTCATAAAATCTATCTTCTTCCTTATGTTACGTTGGCGTGTGTTGTAATTCCTTAGATATTTTATCATTTTGCAATTTTAAATTGCCGTAGGGGCAAATCAGCCATTGGAAAAGTTTCTTCAGTTCAAGGGTCTCGGAGATGTTAAAATTATCAGGATAGCAGCAGCCTTTGAGATTGCGAGAAGGATTGTTAATCAGGTAATGAAAGATTATAATAAGGAGTGATTGGAGGGCAATAAAATGGCTAAAGAATTCACAGTGATTATAGAGAAAGACGAAGAGGGTTATTACATCGCAGAAGTTCCGGAACTTAAAGGCTGCCACACACAGGCAAAGTCGCTTGATACATTAATGGAAAGAATCAAAGAGGCAGTTCAGCTTTGTCTTGAAGTTGAGAAGAAGAAATATCCCAAAACACACCTTATAGGCGTTCAGAAAATTGCCGTATGACAAAACTCCCCTCATTCACCGGGAAGGAAATTATTTCTTTATTAAAAAGAGTCGGTTTCGCTGTTGAAAGACAGAGGGGAAGTCATGTTTTTCTTAAACATAATGATGGCCGTACAACCGTAGTCCCGGTTCATTCAGGTGAAACAATTGGCCCCGGTCTCCTGTCGAAGGTCTTGAGAGACGTTGAAATGAATAAAGATGACTTATTAAAGATTTTGGGGAAGTAAACGTAGAAATAATGTCCAAGATTAAAGGAAAATCAATAAAGCTCTCCTCACCATTCGATGCCACAAGTTCTAAAACCGAGCGCACTGCCAACCAGAAAGCCGTTGAATGGATAAATCAGATAATCAAAGAGCAATCCTTGCCAATCGGATTTTCAGAACAAGAAACTGTAGGAGCGGACAGGAAACAGCCTGATATTATCATTTACAAATCTCCACAAAGCACAGATGCTCTCTGCATTATTGAACTCAAGCCTCCTTATTTTGACCCATTTGATTTTAAAGAACTTAAAAAACCTACATGGGAAAAGGCAGTGCAAAGAAAAGCAAAGTATTTTGGCTACTCAAATTTTCAGAAGCTTATTTTATATAAAACAGAAGAGGTTAATAGGCAAGTGGATGAGTCAATCCAGATTGCCGGGATATATGACCTTTCTACTATAGAAGACTTAAATAATATCGAGGAACCAAGATTTAAGAATGCAATAATCAAGGGTCTTGAGAAATTTTTATTTGAGCTTGTTGATAGATATACCGGCAAAAAACCGGAACATCTTTTACCGATAGATGAGTTTCTGATAATAAGGCTTCAGGAGAAAAACCACCGTCTTGCCAGATTATATAAACCGATAATCAGGGATAAATTCCATAAGGATTCAGAATTTGCAAAAAGGCTTTCAAGGTGGTTTAACGAACAGCAGTGGAGTTTTGCAGGACAGGATAACGATTATGACAAGGCTGCGAGGCAGACTGCGTATCTCCTTATCAATAAGCTTCTTTTTTATCAGGCATTGAAGGCAAAACATACAAATTTATTGTCGTTGCAGATACCTGATGACTTAACTGCAAGCGGACAACTTCAAAAGACACTTCAACAGGTTTATTTCGCCTATGTTACGGAAAATATCGACTATGAGACTATCTATAGCACAGATTTTATTGACCAGATTGCATTCCCCGACAATAAGAATGTTGTAGAAGAAATCAAAAACCTTGTAAAAATCATAAAAGAGCATGATTTTTCAAAAATCGGCTTTGACATTATCGGAAGAATATTTGAAAAGCTGATTCCTCAGGAAGAGCGCCATATTCTTGGGCAATATTTCACAAGCCCTGATGTTGTTGACCTCATCTTAAAGTTCTGCCTGAAACACGAAGACGACAAGGTTATAGACCCTTCCTGCGGTGCAGGTACTTTTCTCGTTAGGGCGTACCGGCATAAAAAACTTATGAATAATAGACTACCGCATCAGGAAATTCTCGAAACCCTGTGGGGAGTAGACATAGCAAAATTCCCCGCTCACCTTGCAACTATAAACCTTGCGATTAATGACCTGGGCGTTCTTAAAAACTACCCGAATATTGCACAGGAAGATTTTTTTAATCTGTTGGTTAATCCTGATGGCGGTGTTGAGCTAACTGAAAAATGGAGAAAACTAAAGGCCAAGACATTAGGCTCGGAGCAAAAGGAGATAACCCATCCGAGATGGTTTGACTGCATTGTAGGAAATCCGCCTTACACAAGGCAGGAAGAAATAACCGAAATTACCGAAAAAGCAGGCTATAAAGAAAATCTCATTGAGAAAGCCCTGTTTTATGGAAGACAAAGACTTGCCGATATTTCAAAGAGGGCTGGGATTCACGCTTACTTTTTTGTGCATGGGACGAAATTTCTGAAAGAAGGCGGGCGTTTTGGTTTTATTGTCTCGGATTCATGGCTGGATGCCGATTATGGCAAGGGCATTCAAGAACTATTTTTAAAACATTACAGGATTACGGCAATAATCACTTCTAAAGTTGAAAGATGGTTTGAGGATGCAGACATAAACACCTGCATAATAATCCTTGAAAGATGCAAGGCTCAGGAAGAACGCAATAAGAATCTTGTAAAGTTTGTCTATCTATTAAAACCGTTAAGACATTTTATTCCACCTGCACATGATATGTGGGAGAAACAGAAACAGCGTCTCGATGCAATCGAAAATCTGATAAAGACAATCAGTTACCACAATGATTTTTACCAGAATGATGAGTTGAGGATTTATCCGAAAAAACAGAGTGAGCTTTGGGAAGAAGGTTTTGATGCAGAAGAAGGTAAATATACAGGCTCAAAATGGGGCAAATATCTGAGAGCGCCAGAGATTTTCTTCAAGATACTTAAAAAGGGTAAAGATAAACTCGTGCCTTTGAAAAAGATGGCGAATATAAGGAGAGGATTTACAACAGGGGTAAATGAGTTTTTCTATCTCACAGAAGAAGAAATCGAAGAGAGAGGAATGGAGAAAGAGTTCTGGATGCACAAGGATGAAAAGGGGAATTGGCTACCGAATAAGGTAATTGTAAGTCCGAGAGAAGCAAAAAAGGTTGTTATATCTACTGAAGATTTATCAAAGATTGTTCTTTTCATAAACAAAGATAAATCAAAATTGAGAAACAAAAAGATCTTAAATTATATCAAACATGGTGAGAGACAGGGTTTTCATAAACGATCAACCTGTAGCTCACGAAAATTATGGTATAACATGGAATACCGTAAACCATGGCCGATTCTTCACCCTATGATACACCATGACAGGCAGACAGTTGTTTCCAATAAATCTGGAGTTCAGGTTGACCATAACCTATTTGAGATAAGGGCTAAGAAGAAAAGAAATAACCTCGGTATTTTGTGTTTCCTTCTTTCAACAGTAAGTATGCTATTTAAAGAATTCTCGGGCAGAGTAAATCTTGGTGAAGGGGCACTTAAAACTGAAGGCATAGATATTGAAAAATTATTTATATCAAAAGAATTCCCCGCCGCTGTTTTAAAGTCTTTAAGGAAGCTGGCTAAAAAATATGAAGATGCTCCTATAAATTCAATCTTTGAGGAACTTGACGCAAAATATCCTGACGAAGTCTCCCTCTACAAAGTAAAATCGGCCCGCCGTGAACTGGACAAAATCATCATGGGCGATATTCTTGGATTAACAGAAGATGAGCAGCTTGAGGTCTATCGTGCTATTGTTGACCTTGTGAAATCAAGGATAGAGAAGGCTAAAAGTGTTGATAAGAAAGGCAAGACAACAGAGGGCGTTGATGTTGAGCTTCTGACAAAAACGATAAAAGAAAAGCTCGGGGATAAACTGCTGGGACATTTCTATAGAGAAAAAATCCTTAATCAGAAAAATCTCAAGACTGTTAAACTCTTTCATCCCACCCCCCTTACATCCCCCCTTAGCAAGGGGGGAAAGAGGGGGGTGGATATTAGAAAGGATTTTTTGGGCGGGAGCGGTTGGCTTCTTATTTCAGGCAAAGACCACATAGAATGTCAGACTGAGGCTGAGGCTGAATATTTAAAGCTATGGCTTGAATCAGGGCTTGAAGAAGTCAAAGTTCCAAAGGATGAAACTTATATCTCAAAAATCCTCCCTGAACTCAAAGCCCTTAAAGAAAAAATAGACAGAATAATCTCTGACCACATCTCCTCTATAACAAGCCAGAAGCTACAGAACAAGATTTTACAAAAGCTGCAAGGGGAGCTGTTTTGAATGAGATTAAAGAGATTGATGGGATTGTGAAGGGGATTTTGAAGATTTAATAGCTCCACTATTTACATATTTATTTTTAAATGGTATTTTAAAAATATGAAAAAGAAAGATAGTCCTGTTGCAAATAAAATAAGCGTTAAGACAAGCTACTATCAGGAAACTGTTGTTGAACCAGCCGAAAGATTGCTTAACGTTCTAATGGAAACTGAGACAAAAGAAAAAGGCGTGACTAATAAAATACGCAAAACTGCTATCTCCCGATAAGTTTCAAAAATTCCTCCAATGATATTCCTAAAGACCCTGCCCATTCTTTGGCAATTGATAGACGTTTTCTTTCACCGTAAATATTGCTTATAAGAATCATCGCAATTTGCTTATTGCCGAACCCCTTTTCTTTAAGCCTCCTAACAAGTTCTTTTTGTGCTTTTTTTCTGACCATCAAATATTTACTATCTTCAAGCTGTTTTCTTTCCGCAACAGGAAAATCCCCTTCCTTATAATCGAGATAGCTCAAGGCTTCCTGAAGATGAAGGGGGATCGGATAATAGACCACTGACGATATCCCGCTATCCTTCAACGTATTCTGTACCTTATCTCTCTTTGGGGTCATTATTGTGTACTGGTGGTATACGTGATAAAAACCATCTTTCTCTTGAGGGCATTTTACTTTCCCTGATAAGAGTTTTGTATAAATCGCTGCCTTCTGCGTTCTCCCATTATTATTCTCCTCTATCCTCTTAAGCTTCACAAGGAGTATCCCTGCTTGTATCTCATCGAGCCTGCTGTTAAACCCGACTGACTCATGCCTATAAACCCCCTTTGAGCCGTGGTTTCTAAGCCTCTTTATCGTATCCGAGACAATGGGATCGTTCACAGTTATCATCCCGCCGTCACCGTAGGCTCCGAGATTCTTACTCGGATAGAAACTGAAACATCCTGCATCCCCAAAACTGCCTACCTTTTTCCCGTTTGAAGCAGCACCGAATGCCTGTGCACAGTCCTCGATCACCTTGAGATTATATTTTTTTGCGATCTCTCCGATTACTTTCATATCGGCAGGGTGGCCGAATAGGTGCACGGGAAGTATTGCCTTTGTTCTATCTGTGATCTTTTCCTCGATCTTTTTCGCGGCGATATTTAATGTGTCAGCCTCTACATCCACAAACACAGGTTTAGATCCTGTATAGATTATCGCTTCGGCAGTAGCGAAGAAAGTGAATGGCGTTGTAATGACCTCGTCTCCCTCTCCGATACCTAATGCATTAAGGCTCAGGTGGAGGGCATCTGTGCCTGACGCAACGCCTATAGCAGCAGGAACACCGATGTATTCCGAAATCTTTCTCTCTAACTCGGAGACCTTCGGGCCGAGGATATAATGCGAACTCTCCAATATCTCGGTAAGAATATCAATTACCTCTTTCCCGATCTCGTCAAACTCTTTTTTTAAATCAACCATAGGGATCATTATTTCTCTCCATACACTTATTTTGAACTCTTGATCTTTTCCGTTATATCTAACGCACTCTTGAGTGCATTCCGGCCTTCTACACCCGAAACCGGGGGCTTTTCCCTTTCTTTTACGCACCTGATGAAATCCATAAGCTCTTCTTTGAGCGGTTCTCGCTTTTCAGGCTGTATCACATCGAACGATATGTCTCCCGCCTTTTTGAAATAAGACCTTACCTCACAGCTTTGGTAATCAACGTAGATATACGATTCCTTCTGGAAAATCTTCAGCCTTCTCTGTTTTTCGGGCGAGAGCCTGCTCGCCGTGGCAAGTGCTGCACAACCGTTCTCGAACTCAAGCCATACCTTAGCTACATCTATCTTATCCGTAATCACACATGCACCTTTTGCCTTTATATCTTTAACAGGAGATGACACAAGCCCCATCATAATGTCTATGTCGTGTATCATCAGGTCAAGTGTTATATCTACATCCGTTCCCCTCCCCATGAATGGAGATAGTCTCTCCGACTCGAGGAATTGAATATCCTTTATCATCCCCGACACAGCTTTCACAGCAGGGTTATATCTCTCGATATGACCTACCTGTAGGATGCATCCCTTCTTCGCTGCTTCGTTTATCAGATCATCGGCCTCGGCAACGGTAACGGTTATAGGTTTTTCTATCAGCAGGTCTTTACCCATCCTCAAGCAATCAATGGCAACACTATAATGGGATGTTGTTGGTGTGACGATACTTACGGCATCGAGTTTACCGATAATCTCCCTGTAATCGGTATAAGCCTTGCAATTGTATTGGGTTGCAAGTTTCTTTGCCCTATCTTCGTCTACATCAACAAGGGCTGAAAGTTCCGCATCTTCTATCTCCGAATAGATCCTTGCGTGATGCTGTCCAAGATAACCTACTCCTATAACACCGACCTTGATTGACATCATTCTCCTTTTAACACATGAATGTTATTAAAAATCAAAGTATCTGTTATTTTGCACTAAATAGAGGTCTTTGGGCAAGACTTGTACATCGTTTTTACTCATACGCTATAATAAAACATGAATCTGATTCATTTTTACAGAATCCCTGCACTTTCCGAGGCAAAGAAAAAAGAACTTCTCAGGACTATCCGGGATAAAGTTCATGCCGATATAGAGGATATCGAGACAGAATACTGCTTTAATATAGAGACGACCGCACCGTTATCCGAGGGAGAACTTAGGATTCTAAATTGGCTTCTGGCCGAGACATTCGAACCTGAGAAGTTTTCCGAAAGAAGCTTCTTAGCTGACAGCTATCAGCTATCAGCTTCTGAGCTGATCCTTGAGGTCGGCCCCCGAATGAATTTTACGACCGCATGGTCTTCGAATGCGGTCTCTGTCTGTCATGCATGTGGGCTGAATAAGGTTGTAAGGATCGAAAGATCGAGAAGATACAAATTAGTTGAGGGTCAAAGGGTCAAAGGGTCAAAGGGTCAAAGTTTCAAAGACTCTGACACTCTGACATTTGGATACTCTGATACTGCCTTTTTGGCATTGATTCACGACCGCATGACCGAATGTCAGTATCCTGAGATATTAACGACATTCGAGACCGGCATAAAACCCAAATCTGTTTACATAGTGCCTTTGATCGAAGAAGGGATCCCTGCACTCAAAAAGATAAATATGGATATGGGGCTTGGACTCGACGATTGGGATATAGAATACTATTACAATCTCTTTGTGAAAGACCTGAAACGCAATCCTACGAATGTCGAATGCTTTGACCTGAGCCAGTCCAACAGCGAACATTCGAGACACTGGTTTTTCAGAGGCAGATTAATCGTCGCCGGGAAAGAAGTTCCCGAACCCCTTATGCGGATAATAAAGCAACCCTTAAAGGTAAATCCTAATAACAGCGTAATAGCCTTCAAGGATAATTCGAGCGCTATTAAAGGTTATAACATAAAGACGATAATCCCGGAAAATCCCGGTGATTATTCAAGGTTTAAAAAAACCGGTTTAAAATACCATATCATCTTTACTGCCGAGACGCATAACTTTCCGAGCGGTGTGGCCCCTTTCCCTGGTGCAGAGACAGGAACAGGAGGGAGGATAAGGGATGTGCAGGCAACGGGCAGGGGCGGTCTTGTTATAGCGGGAACTGCTGCATACTGTGTCGGGAATCTCCATATCCCGGGTTATCCCCTACCATGGGAAGACACGTCTTTTGAATATCCGGACAATCTTGCCTCGCCGTTACAGATAGAGATACAGGCAAGCAACGGTGCTTCCGATTATGGAAATAAATTCGGAGAGCCTGTTATTCAGGGATTCACAAGGTCTTTCGGGATGAGAATGCCTGACGGTGAAAGAAGGGAATGGATAAAGCCGATCATGTTCACCGGCGGCATAGGCCAGATGGATGCAAGGCATATCGAAAAAGGAAAACCCGAGATAGGGATGCTCGTTACAAAGATAGGCGGACCTGCATACAGGATAGGAATGGGTGGAGGTGCTGCATCGAGCATGATCCAGGGGGAAAATGTAGCGGAACTCGATTTCAATGCGGTCCAGCGCGGCGATGCAGAGATGGAGCAAAAGGTAAACAGGGTAATACGTACATGCATCGAGATGGGGAATAAAAATCCGATAATAAGCATACACGATCAGGGTGCAGGCGGGAACTGTAATGTTGTGAAAGAGATCATCTATCCGGCAGGGGCAAGGATAGAGATAAGAAAGATACAGAGCGGAGACAAAACGTTATCTGTTCTCGAACTCTGGGGTGCAGAGTATCAGGAGCAGAATGCACTATTGATAATGCCTGAGAAGGCAGATGTCTTTGAGGAAATGTGCAGAAGGGAAAAAGTCCCATGTGCCTTTATCGGCCGGATGACGGGGGACGGTTATATTATTCTTCATGATGAGACTGACGGAAGTACACCCGTGAACCTCGATCTCGAAAAGATCCTAGGTGATATGCCTCAGAAGACCTTTATGCTTGAAAAAATTCAGCCGGCACTTGAGCCTCTTAAACTTCCCGATGGTCTTGCCGTTAGAGATGTCCTCGATAGGGTCTTGAGGCTTGTCTCAGTCGGTTCAAAGAGGTTCCTTACAAATAAGGTTGACAGAAGTGTTACAGGTCTCATTGCGAGACAGCAATGTTCCGGGCCTGTGCACCTTACCGTATCGGACGTTGCCATAATTGCCCAGAGCCATTTTGGTTTGACAGGTTCTGCGATCTCGATAGGAGAGCAGCCTATAAAGACTCTTATCAGTCCGGCTGCAATGGCCCGGTTGACGGTCGGAGAGGCATTGACCAATATTGTATGGGCAAAGATAAGCAGACTTGAAGATATTAAATGTTCTGGGAACTGGATGTGGGCGGCAAAACTTCCGGGCGAGGGGGCAAGGCTTTATGATGCAGCAGTTGCCCTGCGTGACATAATGCTCGAATTAGGTATTGCAATTGACGGCGGTAAAGACAGCCTCTCGATGGCAGCAAAGGTATTCAAAAAAGATGGAGCAACGGAGACTGTAAAATCACCGGGCACACTCGTCATCTCTGCCTACGCAACATGTCCTGATGTCACACAGGTGATAACACCCGAGATTAAAAAGCCGGGAAAGAGCAAACTTATTTTCATTGACCTCGGAAACGGCAGGAACAGGCTCGGAGGGACGGCGATTGCTCAGGTATACAACCAGATCGGCAATGAATCCCCTGATGTTGATGACCCAAAATTATTGAAGCGTTCATTTAATACGGTCCAGAAATTCATATCGGATGGATTAATCCTTTCAGGTCATGACAGAAGCGACGGCGGATTGATTACAACGTTGCTTGAGATGGCTTTTTCGGGGAATTGCGGAATGGAGATCACTATTAATGCGAAATGCGGAATGCGGAATGTGGAATTAAATTCCGAAATCCGAAATCCGAAATCCGAAATATCTGTACTTTTTTCCGAAGAACTCGGGCTTGTTATCGAATATCTCCCGAAAGATGAGAAAAAGATAATAGCAAGACTTAAGAAAAATAATATCCCCTATTCCATAATCGGTAAGACCCTAAAAGAAAAAAGGATTAAAGTTAAACGCGTTACGCGTCACGCGTCACGCGTCACGGTTCTTAACGAGGATATGAGGGTCCTGAGAGGGATTTGGGAGGAGACGGGCTATCGCCTCGAAAGGCTTCAGGTAAATCCTGAGTGTGCGGATGAAGAAAAAAAGGTTAATTATAATAGAAAGGGATATAACTTCAAACTGAAATTTAATCCGGGGCCAACACAATCCCACTTTATAAAAATGAAAAAGAAGCCTTCTGTTGCGATAATCCGGGAGGAAGGCAGCAACAGCGATAGGGAGATGGCGTCCGCATTCTATCAGGCCGGATTCGATGTCATGGATGCGACAATGACCGATTTCCTTAAACGCAAGGTCAACCTCGATAATCTCAGGGGCATGGCATTTGTCGGAGGATTCAGTTACGCAGATGTACTCGATTCTGCCAAAGGATGGGCAGGCGTCATTAAGTTCAATAAAGACATTTACGATCAATTTCAGAAGTTCTATAACAGACCAGACTCATTCAGCCTCAGCGTATGCAACGGCTGCCAGTTAGCAGCATTGCTCGGCTGGGTACCGTGGCAGGGGATAGAGGATCAATACCAACCGAGGTTTATTCATAATACATCCGGCAGATTCGAATCGAGATTTTCTACGGTGAAGATATTTAAGAGCCCTGCGATCATGCTTAGGGGGATGGAGGGCTCAACACTTGGAATATGGGTCGCACATGGAGAAGGAAGGGCTCATTTCCCTCAAAAAGAAATTTTAGAAAAGGTTATAAGAAAGAACCTTGCACCAGTGAGGTTTGTTGACGATAGCGGCAGGATAACAGAGAGCTATCCGTTTAATCCAAACGGCTCTGTTAACGGTATCGCTGCCTTGTGTTCTCCGGATGGAAGACATCTTGCTATAATGCCCCATCCCGAAAGGACGTTTCAGAAGTGGAACTGGGCATGGATGCCGGAGGACTGGAAAAAGAAACTCAAGGTGTCGCCATGGATGAAGTTATTTCAGAATGCGAGGGAATGGTGCGAGGGGAAGTAGTTTATCAGTTACTCACCTGATGGAATTTTCCCATCTGATGTTACAGCAGCGTTTTAATAAACTGTGTAATATGCATATGTCTTATGCCTTTTTCGCCGCCTTCTATCATCCTGTCCATCGAGACAACGAATTTGGGATAATTGTCCGATATCCTTAGCAGGTTCCCGAATTCTCTCTCCCATGTCTTTTTGTCGGGAATAAGATATGCTACCTGCACATAAAGCCGCTCTCCCTTTTTCTCGCCGACAAAATCTACTTCCCTTGTCCCCATCTGACCTACCGTAACATTGTAGCCCGATACCTTCAGATGCATATAGACTATGTTCTCAAGTACCTTGTTAATGTCCGAGAGGCGGTAACCGACGAGGGCATGTCTAAGCCCGCAGTCCTGAAAATAATATTTGTCGTTGATCTCAAAAAGCTTTTTTCCTCCTATTTCCGAGCGGCGAACTTTAAAGATAAGAAACGCATCAGACAGAAACGAGAGATAATTGAGAACTATATTGGGTGAGATTTTTGTCTTCTGGGATTTTAGAAAATCACTGATCTTTTTTGCAGAAACCAGACTCCCGACATTATCCGCCACATACTCTACAAGCCTCTCAAGAAATGCCACATTCCTGATGTTGTATCTTGCGACTACGTCCTTGAAGAGTATTGTATTGTTTATGCTTTTCAGATAGTCATATACAACTGCATCGCTCAGGTCCAGATTGATCAGATACGGCAGTCCTCCGTATTTGATATATTTCAGAAGAGAGTCTTCGGAGTTTTCGAGTTTATGGAACATAAGGAATTCAGGATATGACAGGCTATAAACCTCGATTTCCACATATCTGCCGGATAAATAGGTTGCCAGTTCTCCGGAGAGAAGATCGGCATTGCTGCCGGTACAGTAAATATCATATCCCCCCGTTGCCTGAAGGTCTCTCAGGGCTTTCTCAAATTGAGAAATGCCCTGGATTTCGTCTATAAAAAGAGCTGTTTTTTTCTTTCCCCCGGTTGTTTGCTTTATATATCGCAGAAGGTCGCGGTAATCTCTGATGGCATCAAACTCGTGCAGTTCCTTGTTGAGATAGAGGATATTGTTTTTCCCAATACCTTGCCTGACCAACTCATCCATGATTTGAAGCAGCAGATAACTTTTTCCTACCCTCCTCTGCCCCACAAGAACCTTTATTAAGTCCTTATTCATGAATGGCCGTATCCGCTCAAGATAATATGTCCGCCTAATATACTTTTTAATCATAGTTAAAACTCAGCTATCATTATCTAATAGTTTTAATTATACTTAAAACTCATAAATTGGGCAAGGTCAAATCTCTCGCTTGTCAAATCTCTCAATGTCCATCATACCGTGCAAAACTCTTACGATCTCAATACCACCGCTAATCGGCATATAGAAAATCAGATATCTGCCGACCGGGAAGCTTCGCAAACCGGGATGGAGTTCATCGCGGTTTCTTCCCATATTTTTGAATTGCGCAAGTTTGCTGCTGGTTTCTGCAATTTCGTCGAGGAGTTTGTCCGCATTGTCGGGGTTGTCTTGGGCGATGTACCACCATATTTCGTTAAGATCATTTTCTGCTGCCGGACTTTTTAGAATACTCAACATCAGACGTGTGCCTTATTTTTTTTGTGCATTGAGCCGCTTGCGGCCATGTGTCTTAATAGCCTTAATATTTAAGGGTGTCGGTTCGCCACTATCCAACCCTTTTTTTATTTCGGCCCTAAGTTCATCGATACGCACGGATTGTCTGCGGTCTCGCTCCACGAGAAGACGTAAAGCTTCTCGTATAACCTCGCTTGCGGAACCATAGTGACCGCTCTCAACCTTATTTTTCACCAGCTTTTCAAGTTGTGGTGTAAGTGAAATGTTCATAATGTTATTTCCTCCTATACGTGATATAATAACATACTTTGGCATTCTTTGTTATAGGAAAGTGAAGCAAAATAATGACCGTTTTATGGCCAACTCGTAGAGAGGGCAATTAACAGGAAGCCCAAAGTTTGTTGACGAGATTGCTAAAAAAATTGGAAAACGGATTGAATTCAGAGGGCAAGGAAGGCCAAAGGGAGAATGAAAAATAAATCTGTCCCCTTTTATTCTTTTTTCTTTCTATTGATTAGCGAGATAGCGGGGAAAAAGGGACGATTGTTCCCTTTATTTCTTCTATGTCAAGAAATATTTTTGAAGATGTTTTTTTGAAGATGAAGGGTTGAAAGGGCAGTTTATCGGCGAGCTGTGTGCTGAAGGGGAAATATTAAAAAGAGTGAGGGAAAGACTAAATGCACAACCGCAAGCCTGACCCCGTCAGTTTTTATGCGTCAGTTTTTATGTTGCCTTCCATATTGAGAGCAACTGCATGAAGGCGGCCAGCAACCCGATATGCTCCTTCACGAAGAGCCTGCTTACTGAGT
>JACQXD010000230.1 GCA_016208875.1 Nitrospirota bacterium
AATGCGTATTATACTCAGCAGATGTATAGACCTGAATTTTATTGTAATGGTCTTATATTTATGCATCATACAAATCCTTCGGAGTGGTTTATTAAGCCGATAATACTGGGACAAGGAACATATCATGGCGAAATAGGCGAGTTTATTATCTACGGGAATAACCTGCCGGTATGGATGTTGACGGTCCCTGCGATGGTATTTCTCTGTATTCTTGCATTTAAGAAAATATCTTTCGAGATCGGAGTTCCGGTAATTTTCTTCTTCGTCACTTACGCGATCTTCCTGTTCGTTAAACGCCCGCTCTTTATTTATTCGTCTATTCCCTTGCTCCCGTTTGCCTTTACCGCAATAGCATATGCGATTAAACAACTTGCAGACAGATACGGAGCGAAACTTTATTATACGGCCATGGTGGTAATGCTGACATGGAGTTTGTACCTCTATCCTTTTGTTACAGCCAAAAGGGTGTGGGTGCCTCTATACAAGTACATCCTTAATCTTTCCGATGTGAAAATCCATTAGGATCGCCGGATGAAGAATGGATAATGTTAATCGTAGCAAGTTAAAATGACAAGGAAGGTACTCTTGAGGTGCAATTCAGACAGTGTAAAGAGAAATAATGGGACAATTGCGCGCCGGGTGTGTTTTTTTGCTTCTCCGACGTGGCATATGTCATGATGGAGCTCTTCCATTTAGCTTACATGTCAAATTTGCCTAAGAGTGGGCGTGCTTAGGCGTTCTGCAAAGAATGTGTAAGTTTATAGAATACGCTGTAAAAATTTCGACTCGATTCTAACTTCCTTTGAACTTATCTCGCTCTTTGAAAACCTTTATCCATTTCTGCAATCTCGATCTTGCCTCCTCATTGAGGTCTATTATTATCTCGGTATAGTCATCCAGATCAAAAACGGCAAAGTATGCTCCGGAATAGACAATCACGCTGTTTATACCGATCTGCTCCTCGCTTCTTAATGACTGTATGGTCTTATTTGCTATAGCTGTCAGATGGTTTTTATTCAGATAAAGCTGTACAAGGCTGTAGGTCAGCAGGGTAAACAAGACATGGGCTTCAACAAGTGACCTATCCGGTGAGGTGAATTTGTTGATTCGCCAAAAATTCTTTATCTGTCGATGGCGTTCTTCAATTGGCATTCCTTGCTCCAATTCATCTACGTTGCCAGGCCCCAATTGGTAACCCGCAAAAATAAAAGAAGGCTCTTCTTTCCCGATATGCAGCAGCTCGCTTAAGGCATAACAGGGATGATACTTTATCGCCTTTTTTTGCTCTGCGGTCATCCCGCTCATATCGATTAACTGCCCATGCTCATCTACCGGCATCCTTACGGCATCTTTATAATTTGCATTGTCAGGAACCACCAAATGTGTCTGATCCAAAAGGAATATGCCGTGCTTGTCAAAACCCCGGTTATGCCTTATGAACCTTTGCACTTCTGTATTGTGCCAATGCCTCATCTGCATAGGATCGGTATCCTTGTAGAACTTCCTTGCCGTATCGTGATGCACGGGACTGCTACGCTCCTTTTTGTTTTTATTGTTGAAGCCTCCGTTATTGCCACCTACATTGAACTTTACCCTCGACAGCACAGCCCCGCTTCGCAATATCCCCGGCAGTTCATCAAAGGCAGCGGTAGTGTGCAGTTTCATCTGAACTTTGCAGGCCAATAAAAACCACAAGGCCACCTCCTCCTTTTCTCTGGGACTCGGATAGCTTGCCCCGCATATCTCAAAGAACCTTATGCCCAATAGAAAAGCAAAAAACCTATCCTGAAACGTCCAGTCCGCTAAGTCCAAATAGTCTATCCAACCGTTCTTCAACGCATCTATTACCTTAATCCTGTTTTCTTCGTAAATAATCGGAACACCTACACCGTCACTCACTTGTATTCCTCCAAATACTCCGCCTTAATCTTCTCAAGCAATGAATCTATCTCTTTGTTGATTTTTCGCACCCTTGCTAATCCCTGCTGAAACGCTTGATACGCCTCTGCCTTCTCTTTAACCATCAGATGGTCTTCCTTCCTGACCATCTTCAGAGACCGTTTGCCTTTTATTGATACCGAAAGGGCAGGGAATGGACCATGCTTTTCCCCTTCCTTGCATGAACAATTCGGTTTACTGCACGTCTTGTAGACTTCGTAAAGAGAACCAATAATCATGGGCATTGGACGCAGTAGTTTGCCTATATACCGTCCCCTTATCTCTCTCAATTGATGTATCTTTTGCCTCAGCCGGCTCAGGTGTCCTCTTGACTTTTC
>JACQXD010000224.1 GCA_016208875.1 Nitrospirota bacterium
GGATGGACGAAAGGTTGATAAAAGACGCGAAGAAGATCGCAGGTGACAGGGGGACGAGTCTCTCAAAGATGGTTTCAAATTACTTTAGATCGCTTTCAATGGAACAGAAAAAGGAATTTATCGAATCTCCTATTTTATCGGAGGTATCCGGCCTGTTAGCCTCAAAGAAGACCAAGAAAGAACTGCTTAGGAGTTATAAGAAGCATATAGAGGAAAAATATCTTTGAAATCGGTTTTCTGTGATCTGAATTTCTTGCTCGACATTTTTTTAAAACGGGAACCTTTTTATCATTCGTCTGCTCACCTGTTCGGAAAAATAGAGAACAGAGAGGTGAAGGGCTATCTTTGTGCATTGAGTTTCCCTACGCTTTTTTATCTTTTATCTAAAGAGTTGGGCAGAGAAAAGGCGATGAAGACACTTGAAAAAATCAGGCTTGTTTTCAAGGTTGCAGAGGTAGATGAAAGAATAATAGATTTATCTCTGGCATCCGACTTCAAGGATTTTGAAGACGCTGTGCAGTATTATTCGGCTGTTCAGGCAAAAGCGGAAGTTATCATTACAAGGGATAAGGATGACTATCGTAAGGGGAACCTGCAGGTGTTAACATCGGAAGAATTCCTTGCTTTTATCTCCCGGCAGATGGGTTTCTAACACTTTCCTTTCTCCTTTGTAGCGGGGTACCACTTAAAGGGTTCAAATGATAATGTTGAATTCAGAGGTGGCTTTTATTCCCTTACCGATGGAGTAATCTTTTTGACCCTTTAAATTACAAATCCTTTTAACGGTCGGCATGGTCTCTTTTCTCTATCCGTGGCACTGATTTCGAGGACACCATAAAGAAATCCGATCTGGTATAATTATCTATGGGTATAAAGAATTTTCAAAAGGCACTTAAGGTTTTTAAAGAATTCGGAAAGGAAATCCTTCGCTTCCTTGATATATAAAAAAGTATTTTATATCTATCTTGTTCTTCTGACCGTAATCTTAGACCAGATAACTAAATATCTTGCCTATAAATTCATAAGCCCGTTCAAATCCATCGAGGTTCTTCCGTTTCTCCATCTCGTGAATGTGAGGAATACGGGTTCTGCCTTCGGCATGTTCAGGGAACTCGGGAATAATATATTTATAGCCGTATCTTTTGCTGCGATAGTGGTAATATTCTTTATGCTGATCAAAGGCAGGGAAGATCCTTTCAGCCTTTCTTTGATACTCGGAGGCGCGATCGGTAATCTTATAGACAGGATTACTCACGGTTCCGTGATGGATTTCATAGATGTCTTTGCCGGTAGGTTTCACTGGCCTGCATTTAATGTTGCAGACTCTGCACTTACAATAGGGATCGGACTTATATTTTTAAGGTTATTTTTAAAAGGTAAGGAGATGAGGGATCAAGATTCAAATAGAAAAACTTGATGCAGGATTCATGATGCAGGATACACGATACATGATTTATGGTATAGTTGCTTATCCTGTATCTTGTATCGTGCATCTTGTATCGTGATAAAAAATGCATCCGGAATTAATTAAGATAGGGCCGTTGACGATACATACTTACGGTGTCTTGATTGCATCGGGTTTTTTGTTGGGGCTTGCACTCGCGGTAAGAGAGGCAAGGAAACAGCTAATCGAGCCCGATAAGATAATAGACCTCGGCTTTTATGTTCTCCTTGCCGCTATTCTCGGATCGAGACTTTTTTTCGTGTTAATTAATTTACAACACTATCTTAAAAATCCTTTTGCTATATTCAAGATATGGGAAGGCGGCCTCGTCTTTTACGGTGGTGTTATATTTGCCGTTCCAACGGCTGTCTGGCTTATAAGAAAGAAGGGGCTTGACCTCTGGAAGACAGCCGACATCTTTGCCCCATCACTCCCAATCGGACATGCAATAGGAAGACTCGGTTGTTTCGGTGCAGGCTGCTGTTACGGCAAACCTGCCGAAGGAATCCCGTGGGCAGTAACCTTTTCAGACCCTGCTTGTCTTGCGCGTCAGGGCGTACCTTTACATCCAACGCAACTTTATGAATCTGCAGGAGAGTTTATAAATTTCCTTTTGCTTATTATGTTGAGAAGACATCAATCGTTTAAAGGGCAGCTCTTCTGGACATATCTTTTGCTTTACTCCGTTCTCAGATTTATAGTCGAATTTTTCAGGGGAGACGAGGCAAGGGGATATTTAGCGGGAAATATTTCCATATCGCAAGGGATAAGTGTTGTGCTATTTTTAATTGCAATAGTTGGGTTTATTGTCTTAAAGCGGAGAAAAGGGTAAGCAATAGGAAAATGTATACCAAAAATAAAGATAGGAAAGACTGTCTCAGAATTTTTATAATCGACAGGATAATTAATATGGCAATCGTAAATGGCATAAATGTTACCCCCCTCAATCCCCCCTTAATAAGGGGGGACTCAAGGGGGGTCGGCTCTAAGGTTTTTTTTATAAGGTGTCGTATAATCCGCCTCGGCGGACACCAGCCTTTCCTATCTTTTACTATGTTTTAGGGTTACTATGAAAAGAAAAATATTAATATTAATCACGGTGATTTTTTTTACGTTGCTTGATATCGGTTTTGCTCAAACAAAAACCGATGTCGGTTTAAGGGTAAGCAAAAATAATGGGGTTACGCGTCTGGTTTTCGAGGCGGAAGAATCATTCTTAAAGAAGACGAATGTTACGGCATCGGGATTACAGGTAAATGTCGAGTTCCCATCCGTCTTTAACCTGATACCGCAGAAAGATATTAACCTTGAAACCTCGATAAAAGACAGGCTGCTGACAATTAATCTCAAGCAGGCATTTGAGATGAAGGTCTTGAAACTGCCCTCGCCGTCCAGACTTGTGATAGATATATCATCTTCCGGATCAAAAGAAGCGGTAGATATAAAACCTCAGGCAGATGTCTTGTTATCGCAGAGGGTTTTTGTCATCGATCCGGGACATGGGGGATACGAGTTCGGGATAGTGAACAACGATTTAAAAGAAAAGGACATTGTACTGTCCATTGCAAAGGATATAGAGGGTCTGCTGGTAAAAAAGGATAAGAAGGTTTTTCTCACGAGGAGAAGCGATCAATTTATGCCGCTCCGGGACCGGGCAATATTTGCAAATCAGAAAATGATCGAGATATTTATGAGCATTCATGTCTCAGGATCGGATAAATTCTCCATATATGTGCCTGAACTCAATATAGGTTCCGGAGAGGAATCGGAATCCTATAGTTTGAATTTACGGCAAAAGAGGTATGTACATAAGAGCAGGAAACTTGCAGAGGCATTGGGTAAAGCGATAAAGGAAGAATTTAAGCTCGATGTTGTTCAGAGAGAAATGTCATTGCCCTTACTTAATTCTGTCGGTGCCCCCGCTGCCTTGCTTGAGGTACCATTATTTAAAAATCTGAGCTATGACCAGAAAACCCGCAGCAGGCTTGCACAGGCAATAATAAAAGGATTTGCTTATTATGGTCAGTGATAGATACAGATGGATGCTAATCTTTTTCCTTCTTTTTGCGGTCGGTATGGCTGGAGGGTACTTTTATTTTTCTAAAAAGGTCGCCTCGCGATCTTCCGTAGTAGAGGAGACACAGGGAAAAGATGATATCGGTATGACTGACGATCTATTTACGCTGAGAGTCTATTATCCTATGGACGGCCGTCTGCAGATGGTGGAGAGAAAGGTGCAGAGGAGAACATCCCGGATGGCAATCGCAGAGGCGGTTATAGGAGAGTTCCTCAAAGGGACAGCCGGCGAAAAGACATCGTTCATACCCAAAGATACAAAACTCCTCGGCTTATATAAAGGCAGCGACGGTATACTTTATGCCGATCTTTCGGATGAATTCAGGAGAAATTTTAAAGGCGACGCCGCATCGGAATTTTTGTTATTAAAAGGTTTTTTCGAGAGCCTTTTATCGAATGTGCAGGATATATCAGACGTGAAGATATTGATAGAAGGAAGAGAGATCGAAAGTCTCGGCGGGCATGTATATCTTATGTATCCTCTAAAGGAAATCCTTTCTTCGGTGCCCGATTCGCAGGCATCAAAAGAGGCAGAGGTAAGTAATAAAGATGTCACACAATAACAGACCTATAGGAGTTTTTGATTCCGGTATAGGAGGTCTTACGGTTCTGAGAGAGCTATTCAGGATATTGCCCGAAGAGAGTACTGTTTATCTCGGTGATACCGCACGTGTTCCTTACGGGAGCAAGTCCGGCGATACGGTTGTAAGGTACTCTCTCGAGGTAGCAGAATTTCTGGTAAAACAGGGAATAAAACTTTTTGTCATAGCCTGCAATACCGCCTCTGCTTACGCCCTCCAAGAGCTAAAAAAACGTCTAAAGATACCCGTAATCGGTGTAATAGAGCCTGGAGCTAAGGCTGCCATTGAGGCGACGAGGACTAAAAGGATCGGCATAATAGGCACTGAGGGCACTATAAAAAGCAATTCCTATATAAATGCCATAAACGCAATCAGGGATAGGAAGATCGAAGGTATTATGGAACACGGTGAAAAAAGTTTAGACAGGTATTTTGAGATTAGGAGCGATGATTTTGTTATCTTTACGAAGGCATGCCCTCTTTTCGTGTCGCTCGCAGAGGAGGGATGGACGGCGAATGACGTTGCTCTGCTCACAGCCAGGTATTACCTGAAAGGCTTAAAAAAAGAGAATCCGGACACGCTTGTTCTGGGCTGCACACATTATCCCGTGCTCAAGAACATTATTTCTAAGGTCATGGGGCCTGATGTGAGATTGATTGATTCCGCCATCGAGACAGCAAAGATGGTAAAGGGCATTCTTGAAGAAGGCAATATGGAAAAAGAATCCGATGAAAAACCATCGAGGGAGTTTTACGTAACGGATTCTCCTGAGAGATTCGTAAAGGTCGGAGAAAGATTTCTTGAACAGAAAATAGAGCATATAGAAAAGATAGATATAGGAGGAAACTAAAATAACCAATAAACAAATTACAATAACCAAACAAAGGAGAATTGACCAATAATCAATATTCAATAACCAAGTTTGGAATTTGGATATTGAGATTTATTTGTAATTTGTAATTTGGTTATTGGTTATTAGAAGAATGGAGACTAAATGAGGCCTGACGGCAGAAAAAACACCGAGATAAGAGAGTTAAAAATAACGAGGGATTTTATCGGCACCGCGGAAGGTTCCGTACTTATCGAGATGGGAGGCACAAGGGTTATCTGTACGGCGTCAATCGAAGACAAGGTTCCACAGTTTCTCAAAGACCGGAAAAAGGGGTGGGTTACTGCGGAATATTCGATGCTGCCGAAATCTTCGCGATCGAGGGTAATGCGCGAGTCGAGCATAGGAAGGATCGGGGGCAGAACCCATGAGATACAGAGGCTTATCGGAAGGGCATTAAGGGCGGTTGTCGACCTCGATATTATAGGTGAACGGACGGTATGGATAGACTGTGATGTAATACAGGCAGACGGCAGCACGAGGACAGCCAGTATAACAGGCGCCTTCATCTGCCTTGCCGATGCAATGAGAAATACCCTGAAGAACGGGTTAATAGAAAAGATGCCGTTGAAAGATTATCTCGCAGCCATAAGCGTGGGTATCGTAAACGGCGAGCCGGTTCTCGATCTCACCTATGCAGAAGACTCAACTGCAGATGTTGATATGAATGTCGTAATGACCGGCAGCGGAAATATCGTGGAAGTGCAGGGAACTGCAGAGGGCTCTCCGTTCTCAAGGGATATGATGGATAGGCTTATGGAGCTTTCCTCGGATGGGATCAAAAGGATAATAGAGGCACAGAAAAAGGTTATACGGATAGACGGGGATGTTTTGAGTTTCTAACTAACCGGGAAGACAGGATATAGTACCATCGCTCATTCTCGGTCGTCCGCATGAGGCGGAGCGACCTCTGAGGTTTTTGCCTCTTGATTTATACAAAAAAACTACTGTAGGACTATCGGCAAAAAAATCCGCTCAGATACTATATCCTGTCTTAGGTTAAATATGGTAAAATATTGGCTTAGGAGGCAAAGTTGAATAAATACAGAAATGTGTTTGTCTGGATATTAATGGCAGTGATGACTATACTCCTGTTCAATCTCCTTAACGCGCCCAAGAAAGCCGAGGAAGAGATGATCTTCTCCGACTTTATGACGAAGCTCAATGCAGGAGAGATCGAAGAGGTCGTAATAAAGGAGAACTATGTAACGGGTAGATTAAGAGACGGGAAAAAATTCAAGACCTATGCGGAAAAGTATCCCGACCTTGTAAAGGACCTGATAGCCAAAGGAGTCAAGATTACCGAGAAGCCGGCCGAACAGAACCCATGGTATGTAAACTTCTTTTTTTCGTGGGGGCCTATAATCTTTCTTGTGCTTGTCTGGATATTCTTTATGAGACAGATGCAGATGGGGGGGAATAAGGCATTATCATTCGGAAAGAGCAAGGCCAGGCTTGTCTCGGATAAGGCTGTGAAGGTGACTTTTGCGGATGTAGCGGGAATAGAAGAGGCAAAGGAAGAGGTGCAGGAGATAATAGATTTTCTAAAGGCGCCTCAGAAGTTTTCAAAGCTCGGCGGAAAAATACCGAAAGGTGTATTACTGGTAGGTGCTCCGGGTACGGGCAAGACCCTTCTCGCAAAGGCAATCGCAGGGGAGGCCGGGGTCCCGTTTTTTTCGATATCCGGATCCGATTTCGTTGAGATGTTTGTCGGGGTAGGTGCATCCCGTGTCAGGGATTTATTCGATCAGGCAAAGAAGAGTGCCCCTTGCATAATCTTTATCGATGAAATAGACGCCGTCGGTCGTCATAGAGGCGCCGGTCTTGGAGGTGGCCATGACGAGCGAGAGCAGACCCTCAACCAGTTATTGGTAGAGATGGATGGATTCGAGGGAAATGAAGGGGTAATAATCCTTGCGGCTACTAACAGACCCGATGTGCTTGACCCTGCACTCCTGAGACCTGGGAGGTTTGACAGACAGGTCGTTGTACCAGTGCCTGATGTAAACGGCAGGCACGAGATATTAAAGGTGCATACTAAAAATATTCCACTTGATGAGAATGTAAATCTTGATCTTATCGCGCGGGGAGTACCTGGATTTTCAGGGGCTGACCTGGCCAATCTTGTAAATGAAGCAGCGCTCCTTGCTGCAAGAAAATCAAAGAGCAAGGTTGACATGTCTGACTTTGAGTTTGCAAAGGATAAAGTTCTGATGGGCGTTGAGCGTAAGAGTATGATAATCAGCGAGTCGGAAAAAAAGAATACTGCATATCATGAGGCAGGGCATGCACTCGCGGCAAAACTGACACCAGGCACAGACCCCATACATAAGGTAAGTATCATTCCGAGGGGCCGGGCACTCGGCGTAACTCAGCAGCTTCCGATTGATGACAAATATACATATTCAAAGGATTATCTCATGAAGGCACTTACGGTACTGCTTGGCGGCAGGGCTGCGGAAGAGATCGCCCTCAAACATATGACAACAGGTGCCGGTAATGACCTCGAGCGGGCGACCGAACTTGCGAGGAGGATGGTTACAGAGTGGGGGATGAGCGAAAAACTCGGGCCGTTGACCTTTGGTAAAAAGGACGAGCAGATATTTCTCGGAAGGGAGATAGCAAAACATAAAGACTACAGCGAAAAGACTGCCGAAGACATAGACGAAGAAGTAAAGCGTTTAGTTATCGAGGCATACGAAAGGGCAAAGTCCCTTCTCTCGGATAACTTCGATATCCTCGACGCCTTTGCAAAGACCCTTCTCGAGAAAGAGACAATGGATGGCCGTGAGATAGATGCGATGATAAAAGACATAGAATCGAAAAAGGTCTTGCAAGTTTAATGGAGTGTCATGAAAGAGGCATTCTCTACAGCTTACCTTGCTGTTTTAGAGGCTATAAATGAGTATCTCATGACAAAAGGGGCTTATCCAAGAAAGAACTTCCCAAATCAGTAGATGCATACCGCGATGCCCTGCGAAAGCACATTGCAGTGCATAATGGAAAGTTGATGAGAGAATTTGAGATGCTCTATGATACCCTACACATAGCAGGTTACTACAGAGGATTGATATATAATGCAGATGCTGTGAAGGATTATTTCAAGGCTGCAAAGGGGTTTATTGAGAAGATCGGGTGAGGTAAAGGTGAGCAGATTTTTGCGTTTCGTTAAAGTTATTACATCCGACAAAATTTCTAAAATGTATAATGTAGCTTTGACCCCAATCGGTGTTCCTTGAACGGTCAGGGAAGGATAGGAAGCATGGTGGAGACATGGGCTGCCTCTGAAATAAAAAAAACTTATCCTCTCGGTGATGCAAGATATCAGCTTTTTTACCGGCGCACGTACGCGGGTAGAGAGGTTGATTTCATAGTTGAATCTGAGAAAAAGTAAGTGCAATAGAGGTCAAACGGTCTCATAAACTTGAAGACATAGACATATCAGGACTTAAAGACTGCGCAAGGGACTTGAAAGGAAGGCATGTGATATCTTTACCCCGGAACAGAGATGACCGCAATAGATAAAAATACGCTTGTAATTCCGTTTGGGTTCTTTTTTGGGATAGAGGGCTGAGAGGCATGAGTTGCTGGAGGCGGGTCCTCCCACCCGCCTCCATAGGTTTGAGTCGGTTACCTTATTTTGCCTATTTTTTCTTTTGGTGTTGTAGTTCCTTTGTAGGGTTTCCAGATGTCGCCGGTTTTGTTGTTGATGATTGCCTTGCATTCTTTTGGTGTATTCGTTCCCTTATAGGTGCTCCAGATTTTCGTATATTTACCCACTATTCTCACCTCCTTTCTATAACGCCTTTCTACTTTTATAGTCGGTGGTCAAGAGTTTTTTGTGACAGAGATTCTTGTTTATTCTAAAACGATTTATCAGTGCCCAAAAATCACCATCGGCTCAAGTAGGGTCTATAGTCACACATGCCATTCAAGTGTTTTTTTATGTTCACTGCCTGTTCTCTGATAACATCTTCAAGCACGAATTTTCTGCCTGCGTAATAAGTCTCGCTTGATAACCGCCTGATAACGGCACGGGCGATCTTTTTCCTACTTTCCGGAGTTAACATCCCGTCATCGCTCTGAAAAAGTTTTTCTCCCCTTCTAAATAAAGTGAAAATACTTCTGTCTACCACTTCTGCTCTGAATTCCTCTATGAGATCGTAAACGAGTACAGGCTTGGCATGTTGGAAGCCGTGCAAAAAACCTGAAACAGGATTCAGTCCCGATTTGATTAAAGCATTTAAGACTCTACTATAGAGAATTCCATACCCATAGTTAAGCGATGCATTAACAATATCCTTTGCCCCCTCTCGTATCCTGCCGTCAAATGTTACTCCATTATGAAATAGCTTTTTTACAACTGCCCAATAGTGTAATGCAAATGCCCCTTCCAGTCCCATGACTTGTTGCCGGAAAGTCTCAGGTGTGATAAAAGAGGCAAGATTTTTAATTTCTCTTATGAGGCGTTCCATTTGAATTTGTTTTTCTCTGAAGCATGTGCCGAATCCATTTTCACGGTCTATTCTGTATTTGTGGTAATACTTTAAAAGAGCAAATTGATTTTTCACTTTTCCGAGAACAAACATTTTTGCAAGATGTAAGCCTCTTCCGGTGCTACGCTCTGTTGCCTGTAAAAGCGATATCTCTCCTGAATTACCGGTAGGCGGGGCTATAATTGCAATAATCTTTCCCAGTTCATCTACAAAATGAATATAAATATCTTTTCCCATACAAAGCTCAATGACATCTCCTGATAGCGATACGCCTCTCGCTCCAACAGTCAGCCCTGTCAGTCTGATGGCGGGCATCTCGGTTGTAATCTGTTGATTTTTTCTTACAATAATCCTCTCGCCTCTTTTACCGATAAAACAACCCGGAGTTGTAATAACAAGATCAGTATTTTGTAACTGTTCCCTCCGGTATTTTCTTCTCCTTCCGGAAATCTTTTTATCTGCAACCTTTTTTATGCCATCAATCTTAAAGGTATTATTTGCTTTTAATGCCTCATGCCATAATTCCTTCATCTTCTTAAAACATGCATGTTGATTGTTATCCGTAATTGTTAGGGGGAACGGTATATTTTCAGGAAGTTTACTTTCCCAAAGGCCATGCTTGATCTTCTTGGCTGTAAAAACGATAAATGAGCTTTCAAGTTCATGCTGTATTTTAGAGAATTGGTCGATCGGATTCAGAAAGCCGTAATACCTTCTCCATCCTGCTGACATTTCTGTAACATGCCGGATAACAGTTTCAAGAGATTTTTTATTTCCATCGGAGAACACCCAGTGTATTTTCCTTTGAATCTTATCCATCTTTTGCTGTGAGATAAACCTTTTTTCTCCACAGAAATGAATCCCGAGGAATACAAAACCTTCTTCGATGCTGTTTATAGGATTGGCGTTATTATTTACCCCAAGCAAAAGTTCGCTCTTCAGAAAATCAATTATCTTTGTATCGGCATCTTCTATTTCTTCCTTGCTATTCCCCTGAATTAAATAATCATCTGCATATCTGACCCATTTGATGCTCATCATGGAAACAAATTTATCGAGGGAGTGAAGGTAAAGATTTGCGAGAAGCGGCGATATGATATGCCCTTGCCTGACCCCTGCTTCAACATTTTTCCATTTGCCGTTTTTTTCAACCAGACCCATTCGGCACCATAAAGCTGCTAATTCAATTAAAAGCGAATCGCCTTTCACAATATCAGAAAATTGCTTCAGCAGAAGGTTGTGGTCTAATGAATCAAAAAAGTTATCTATATCACGATGTCCGGCCCATTTTTTATGTTCATATCTAAGATTATGCTCAATCCTTCTTATCGCCTTATAATGACCTTTTCCTGGTCGGTAGCCATAACTTGTGTCGAGAAATATTTTTTCAGCAAGTGGTTCAACAACCTGCAGTAATGCTGCTTGCACAACTTTATCCGCCACTGTAGGAAGGCCAAGTTCACGCCATTCATTTTCTTCATTGAATTTCGGGATATGAATTGTGCTAACCGGATGGGGCGTGTAGTGGCCGGATTTGAGCTGCTCTATCAACTTATGAATGTTTGTGTCAAGGCGTCTTCCGAAATCCTCAACAGAAACCTTATCAATTCCGCCGACTGAGTTTTTTAATGAAATCCTTCTGTAAGCTTTGAGGAAATTGTCTTTGCTGAGAAATTTGTCTAATAACGATTGATGTATCATCTTACTTTATTTGTCGTAAAGCAGGATGATTTAGTGACAAACAAAAAAGATTTTCAAATCACTGATTATCTCTATCCTCCAACTCTAGCGACTTGTACCGGCTTCGTCTCGCCCTGTAACTTTCGTCCCGTTACATCACTGATTATCTCTATCCTCCAA
>JACQXD010000106.1 GCA_016208875.1 Nitrospirota bacterium
CTCCCCGCCGCAGAGACGGCGGGGTATCAAAAAAATAAATCGTACTTTGTCATTCCCGCTTGTCGGGAATCCTTCTGATCCCCTCTTTGGCAAAGAGGGGTTAGGGGAGATTTATTGAAAATTTATTTATTCAAAAATCCCCCTTCATCCCCCTTTGCCAAAGGGGGAATATAAGGACACCCCACAGCACAGACTGTGGGGTATTGAAAATTTAATAAAAGAGCTATTTAGTGAAGAACTCTGTGGCAGAGACCACAGGGCGTCAAAGCTTTTTTATCTTCTCGATTAGCTCTGTAGTTGATATGCCTTTAACATATGGAAGGCTGTAAGTCTCTTTAGCGATATCCGAACCGACTATATCTTCTTTTTTCCAGTCGCCGCCTTTGACAAGAATGTCGGGTTGAAGTAACTTAATCAATTCATGCGGAGTATCTTCATCGAACAGAGTCACATAATCCACCATATAGAGCGAAGCCAGTATCTCCGCCCGGTGGTCTTGAGGATTGATAGGTCTGCCGGGTTTTATTGCAGAAACGGACATATCCGAATTTAATCCGACAACAAGCACATCTCCGAGCGCCTTTGCATCTTTGAGATACCGTACATGCCCTACATGTATGATATCAAAACAGCCGTTGGTAAAGACGACCCTTTTGCCCTTTGCCTTTGCATCCTCTGCGACTTTTTCCAGTTCATTCCAGCTTAGTATCTTTTTCATAAAATTAAAGGCAAAAAGAAGGGTATTGTGTTTGAGCGGGTTTTTTTGCCGATAGTCCAACCCCCCTCATATCCCCCCTTAGTAAGGGGGGATATGAGGGGGGTGAGGCAAAAACCCTCGGAGGTCGAAGACCGAGAATGAGTGAAAATATTATTCCCTTCTTTTTTTTCATTTAAAATTCCTATTAATCATCTCCTTCGCCTTTTTTATTATCTCCCTGTCACCCTTGTAGCTTACCTTGCTTATCGCCTCGTCAATCGAAAACCATGATGCCTTATCTACCTCAGAATCATGATCATCGGTGCTGCCGCTCAGATAGTCCATAAGATAAAAATGCACTGTTTTTCTGCACCTCGCATTTTCTCCTCTAATATAATACCAGTAAGAGATATCCCCTATCTTATCTCTTATGCGGCCTCTCAATCCCGTCTCCTCCTGAACCTCCCTGACAGCGGTCTCCTCAGGTCTTTCACCTCTGTCAACAAGCCCCTTGGGAAGGCACCAGACATTTCCACCCTTCACTGCAACAAGGGCTATCTCCGTCATATCATTATTCCTTCTGAATATGACTCCTCCCGACGAGACTTGAGTTCTTATGCTTGCCGGCCTCATAAATAAATCAAAATACAAAAGGCAAAAAATAAGTGTCGGTGATTAGTGTCTGTGTCAGTATGGTTACGACGGGCTCACCATGACCGTCACCCTGAGCGCGTCGAAGGGTGACACTGAAAACTGACACTGTCACTGCGTTATCGCCTTCTTTATCCATGGGACAACTATTCTTATCGCATCATTATAAAGAACAAAAATCATCAATGTAATTATGAATGCAAGCCCGATCCTCTGGGCAATCATCATTGCCCTTTCGCTAAGCGGTCTGCGTCTGATTGCCTCGACAGACAGGAACATGAGATGACCACCGTCAAGAACCGGTATCGGCAAAAGATTGAGAATACCCAGATTTATACTCAGGATTGCCATAAATGCAAAAAAATTCATAATACCGAGAGACGCCTGTTGTCCTGCCATCTGGACTATCATTATCGGTCCCCCCAATGTCTCGGCCGGTACGATTCTCTGAATAAGTTTTATGACCACAACCACTGTAAGGACACACATTTCCCATGTCCTTTTGATCCCGAGGGATACGGAATCTATCGGGCCGAATTTTTTTATAAAGGTATTACCCATCGGTTTAATCCCTATAAGACCGATCTCTTTCTTTTCTCCGGTCGGTGTCGTAAAAGTCTCCTTTGCCGGAGTTATTGTCAGACTCATCACGAGTTCATCACGCCTTATCTTAAATATCAGTGGTTTCCCGGGACTTTTATGTATTATTTCCGTCATATCCTCCCATGTCTTCATGGCCGCACCCTCTATCTCTACAATCCTGTCCCCCCTCTTAATACCTGCCTTTTCTGCATGAGAGCCCCTTAAGACCTCACCAATATCAGGATACAAAAGAGGCGGAATACCGATATCCCAGATCTCCGTATCCTCACCAAAGATATTTTTATCTATTTTTTTTACAGGGGTTAAAGAAAGCTCTGTGATTCTTTTATCTCTTTCTATCTTTAAAAGAAGTGTCTTACCATGATTTTTATTTACTAAAGAATCGATGTCATCCCAGCCGTGAACATCGCTGCCATCGATTGACACAATCCTGTCGCCGATCATAAAACCGGCTTTAACGGCAGGGGAATCTTTCACGATCTTTCCCACGTACGGTTTAGGTATGGGAACACCGGAAAAAAATATAACTGAAAAAATAACGGCTGCAAGAAATAAATTAAAAACCGGCCCTGCAAAGACTATTGCAGCCCTTTTCCAAACCGGTTGATAATTAAATGCAAACGGCCGATCCTCCTCTTTTATTTCTTCGCCGGGTTCTTCACCGAGCGGCTTTACGTACCCCCCAAGCGGAATGGCGGAAATCAGATATTCGGTGTCGCCATATTTTCCCCCTATAAGTTTCGGTCCAAAACCGAGAGAAAATTTCAGTACCCTTACACCAAGCAACTTTGCAAAAATAAAGTGCCCGAACTCGTGAACAAGTATAAGTATTCCGAGCAATACTATTGCCGAAAGAACTGTCATCTCATCTCCTTTGAATCGTAACGCGTAACACGTAATGCGTAATAATAGAAATTACCGCTAAGTGTATAAGTAAGAATACCTATCATCCAACTTTTGTCATTCCGTGCTTGACACGGAATGACGGTTATGCTGCCTTATTTCCGAACTCATTAGTAATTCACCGCGTATAACGCATCACGCATAACGTCTTTCAATAGTTTCCCTTGCCTTTTCCCTCGCCCACCTGTCGGCTTCTACGACTTCCTCGATTTCCGTTACAGTCGTATTTTTATGCGAGTGCATGGTATTTTCAATTATAGCAGGAATATCATTAAAACCTATCGCATTCCGAAGGAATGCTTCTACCGCAACCTCATTTGCAGCGTTCAGAACAGCAGGCATTGTACCTCCGGTCTTAGACGCCTCGTATGCATATGAAAGACATGGGAAAGATCCAACATCGGGTTTCCGGAATGTAAGTTTTTCGATCTTGCTCAGATCAAGATAAGGCATAGGATCATCAAGCCGGTTGGGATATGAAAGAGCATATGCTATAGGTCCCTTCATATCCGGGATGGAAAGCTGTGCGATATAACTCCTATCCCTGAATTCAACCATAGAGTGTACTATACTCTGCGGATGTATAAGAACATCAATCTTATCCGGCGAAGAATCAAAAAGATAATGTGCCTCAATAACCTCAAGACCTTTATTCATAAGCGTTGCGGAGTCTATGGTTATCTTTCTGCCCATATCCCATCTGGGGTGCTTCAGCGCATCCTCTACGGTTACCCCGGCCAACTCTTTTTTATTCCTGCCTAAAAATGGCCCTCCCGATGCAGTAAGCACTATCCTCCTTATGGAATCCCTACTACGGCCTTCGATGCACTGAAATATTGCGCTGTGCTCGCTGTCAACAGGAATTATAGCGGCCCCAAGTCTTGCTGCGGTTTTCATAACCATTTCGCCTGCAACAACAAGGGACTCTTTATTGGCAAGCCCGACAGTCTTCCCTGCCTTTACAGCAGCGAGGGTCGGTAAAAGACCTGCAAAGCCGACTATTGCCGAAAGAACAAAATCGGTATTCCCATACGAGGCAACATCCGATATGCCTCTTTCGCCCGATAGGATTTCAATCTTCAATTTTTTCCTGAGTTCTGCGGCACCCGACTCATCGGCTACTGCCACAATTTCAGGATCGAATGTTTTTATCTGTTCTTCGAGTAATTTTATGTTACTGTTGGCAGTGAGTCCGACAACTTCAAACTCGTCTTTATATCTTAAGACTACTTCAAGGGCGCTTTTTCCTATAGAGCCTGTCGAACCTAAGATTGATATTCTTTTCATCTAAAAATCCCTCCTAACCTCCCTTTGCCAAAGGGAGGGATTCCCCTCTTAGGAAAAGAGGGGTTAGAGGAGATTTTCATTTTCCCTTGTGCCGCTTGCCGGCATAAGTGGTTCATTTTATTAATCCAAAGGCCATAGCGGTCCAGTAGAGCACAGGCCCTGCGAACAGCGAGCTGTCTAGTTTGTCCAGTATACCGCCGTGCCCCGGTACTATATTGCTTGAATCTTTGACACCTGCATCCCGCTTAAACATAGACTCTACAAGGTCTCCGATTACACTTACAATTCCTATTATCATTCCGAGAATAACTGCCTTTACCGGAGACCGGGGTATGGAGTATACGAATACAAGCTTAAGGATAATTGCACCCACGGCCCCTCCTGCTATCGAACTCACAGCACCCTCGATTGTCTTATGAGGACTTATTTCTCTATATAATTTCTTCTTGCCGATACTGCTGCCGATATAATATGCAAGACTGTCCGAGGCCCAGACACATCCGTAAAGGAATATTATCCATTCAGCCCCGTAGTTCCTAAGATATATCTGGTAACTCAACAGCAGCGGGATGTATAACACACCGGCTATAATAGCTGCTATTTCATAAAGTGATGATTCAGGGCTGCGTTTTGAAAACAGTCTTATGCAGGCAATTATGAGAAATAAAACAGCAAAAAATCCAATCGGCTGATGGCCAATAGCTGATGGCTGATAACTGATGACTATAAAAATTAATCCTCCAAAAATTCCCATATATTTCAGAATGGACATAACTTTATACATGGAATAAAATTCATATTGTGCTAGAATGCCGACAATAATCAGGAGGAAAACAAAATACCCTGCCGATAATCTTGTAACATAGAGATAAAAGAGCGGCAGCAGGATTAAGGCAATAATCAGCCTTTTGAGATGCATTTCAGGGCTTTGCCCTCACAGGGATTGCACCGAACCTCCGCTCCCGCATCTGGTAATCATGAAGTGCAAGAAAAAATTCATCCTTTGTAAAGTCAGGCCAGAGCGTATCCGTAAAATAAAATTCGGAATATGCGCCCTGCCATAGAAGGAAGTTGCTTATCCGTCTTTCTCCGCTCGTCCTTATTATAAGGTCAGGGGCCGGGAGACCCGATGTATCGAGAAAAGAGTCAAAAAAATCCTCTGTAACTTCCCCGGGATCCACATTTGCGGAAATAATCTTTTTTACGGCCCTGAGTATCTCGTTTCTCCCTCCATAGCTCAGGGCGGCAACCAGTGTCATCCCGTTATTGTCCTCTGTCTTTGTCTCTGTTTCGGTAATAAGTGACTGTATGTTCTTAGGCAGTCTCCATGTCTCTCCTATAGTCCTGAAAACAACCCCTTTCTCGATAAAGGTATTGAGTTCTCTTCTTAAATATATCTCAAGAAGCTTCATTAATGTATCAACTTCATTTTTAGGCCTCTGCCAGTTTTCGACGGAAAAGACATAAAGGGTCAACACCTTAATGCCCGACTCCATAGCAGCAGTGATTATTTCTTTTGACCTTTCCGAACCTCTCCTGTGACCCTCGATCCTTGGAAGGCCGCGCAGCTCCGCCCACCTTCCGTTGCCATCCATGATTACCCCAACATGTGTTGGAATTCTTTCAGCCGTTAACACAATTACCTCCCACAAAACTCAAAATGAAGCTCCCCGCCGCAGAGACGGCGGGGTATCAAAAAAATAAATCGTACTTTGTCATTCCCGCTTGTCGGGAATCCTTCTGATCCCCTCTTTGGCAAAGAGGGGTTAGGGGAGATTTATTGAAAATTTATTTATCTTTTTCTTCCATAATTTTGTCCTGAACTTAAAGGATCGATATTTGAATTTTGCATTTTATTACTACTTCCCCTTAAGAGAGTAGATATACAGTGCGCTGCCGAGTGGATTTTCTCCTTTAAGAATATTCTCGAATTTTATGCCGAGCAACGGCCTGCCGATCGAAATAAGTCTTTCATTCATAACAGAATAATCGAGAACATTTCCGGGAATCTTCTCTATGACGGCCTTTTCTTCCATGGACGTCCCCGTCCACCTCAGGCTCTTGATCTGGGAATGGCTATACCCCAACCCCTTTGCCATTCTCGCAAATGGTATCCTCTTTATGACCAGCACTTCTTTATTCTGGAGAAAAAATTTATCCTTTATAGACCATTCTCCCCTGTCCACCATATCGGTAGGCGTTATCCTCTTAAAGGTTGTAATGAGACCCCCGTAATCCTCCTTACTTCTCCATATTTTAATTCCTTTGTCATCGTAAAGATTGAGGTGCCCGGAATCATCGTATGCAAGGATCAATCGTCCGCCGGCAGGATCATTTATATAGGTAAAGTCGTATATATTGACATCTCCGGGAAGATCGACATTATTTCCCCTTTTGTAACCGTCATCCCGAAGAATCACAAAGACAGGACCTTTAAATCCCTCGCCATGTGCATATGCCTGTGCAACAAGCTCATTGCCGATATGCCTCAAAAAAACCTTGCCTTCCCATATCACGGAAAACATTGCATCCTTCAGTTCATAAATGCGGGAAATCACGGTCTCATTCTTCATAAGAGTAACTATAATCTCAGACCTGCCATCACCATTTATGTCGATCGTATCCAGCCAGAGATGGTCATCGGACGCCTCACCTTTAATCTCGGGAAGACTATTCAGCTTTTCGCCAATCGCATAAAATCGCACATCTTTGCCGGTACTCATTAATATTTCCGCCTTCCCGTCTCCATCTATGTCTCCGGATGCAATTAGTCTTACACCAAAAGGCAGGTCTACATAAAGTTTTGAATCTACCCTTTGCGGGCCGAAGAAGTCCTCGCCAAACTTGAGATTCTTCACAAAGGCATCGGTAATCTTTACCTCGCTTTCGGCAAATCCCCCCTTGCCCCCCTTTGCTAAAGGGGGGATGGGGGGGGTATCGATCCAGAACAGTCTTTGCTTGAGTATAAAATCTTCGTCCGTGCCTCTCGCAGAAAGAATAAGTGCGGCATCCGTATTCAGCCTCTTTGCCTCTTCGATGATCTCTGCATCATTACCGGTCTCGATAGCCGTGTCTATAAGCTCAAGCCTTCCCGTCTCCTTCAGCATCCTGTAATACGAATCTGCAAGACTCCAGTCAACGTTCCCGGCTTGATAAAAAAGCACCCTCACACTTGTTTCCGAAATCCTCAGCTTATCGGACTTTTTGACGTCACCCTTGAGGATAATCATCCTTGATGTTTCAGGGCCGACATCTTTAACCTCAACCTTTCCGATAACCGTCTCCATCGTTCCTAAAGGCTCTTTTGTAACCGGATGCAAAAATGGAACTCCCTCTCTGAAAACGGTAAACCTCATTCCCTTCTTCACCTGTAACCTGTCGCCTATATCCGAAACCGCCTCACCATCACTTACCGAAACGATACCGCCTCTTAGAGGCTTAAAATATGAAAGGAGCTCATCCCGCATTAGACTGAGCGGCGTATCCTCGGCATAAGCAGTGGACAGTGAACAGTGAACGGTGAACAGTAGAACGCAAAGATACATGATACATGTAGCACGATTCATGATACAAACCCATTGCAAATTTCAAAATTAGCAATTACCATTTTAAATTTTTCGCCTTATTTCTCAATTTCCAACCATTGTTAAGTGTTAATTTTGCAATGATAAATTTGAATTTTATCGTGTATCCTGTATCCTGTATCATTTGTTCCTTCCTAACTCTATGGTAAACCCCAATTTTTTATTATTACAATGGTCGATCTTTTTCATAAATAAAAATGCCGTACCCTGATAGAGTTTCTCAACGCCCAGATCCGACAGAGATATGGTTTCTACGGGATAATGCCACATATCTATATCTTCATCGAAGAAAAATGACAGCTTAAGATTGAGAAATTCGTCTTTAATATAAAATTCAGCTATGTCGTTATGCATACCTTTATCCTTTATAAAAAAAGAGTTATTATTTTCTCCATTAGAAATAATACTCTGCTGCACTGCGGCAGGGCATGTCACGCTGGAATTTCTAACGGGGGATACATGGACGGAGGCGTATGGAGAGCCTAAAAAAGACAGATTAAATTCTATCGCAAATATGCCTTTATAGTCTCCATCGAGTAAATAGTCGGCCATGATCTTTGATCCCTTTAGCAATACGGACTTTTCAATCTTAAAATCACAGCCCGAAACAAGCCCTCTCCTCGAGAACCTAACACCTGCACTACCTTTTCGGCTTATCGCTTCCAGAGAATAAGGACTACCTATAAAGTCACCTCTTTCCTCATATTCCGACCTTATCAGATCATCGAGTTTTATATCATGATCAAAAAAATGGTCAAGCAGCGATGCCCGCCTATAGTTATCGTATACAAGATAATCTAACAGACCCGCCTCTTTTACTAAGAGCCTGTCATGGATCGTCTTTGTCTCTCCGGAATCAGGTACGCCCGAGGTGGATTCCGATATCCTCGAATGGTATGCCTCAGGCCTCCTTGTGAGTATGTCAAGCACATTGATCTGCCTATTTTTTATCGAAAGCTCGATGAGGGACCCGCTCTCCTCCGTAAAAAATGCCGAAATATCTTTCTTGCTTATACATATATCTTTAAACCCGTCACAATCAAGATCACCCTCTTCAATAAAAGTCCTGGCCCCTTGATCCTTCGACCCTCTGACCCTCTTCCCATTTGAGAGAATATCTTCCGCCATCGATTCTGCATTGAGCAAATGCCTATATAACGAAGACCTCAGATGCGGCAGATAAAGGCCACCAAAAATGCCGTGCCAGTATGCATCGTTACATTGCCCTCGCCAGAGTTCGTGCAACAAATCGTGAATCGTGAATCGTGAATTGTGAATCGTTTGTTTTTTTGTTTTCAACTTTGAACTTCGAACTTTGAGCTTGCCGATTGCCTTATGTACCTTCTTGCTTATCATTAACATACGTTTATGGATGTGATTGGACTCGGAGTATTTTGTAAAGAATGACCGCCATATCCCTCCCCGCAAAAACCCTTTTGCCCTGTCCCCGAATAACTTCTGCATCTCGGTCAATGCATGTTCGTAATCCAGTGCACTTTCGGGCGGAAGTGTCCATTCACCCATCTCCCTGTAAGAGGCCGTAGGCAGATATACCCTTCCGACAGGATAGAATCTTTTCCGGTATTCATCAAAGGTGGTCGTCTCCAACCAGTCGCTATTTTCTTCAAGCATAGAGAAGAATCTTTCGATCCACCTGCCCTCATAACAGTGTTTGAATGTATCGGGCCAAACCCCGAATTTTTCTCCGTCATCCGCCAGTGTCAACAGCGGGTAGCCACCTGTCATATGAACTTCCCTAAAATAAGAACTTATAGTATCGATATCCTTGAAAGGTATGAAATATCTCAGTTTTTCGCTTCCCGGGAAAACCTTTATAGGGTATCCGTCTTCTTCTGTTATGTGGTATCCGAGCAGATTACGATCCTCAAGCCCTGTAAGCTTAAAATGGTAATCATCCACAGACACGTATTCGATACCGGCCTTTGATATATATTTCGGTATATGAGGCTCCCACACCCGTTCTGCAAGCCACATCCCCTTAGGGGCGTAATTGAATCTTTCTCTAATATAAGATGTCAATTCCTCTATCTGCATAATCCTGTCATCCTCAGGCAAGGAAGAAAGAACCGGTTCGTAAAAACCTCCTGAGAGCAGTTCAACCCTTTTACTCTTTATAAGCTCTCTTATCATCTTTATCGCCTCCGGGCGTCTCTTTTCAAACCAGAGGAGCAGATTCCCGGAATAATGAAGGACAACCTTTAATTTCGGGTGCATAAAGAGTTTCTCAAGAAAAGGCAGATAGGCCTTTTTATAAGCATCTTCGAGAACATGGTCAAAGTTCCCTACAGGCTGATGATTGTGGATCGAAAGTATAAGATAAAGTTTTGACATTTAACTCAAATTATAGCATATATAGGCCCGAGAACTCAGGTTGGCGATATGCCTGGTGTCCGAATTGCAATTGCCCCTAACCCATTGATTTTCTTGGTGCCGGAGGCCGGACTCGAACCGGCACGCCCTTTGGGGACGAGGGATTTTAAGTCCCTTGCGTCTACCAATTCCGCCACTCCGGCTAATTTGAAATTTTACAGGATTTTCCTGTATTTGGTCAAACACCTCATGAATTCAGCAAAAGTGTTTTTCAGCAGACTGTAAAGTGCTTTCTTGCAACCCATCGAGGTTCAGCGTAACGAATGGCATGTTATAACTTTGACATAAACATTCCCATTCTGATATTTTAATAGCGGCGATGGGGTTCGCCATTAACGCTGTTAGAGAAGGCACGTAGTTTTGTTGTCGATGTATTCATCGGCAATAGTTCTGTTTTTACTTCCACGTTTTACCCCGTGGTTTTTCAGGAAAGTCGGCAGCCGTATAAGTGAGCCTGAGACAAAGTTCATCTTCTTTCTGCTCTTCGGTCTTGGAGGAATTTCGTTGATGGCAAAGAGCGAGGCTGTGCTTCCTGCATATCTTGTGGGCAGACATCGCAGAATCTAACAAAGCTTGCACCATGTACAGTGGTGGTATGGATGTGCTCTAAAGACCATGTTTGGGAAGCGATTCCTGATGCAGTTAAACGTGGAACTTGGTGCCCTATTTGTAATACCTCAAAATCAGAAAATATCTGTCGCTTATTTTTTGAAACTCTCTTTAATAATAAATTCTCTCCATCCTGGCCAAATTGGTTGAGAAATAAATCTGGACAAGTGATGCAGTTAGATGGTTACTGTGAACCACTTAGTATTGCTTTTGAGTATCAAGGCATTCAACATTTCAGTCCAGATGAATACTTCAGTCAGAAAAGTAGTTATTCGTTTAAGAAACGACAAGAAGATGATAAGAGGAAAAAGGACATCTGTCAAAATTACGGAATTAAACTTTTTCAAATACCATATTTAATCTTTAAAAAAACTACTATAGAAGAAAAAGTTTCGAGCCTTCGAAAGTTTATCAAAAGAGAAGCCAGATCATTAGGAGGGGAGACAAGGGTCAGGCTTGCGATTATGCAAAATAGGAGATGGAAAATACATGATAAGGAAAAGGGGAAGGGACTACTTTTGAGCGATGCAGAGAATATTACAAAATGGCGAGTATGGTGTCCCCAGAATTCCAGAATTCCGAATTCCGAAATTCGTTGCAGACAAACGAAGATAACATTATAATAAGACTATTAAAATAGAGAGGAGAATAAAAATGTCAACGCTTCTAAAGACCAAACCGCAGATTATTATGAAGAACGGCAGAGCCAATGCCGTCATAATCGACATCAAGGATTATAGAAAAATGCTTGAGAGGCTTGAAGACAAGGAAGATATTGCAGACCTCGAAAAGGCACGCAAAGGCATCCTGCACTTCAGACAGTTTGACGACTTTTTGGCGGAACATAATAATGCCTTATAAACTGCTTATTGAACGGCGAGCAGAAAAAGACATAAAGAGGCTCGAAGCACCGTTGTTTACAAAAATCACAACGAGAATCAAAGAACTTTCGAATACCCCACACCCACAGGGCAGCCGCAAAATAACAGGCTCTCAAAATGACTGGAGAATCCGTATTGGCGATTACCGCATTTTATATGAAATCGACAACAAAACAAAAACGATAAAAGTCATGCGCGTCAAGCACCGGCGTGAAGCCTATCGTGACATATGATTAACATGAAAAAATACAAAAGACGGAAAAAGAGGCTACTTTTTGAGCGATGCAGAAACTGACAAAAAAATTGCGAACTCGTCCAACCAGTCCGCCAACCCGCTAAACGGGTTACGTCCGCGTTATATTCTCGACTCATCGTATTAACCCTTTCGTCGGAGGATTGATAATGGCTGTGATCCAGATTAAAAAGTTAGCCGTTGCAATAAACCACTTACAAAAAGCAATCGACATGTTTTTAAAAAACGAAGACTTACTTTGCGTTTTGACTCTCGCTGGGGCCGCAGAGGAAATTTTAGGCCAGTACGCAATAATGAAAAGAGAAACATTATTATTGCAGAGCGGCAGATCACTTCACCAGAACCATATCCACTACATCCTCGATCCTCCCGGCAAAATGGATTGTTAGACCTTGATAGATGTTCTCAGGTATATCTTCCATCTCGACTTTATTCTTTGAAGGCAGGATAACCGTTTTTACTTTTGCCCTTTTTGCTGCGAGGATCTTTTCCTTTACGCCTCCTACAGGCAGGATGCGTCCGCTTAATGTAAGTTCACCGGTAACTGCCGTATCCCTTTTTGCCGCACGTCCGGTCAGGAGAGAGATAAGTGCCAGGCAAATGCTATGTGATATCCCGAAAGTCCGGCCTCTTTAATCTGTTTTGGGATCAGGAATTGGGATGCAATATTCGCCTTTTCTTCTTCTGTATAGCCTGAAAACAGAATAACCTCCATCCTATCCCTGAGGGCGTCGAATATGTTGTCGGAAATATTTGCGGTGATGATAAACATAACATTCGAAAGGTCAAACGGTACGTCGAGATAATGGTCGGTGAAATTAGAATTCTGTTCGGGATCGAGTACCTCGAGTAAGGCCGATGCACAGAGAACCGATCCCTTTGCCTCTTTCTTTAATGCCTTTTTATCTATGGCTTGTTTGACCGTAGCCCTGACGTCGTCGAGTTTGAAGGGTTTGGCAATATAATGGAATGCCCCTTTTTTCATGGCTTCCACTGCACTGGCGATAGTTGCATAACCCGTAATCATAATGACCTCTGTATGGGGATGACCTGACTTTGTCCTTTTAAGGATATCCATCCCGTCAATCTTTTCCATCTTGAGGTCGGTCAGAACAACATCGAATTCGGACTGCTCTAATCTTCTTACTGCCTCCATTCCGGTGGCCACAGTAACAACTGTGTAGTTTTCCTTTGTCAGGACATGTTCTAAATTTTTTCTGGCCGCTTCTTCATCGTCAATCACTAATATCCGGGGGTTCCTCTCCAACCTGAGTTTTTTAACGGCGAGATATTCTAAAATCCTGTCCTTTATCTTTTGAAGTCCATAATGATCTTTGTTGAGAATTTTCTCTACCCTATCTATATCGAGATTATCCGATGTGCTTTTATTCCACGGCAATGAAATAAGATATTCGATATATGTGAGACCTATCGTATATTCCGACGTAGAAGGACTTATCCTCTCCAAGAGTTCAAGCTCTCTACCCGCCTTTTCTTTAACATGAGGGGGCAGACCTGTTCCGGCAATTCTTTCCCGCAGTTGCCCGGCAACCTCTGTGTGCTGATCTCCTTCAGAACCGCCGAAAAATTTCATACTAATATTTTAAAGGATTGCTGCTGCTTAATAAACAAAATAAAAAAGTGGATTTCTCGAATGCCTCAGCACTCGTGTCAATCCCCTGAAAGGAAGGCCGACCGGATTATCTGCTATACTTTATTTATGAAAAATCAGGAGATAGCAGGCATATTCAGTGCGATTGCCGACCTCCTCGAGATAAAGGGAGAAAATCCATTCCGCATAAGGGCATACCGGAGGGCTGCACAGAATATCGAAGGTCTTGCAAAAGATGTTGCCGGGATCTCGAGAGAAGAGCTTTTGAAGATACCGGGAATAGGACATGACCTTGCCGATAAGATCGGAGAATACCTTAAAAGCGGAAAGGTTGAAAGTTATGAAGAACTTAAGAAAGAGGTCCCCGAAGGGCTTGCAGCACTCCTTATGGTTCCAAGCCTCGGACCAAAAACAGCGAAACTACTTTATGAAAGGTTAAAGATTAAGAATATAGACGAACTCGAGAGGTTTGCCAGAGAACATAAATTGAGCGGCCTTCCCGGGATAAAGGAAAAGACGGAAGAAAATATCCTGAAGGGCATCGAAATGGTTAAGCGGGGAAAGGAAAGACAGCCCCTCGGAAGGGTATTACCTGCGGCATTCGATATTATCGAACACCTGAAGCAAAATGCAATGGTCGGAAAGATAAGCGTTGCCGGAAGTCTGAGGCGGAGCAAGGATACCGTCAGGGATATCGATATCCTTGCGACCTCCGAGAAACCGGATGACGTTATGAGGGCATTCGTCCATCTTCCCCATGTAAAAGAGGTTCTCATGAAAGGACCGACCAAGTCGAGCATAATTACAGGGGAAGGAATTCAGGTTGACCTCCGCGTTGTTGAAGATGAGTCTTTTGGTGCTGCACTCGCATATTTTACAGGGAGTAAGGAGCATAATATCAAGCTGAGGGAGATGGCCGTAAAAAAAGGGCTAAAGATAAACGAATACGGAATATTCAGGGAAAAAGATAATAGGCGGCTTGGAGGAAAAGACGAGAACGATGTCTATAAGATACTCGGCTTGTCTTATATCCCGCCCGAACTCAGAGAGAACACGGGAGAGATCGAGGCTGCACAGAACAATTCCCTACCCAATCTTATCGATCCGAAGGACATAAGAGGAGACCTCCATATACATAGCAAGTGGAGTGATGGAAGCCACACATTCGAAGAACTCATCGATACAGCGAGGGCAATAGGATACGAATATATCGCAATTACGGACCATTCAAAGGGGCTTGGTATTGCGAGGGGGTTGAGTGAAGAAAGGGTGATCGAAGAAAAAAAGGTAATCGATACAATCAATAAAAAACTAAAAAATTTTAAACTCCTCATGGGTCTCGAGGTTGATATAAGAAGCGACGGCAGACTGGATTTCGATGAAGATATCCTTTCATTGACGGACATTGTCGTTGCTTCGATACATTCAGGCTTCAGACAGAGCGTAGAACAGCTTACTAAAAGGCTTGTCTCTGCGATAAAGAATCCTTATGTCTCGGTAATTGCACATCCGACAGGCAGGCTCATCGGAGAAAGAGATCCATACGAAGTGAATATGGATCATATTTTTGATGCGGCAAAGGAAACCGGTACCGCCCTTGAGATAAATGCCTATCCGCTGAGGCTTGACCTCAACGATATCTATGTGAAAAAGGCAAAGGAACGCGGTATCAAATTTGCCATAAATACGGATGCACATCTTATAAGCCAGTTCGACTACATGTCTTACGGCGTCTCTATAGCGAGAAGGGGGTGGCTTGAGAAAAAGGATGTACTTAACACGTTGAGTTATAACGATCTGATAAAAGCGTTGCAGAAAAAAAGATTAAGACAGGGATAATGAGCTATTTTGTAGTGCCGGAGTCTCCTGCCCTTACGAAGTAGATAATGATATCGAGGATCACAAATCAGGATTAGAACTTATTCAATCTTCCCATTCTATATTCCATAGGCGATATCCTATATCTTGATTTAAATACCCTTTCAAAATAGGTAACACAACTATAACCTACATTATGTGCTATCTCCGTAATGCTTATATCCGGATTATTAAGGAGGGCGGATGCGTTTTTTATCCTGACATCGTTCAGATAGGATGTATAACTTATTCCAAACTTCTCTTTAAATGTCCTACAGAATTTAAACCTGCTCATCCCTGCCATCACGGCAAGTCTGCCAAGAGTGAATGCCTTCATATAGTTTTCTCTGATATGTATTGCTATGCTACTGAGGATGAAGTCTTCTCTGTCTTTTATATCACACTCCTTAACTTCTTCAATAAAGGCATCTCCTTCAAGTATCTCGGATAATCTCTTCATCAGATATACAGGGGTTATCGGTTTTTTTATGTAATCCGTTACGCCTGACCTGAATGCCTTTATTGCTATTGCCTCTGTGCCGTAGCCTGTCATCATTATTACCGGTAGCGTTGGCTTTACTTTCCTGAGTTCTTTTAATAGCTCAAATCCATCATAATCCGGCAGTATATAATCAATAATAGCAAGGTCTATGTGGCTTTTTAGTTTGGTTGTGGCCTCCGAATAGTTTGATGCATCTAATACGTGGTATTTCGATTCGAGGATAAGTTTTGTGGATTCCCTTATCTCTACATCATCTTCAACCAAAAGAATACTCTTCATTTCGGGAAAAGGGGACAGGCTACTTTTCCTCATCCTCTCATCTCCTTCTTCGGCCTTCCTATCCCCTTTAATGTTGATTCCAAACCAAATTTTTTTCCCATTTCCACGATTAATGATTAATAACATGGTACACAATATTGTCTCCTAATCCTCTTACTATCCACGGCATCTCTTATCCTGTCGAGTTAAAAAAAGTAGCCTGTCCCCTTTTCTTCTCTTCCCCCTTTTCTTCTCTTCCCCCTTTTCTTCTCTTTGTCCCTTTTCTTCTCTTTGTCCCCTTTTCTTCCCTTTTCTTCCTGTCGAATCCGTCGTAGTCCGGCAGGATATAATCGATAATTGCGAGGTCTAATGGTTCTTTGAATTTGTTTACGGCCCCGGAATAATCCGATGCCTCTGATACATTATATCTTGTCTCGAGAATAAGTCTTGTCGATTCCCTTACCTGTACGTCATCCTCGACCAGAAGTATAGATTTCTTTCTCATATTATTTTTTCCAGGACGATATCCGTATTTCCATTGAAGAAGTATACAAAATAAATAAAAAAAAGACATCAAATATTTTGGGTTCTGTCGGATATCGTGTTGACACGGGTGTTATGATGTGATATATAATATATATCATTTTTTGGAGGTGCGAAATGGGAAAGATCGCAGCCCTTGTTTATCTTGAACCTATGCAGAAAAAAGCACTGAAGCAGAGGTCTGCAAAGAGCGGTACATCCGTTGCAGAGGAAATAAGAAACGCTGTGGACATATATCTGAAAGGTGAGGTAACGGCGGATGAATTAAAGACATTGGATATTGCTTCGCAAAGGGCTGAAGCCTCTATCAAAAAGATGATAACACTGCTCAGGGATGTCAATAAACAAATGGACGGTTTTCTTTCGCAGAGGGAGGACAAGGGTTGAGCATTCTTGAGAATGTCCTGAACAGGCTGGAGAAATTTGTAGTTCTCGAGAAAGAGGTTGAGCACCTTGCCCGCTCTACCTCAAAATTATTGGATGCTATAGAGGATCATGAAAAGAGACTGACAAAGATCGAGTCGAAATTCGAGATATACGAAAGAATAGGACGGAAAAAGATTGAGTAAAAAGAAGGATAAAAACAGAGGTTCAGCCGGACAAAAGAGACCGGGGTGGAATGAATATTTCATAGGGATTGCCAAGGCTGTCTCTACAAGAGCTACCTGTCTGAGACGAAAATACGGTGCGGTAGTTACAAAAGACAATATTATAGTAAGCACTGGCTATAACGGTGCTCCATCGGGAATGAAGGACTGTCTTGAGGTTGGAAGATGTACGAGAAAAGAGCTCCGGATACCTCACGGTGAAAGGTACGAGCTTTGCCACAGCGTCCATGCAGAGGCAAATGCGATAATACGTGCACCCGTACATGAACTTGAAGGCGCTACTATATATATATCCGGTGCGGATGACGGTCTTGGTGAATGCCTTTCCGAACCGTGTATGATGTGCAAGCGAATAATACTTAATTCAAAGATCGCAAGGGTCGTTTATTCGGACGGAAATGGAAAGTTTCATGTAGTGCACCCTAAAAAATGGCTCAAGAAACGGGTTTAACGACCGTAATACGTGATGCGTAACGCGTAACACGTGACGTGTAACGACGATAAGATGGAGATATTAAGGCAGATCAGATGGCAGGATATTCTGGACATTTTTATCGTGTCCATCCTACTCTATCGCCTTCTTTTACTGATAAAAGGTACAAAGGCAGTTCAGATGCTCATCGGTCTTGGTGTCCTGATGATTGCCTCTGTTTTTTCGACTCATATAGGACTTTATACGATGGACTGGATAATACAGAGCTTCTGGGCTCAGATAGTGATAGCACTTATCGTACTTTTTCAGCCGGAGATCAGACGTGCACTCGCCCAAATGGGCGAGACCCCTTTTCTTCAATCCTTTACCTCTGCCGAGGAGCTTAAGTCATTGGAAGAGATAGTTAAGGCTACGGTTGCCCTTGCAAATAGGAAGATAGGAGCTTTGATTGTTATTGAGCGGGAGACAAGCCTTAAGGAGTTTGTCGAGATAGGCACACCGCTCGATGCAAAGGTTACACGCGAGATACTCCTCAGCATCTTTCATCCCACATCTCCCATACATGACGGAGCGGTTGTTATACGCGGGAACAGAATAATTGCAGCAGGTTGTTTTCTCCCTATCACGCTTAAGGCCGATGTCGATAAATCTATCGGTACAAGACACAGGGCAGGTCTTGGACTTACAGAAGAGACAGATGCGGTTGTCGTCATTGTTTCCGAGGAGACGGGAGGTATTTCTATGGCTATAGGCGGAAAACTCGAGACCCGTCTTGATATGGGAACTCTCAGAGACATATTAACGGATATGTTTACAACCAAGAAAAAGGCGGCATGATGAAAAAGCTCTTGCTCGAAAATATCTGGATGAAGATCGCTGCGGTTATCCTTGCCGTAGTTTTATGGTTTTTTGTTACATCAAGGGGGCAATCAGAGATATCAATGGAAGTACCGCTTGAACTCAGGAATATTCCTGGCGGTCTTGAAAGCGTGAAACAAAGCATAAAGGCAGTAAGCATAAATATAAAGGGACAGGAGAGACTTATAAGGAACATAAAACCCTCTGATGTAAGAGTTAATTTAGATTTAAGCAAGGCAAAAAAAGGAAAGGGTACTTATTATATAGGCAAGGATAATGTAAAAGTCCCATCGACTATGGCGGTTACAAATCTGAATCCATCATCTGTGATGATTGATCTCGAAGAAACGGTTATCAAGACCGTGCCTGTACAACCTGTTATAACCGGTAGGCCTACGAGGGGATTTTTTATCGGATCTGTCGAGATTAATCCGAAGGAGGTCACCATCGAGGGTGCAAGGGCAGAGGTCGGTAGGATAAAATCTTTGAGGACGGAACCGATTGATATTGCGGATCTGGATGAGACTTATGTGCAGGATGTGAGGTTTGATACGGCAGGCAGGAACGTAAGGACGGAAATTCAGGAAGTAGGCGTAAAGGTTGTAATAAAAAGAAAGTGACAGTGTCAGTGAACAGTGTCAGTTTTTTTCTGACACAGACACTAAACACTGACACTTCTTTGAAGTTTGAATTTAACGATTCACCGGATAGTGATTCGCAATATTTGAAACGAGGTGGTATTTAAAGTGAAACTCTTTGGTACAGACGGGATTAGGGGAAGGGTGAACAAATACCCTATGACGCCCGAGAATGTTCTTAAGATAGGGATGGCAGCAGCGGGAGTCCTTAAAAAGGAACACGGCAGGAATACTGTCCTTATCGGGAAGGACACAAGACTTTCGGGCTATATGATAGAGAGCGCCCTTACATCCGGTATATGCTCGATGGGGATGAATGTAACGCTTGTCGGTCCTATCCCAACCCCCGGCGTTGCATTTCTTACGCGGGCACTAAGGCTGGATGCAGGAATAGTCATATCCGCATCTCATAATCCTTATGAAGATAACGGTATAAAGTTTTTTTCATCCGATGGATTCAAACTTCCGGATGAACTTGAAAAGAGAATCGAGGATCTTATAATTGACGATGGTCTCGGAGAAAAAAGGCCGTCGGGTTCGGGCATAGGGAAGGCCTACAGGCTCGACGATGCAACGGGCAGGTATATCGAATATGTAAAGGCAACGATCCCAAAGGGTATAACCCTTGAGGGGATAAAGGTCGTTGTTGACTGCGCAAATGGTGCTGCTTATAAGGTAACTCCATGGGTCTTGCGCGAGCTCGGAGCAGAGGTTATAACGATAAATGATAAACCCGACGGGATTAATATAAATAAAGGCTGCGGTGCCCTGCATCTTGAGGGCATTAAGAATGCTGTTAAGCAGCATAGGGCACATGTCGGTATAGCACATGACGGCGATGCAGACAGGGTCATGTTCTGCGACGAAAAAGGAACTACTGTTGATGGAGATCAGATTATCGGAATATGTGCAGTTGAATTTAAGGATGAGGGCAGACTTAGTGGGGATGCGGTTGTCTCGACTGTGATGGGTAACCTCGGCCTTGAGCACTACCTCCTGAAAAATAGGATCGGGTTTATAAGGACTAAGGTCGGGGACAGGTTTGTTGCCGAAAAGATGCGCTCCGGCGGATATAATCTGGGAGGAGAGCAGTCTGGGCACATAATATTTTCCGATTATAATACAACCGGCGACGGCCCTATAACAGCCCTCCAGACAATGTATCTTATGAAGAAAAAGAACACTTCTTTATCAAAGCTTGTATCAGGGATAAAATTGTATCCTCAGGTTCTAATAAATGTCGGGGTGGAAAGAAGGAGAGACTTAAAATCAATTCCTGCAATAAAATCCGTTATAGAGGGTGCAGAAGAAAGACTTGCAGGAAAGGGCAGGGTATTGGTAAGGCCATCCGGTACGGAGCCGAAGATAAGGGTGATGGTGGAAGGCGTTGACCGGAATCTCATAGAGAGGCTCGCAGGAGAGATTGCAAGGGTTGTAAAAGAAAAGATGGCGTAGCACAATATGACATTATAATCTTGTGAAACCCCTGTTCAATAGTTTCAATACCTTTTTATGAGTTGTATATACAGGCGCGAAAAAGAAGGTGGCTATCGTCAAATTCACAAAATTACCGGAGACGTGACGCATTATTCCGTAAATACTATCGGGTCCAGCGATATCTTTGCCAAATCAAAGGTTCAAACAGCAGAAGTTGCGGTAGATATACGGATAATAAACGTAAGAACGGGTGAAATCACATTATCCGAAACCGGCAGGGGAAAGGCCGAGAAAAAATTCGGTCGGGTTTTAGGGATGGGGTCTGAAGGAGTAAAATGTTGGGATATAAAAAAGCTTTTTCAGAAACTTGACAGCAAGGGAAAAAGTAAGTGCTCGATCATTTCCACATTTTTTTATCAACAGTCTC
>JACQXD010000099.1 GCA_016208875.1 Nitrospirota bacterium
GAATAAATAAATTTTCAATAAATCTCCCCTAACCCCTCTTTTCCAAAGAGGGGGTCAGAAGGATTCCCGACAAGCGAGAATGACAAAGTACGATTTATTTTTTTGATACCCCGCCGTCTCTGCGGCGGGGAGGTTCATTATAAAATCCCTCCTAACCTCCCTTTGCCAAAGGGAGGAACATACCCCTCTTTGGCAAAGAGGCTGGGCTCCCGTTGCCACGAAGTATTGCAACGGGAAGCGGGGAGATTTTTCAATAATGATGCCTTACTCATGTACTCCTTAGTAAATTATCCTTATTGTTTTGCCTCTACCCCGGCCCTCTTCAAAATGTCAAAGACAGGCTTATAGTCGTCTGCCGTTGTCTCAATAAATCTTAATGCCCCGAACTTTTCGAGGACGACTTTTGCGTCCGGGTCATTATCCATGTTAAGAAGGGTATTTTTCAGCTTTTCCTTCAGTGATTTATTTAGACTCCTTCTTACACATAAACCATTGGAAGGAACCTTGGGCGACTCGGTAAGGATTACCAGTTCTTTATCGATCCTCGGATTATCGAGTCTTACCCTATCGTATACGCTGTGTTTGGCAGCTCCTATATCGGCCTTTTTATCGAGTACGGCATATATTGCCGCATCATGACTGCCGGTGAAAAAGTATTCTTTAAAGTATTTATCTATGTTCTCCACTCCATTCTCCTTAAGATAAGCCATCGGGAAGATGTATCCGGCAGTTGTAGCCCTATCCACAAATGCCATCCTTTTGCCCTTCATGTCCGCCACATTATTTATTCCGCTCTCTTTTCTAACAAATATATATCCGTGATATGTTGAAGATCCGTCAAGGTTTACAGGTCTTGCCAACGGTTCGACGCCGAGTTCTTTAATAGCGGCCGCACCTGTATATGAACCAAAGAATGCCCCGTCCAGCTTAAGTGATTTAAACCTCTCAACTATACCTCCATATTTGCTGAATATCGTGAGTTTTATCCTGACGCCTATTTTTTTCGATAAGTAATCAGCCAGAGGCTGAAATCGTTCCCTTTGCTTGAATACGTTCATCTCCGGTATCAGGCCTATGAGCAGTTTTTCCTGTTCCGACCATGAAATGGACGGCAACGACAGCAGACCTGCAAGTACAAGAACGAAAATATATTGTTGAACTCTCATATGACGCTCACCGTTAACGTTTAATCCGGCGTTTGTGACATTTGAAACACTCATATTTCGGGGGATGTGTTTTCTTCATCTCATATTGTTTGCCGGAGCCGTGACATTCCATACAGGGGACAGTATCGGTTATACCACTATGCAGGTCATTATCCGGTATGCGGGGATACCTCCTGCCTGAAACGCTGTAAAGCAGTCCCACAACGACGAGAACAAAGATGATAAAGCTTACTATGCTTTTCACATATCAATTTTATCATATTCAAATTTTTTATGTACTATGCCGTTTCGTAATTTGGGTGTGCGTCAGAAAACAGGGTTTTTGAAACCCCTCTTAGGAAAAGAGGGGCGAGGGGAGATTTTAAGAAAAAATTACTACCATAAAATCCCCCTTCATCCCCCTTTGCTAAAGGGGGAATAATGGAGAATAATATTATTTACCCATAAATTTGTTGCACACCCTCGTAATTTTTTCTGTTTTACAAAATAATTGCTTCTATGATACACTTTTATTGAGAAAACAATGGCAACAGTAATACCTATTGAGATATTTGAGCTTCTTGAAAAGAAGGTAGGCAGAGAAGAAGCTAAGGAAGTCATTAAGGTTATCGAGGCGTCTCTCGATACCATTGAGAAAAAGGCAGAGACAGTCGCCTTACAAAAAAAACTTGAGATTAAAGAGGAACTGACAAAGGAGCTTGCTACAAAGGCAGATATTGCGAGACTGGAAGGAGAAATAAAAACATTAAGGCAGGAGATACACACAGTAAGGCAGGAAATAGAGACAGTAAGAGTAGAGCTTAAGGGAGAGATTGGTAAGGAGATTTTGAGGCTTGACCGTAAATTTACAATAATGTTTATAATCCTGTTCTTCACCGTCATCTTTCTAAATCAGAATGCATTAGAGTTTTTGGCAAAGGTTTTTGGATTGATAAAGTAGAGGGGATTATTCCTATGGCATCAAACCTGCACAGACAGACAGACAGACAGACAGACAGACAGACAGACAGATTTAACTCTTAAAAAACTTCCTCACAACAGGTTAAATTTTTTCAAAATATCTGCCACTTTCTCATCGGTCTTGCTGAGAGACCGGAGCGAATCTATAAGGGTATTAAGTTTATTGCGATTCTCGGCAATGTCATCATCTATCTTCTTTATCTTGATCTCAAATGGTCTTATCATGGTTCGTCTATCCCAGATAGCAAAGCCGAATACGGCAATTACTAAAGCGGTAAATATGGCAGATATGCGATTAAGTTGCCCATTGATATCCTCAAAGCGTTTATCCACGGCCTCAAAGCGTTTATCCATTGCTCTTATTTCTGCCTTCAGTTCTTTTATATCTCCCTTTATTTCCGAAAGAGATTCCACAATCTCCCTATCGCTGATTCTCGGTGCTTTCTCAATACTGAAGACAAAGGAAGGAATAGAAAGTAGTGCAGCAATTAATCCGATTGTAATAATAGCCCTTTTCATGACTAAAGTTTATCACTGGAGATTAAGGGAAGTCAATAACGTTAAAGAAAGTTAAAGAAAGTTTTCAGTTTTTAGTTCTTAGTTTTAAGAATCTTCTTTTCGGAACAAAAAACTTGAAACTAAAAACCGTTTTGGTAATGTCAAAAGTTCTATGAAAAAGACATCTGTAACATATGGAGATATAAGGGAAACCCTCCCCCTTGAGGGGGGAGGGCAAGGGTGGGGGTGAAAGTATGAGCGGCATAGC
>JACQXD010000107.1 GCA_016208875.1 Nitrospirota bacterium
CAAATCTTTCTGAAACTCGATGCCTGCATAGAGGTCTTCCGTATTTTCTCTTACAATAACGAGATCAATGTCTTCATATCTCGTTCTCGCACCCTTAAAACTCCTGCACGGTCTAAGACATGAATAGAGGTCAAGCTCCTGACGTAAGGTTACATTAACGCTCCTGAATCCCGTACCGACAGGCGTTGTTACCGGACCCTTGATAGCAACCTTATTCTTCTTTATTGAATCAATTACTCTTGGAGGCATCGGGTTGCCTTCCTTATTGTAAACATCTTCTCCCGCATCCTGAATGTCCCATTTTAGCGGTATCCCCGTAGCCTCTATTACACGCCTCGTTGCCTCTGATATCTCAGGGCCGACACCATCTCCGGGGATAAGGGTTATTTTGTACATAAAATAATCTCCTATTATCAATGAACCTCCCCGCCGCAGAGACGGCGGGGTATCAAAAAAATAAATCGTACTTTGTCATTCTCGCTTGTCGGGAATCCTTCTGATCCCCTCTTTGGCAAAGAGGGGTTAGGGGAGATTTATTGAAAATTTATTTATTCAGCTTTTTTTGCTTCCTCTAAAGTAGGTTCAAACATTATATCAGGGTATCTTACTTCAACAGCACAACGACTTATTTCCTTAAGTTCACTTTTAAACTTCAGCAATTCCGGAACGTAGTTGCTTATCGAGTTTAAAAGAAAAATTAGATCATGAGTTTTAGTAATGTGCTGCTCAAAATGAATTAATACACCTTTTATGTATTTTTCTATTGCCTGTTGCGCGTGGAAGCAGATAACATCTGTTGGTGGGTCAGTGTCCTTTAGATTATTTTCTATGTCTTTTAAATCATTATTTGCCCTTTTAAACCATTGTTGAACTTTTAAAAGTTTATCGTCAACCATAAATTACTTTCCCATAGTGAGATGCCTCATATAGCATTGTCCCGGGCATATCTTTAAATCTTTCAAACTCATCCCCTGTAAACGCAAAGATATCAAGCGGAAAATCCCTGTTATCAAAAAGTCCATCTAAATAAAGGTTTCTTTCGTGGTGACCCAAATCCGTATTCCATACAATCAACAAATCTATATCGCTTTCTTCGGTAGCATTCCCTCTCGCATAAGAACCAAAGAGAATAATTTTTTCAGGTGATACCGTATTCACAATTTTTGTTTTTATATCTTCAAGTCTCTTTGAATCAATCATACAGTTAATAATCCTTTTTATTTACGGATTTACCGTCATTATCTTTCTTGCAATATCCGGATAACTTGCTATAAATCTCAGCTCGTCATCCGTGAGGGGTTTCTGTGTATGAAGATTTGCGTATTGGGCAAGTTCCAGCACCTTCCTTGCCTCATTGTCATCATGGAAATGTATGCCGAGCTTATCGTAGACATGCCTGAATCCCTTAATTCCGCCGTATTCGCCTGTTGTTATCACCCTTCCCGTCTCCAATAGCTCCGGCTCACCTCTACCTACATCTTCGGGATCGTATAGTTCGTAATTCCTTCTGTCCTTCAATGCACCGTCAGCGTGTATCCCCGATTCGTGTGCAAACGCATTTGAACCTACCCCCGGCTGGTTTATCGGTATCGGGAGATTAAATGCATAAGACGCATATCTCGCAATCTTCCATGCCTTTTTTAAATCCACATGTTCATCGAGATGTATCTTCCGGCTGAGCCCATGGGAAAATTTTAGGGCAAGGATTGTAGATACGAGGTCACAGTTTCCGCATCTCTCGCCGTAGCCGTTTATTGTCGTATTAATATAGGTATCAACCCCTCCTTCGAGTGCTCCCTGCGCTCCTGCTACGGAAACAGCCTCTCCCATCCCGAGGTCATTATGGCAGTGCATCTCTATCGGAAACTTTGTTGCGAGGGCCAATGCCTTGATCCTTTCATAAATAGTTATCGGGTCATCGGTGCCCAATGTATCGCAGTATCTGAACCTGTCCGCACCGGCTTCTTTTCCGGCGATCACAAATTCTATTAATCTGTCGAGTTCCGTTCTTGAGGCATCTTCTGCATTGATTCCTACGGTCTCGGCGCCCGATTCCTTTGCGACCTTCACCGCCTCGATAGCTGTTTTGAGAATATCTTTGAAAGTCTTCTTCCCCTGAAACTTCCCTTGTATCATTACCTCCGAAGTGGAGATAGAGATATTCAGGTGTCTTATCTCAGGGCAGTTCTTAAACGTGAGCCTTACATCCTCGGGTATCGCCCTGCACCAGCCTTCAAGGTGAATCCGTTTGATCGCTCCCAGTTTTACAAGTTCGAGGTTGGCATTAATATAACCGAACTCATGCTTTAGGGTCGGGAACCCGATCTCGCTTTGATAAACGCCCATCTCATCGAGATACATATTAAGCATCGTTTTTGAGAGTTTCGGAAGGAGTATCCTCGACGTCTGGACCCCATCCCTGTTAGTTACATCAATCAGATATACCTTATTTTCCATATCTTGCTTTCATCTCCCGAAGATAAATTTCAGTAGATGTATAGTATAACCAAATCTAAGTTAAGTTTACAAATGCTTCAAAATGAACCTCCCCGCCGCAGAGACGGCGGGGTATCAAAAAAATAAATCGTACTTTGTCATTCTCGCTTGTCGGGAATCCTTCTGATCCCCTCTTTGGCAAAGAGGGGTTAGGGGAGATTTATTGAAAATTTATTTATTCA
>JACQXD010000237.1 GCA_016208875.1 Nitrospirota bacterium
AATAGAAGCCTTTGTTGCTGCATATGGACCTACAGCAAGACCATTTGCATGGCGTAAGCGAGAAGTCAAAGGTAGTCAGCTAAGAAATACTATCGCTAATTTACGCAATTAAGCACTAGATACCAACCGGTTCGATATCCATCAACAGTGGAGCAGCATACACCACCTCTACCTCCGCAACCTTGAATCTTTCTGCCTCTGATGATACTGGTGTAACCGCATACTATTTATCAACAAGTTCTTCTACGCCTTCTGCGTCTGCATCTGGCTGGACATCGGTGACGTCCACAACGAGTTATAGTGCCAGCGTCTCTTATACATTAAGCAGCGGAGATGGAACTAAGACCGTATATGGGTGGTATAAGGATTCCGCAGGAAATGTATCGAGTGCATACAGCGATTCGATAATCTTAGATGCAACAGCACCGACAAACGGCACATTAACAGCTACTGTAGGGGATGCTCAGGTATCGTTAAACTGGAGCGGTTTCTCCGATGCAACAAGCGGGATAGGCAGTTACACACTCGTTTACAGCACAACAAGCACGCCTTCTTCTTGTTCGAGCGGAACTCAGATATATTCCGGCACAGGAACATCCTACATCCACAGCTTGTTATTGACCAATAATACAACGTATTATTATCGTTTATGTGCTGCGGACAATGCAGGCAACACATCAACAGGCACTACTGCAAGTGCAAGACCAACCGACAGCACCGCACCGACCGGCTCGCTCACGATTAACTCAAATGCCGGTTATACCAATGCAACCTCCGTAACATTAAACCTGTCTGCATCGGACAGCTTTGGAGTAACAGGATATTACCTTTCAACAAATTCAACAACTCCATATGCATCTGCAGTGGGTTGGGCGGCAATTTCATCCGTGACAAGCTATAGTGCAAATATCTCATATACTGTAACCGGCGGCGATGGAACCAAGACCTTATATGTGTGGTACAAAGACGCCATTGGAAATGTATCGAATACATACAGCGATGCAATCGTACTCGATACTGCTGCACCGACAAACGGCACATTCTCTGTAACTCCGGGCGATTCAAAGATCAAATTAAGCTGGAGCAGTTTCTCCGACGCTTCGAGCGGGATAGGCAGTTACACACTCGTATACAGCACAAGCAGCACACCGAATTCCTGTTCCACCGGAACAAACATATACTCAGGCACAAGCACAGCTTATACACATACGGGTCTGACCAATAATAAGACCTATTATTACCGTGTCTGTGCTGCGGACAATGCAGGGAACATGTCTACAGGCACAACCGCAAGCGCGCAGCCGAAGACCCCTGATATTAACCTCACACTCACCCCTCCGTCTAATACCACTGCCTCAAAAGGCAGCAGATTAGGGCCGTTCTCCATTTCGATGAAAAACAACACAAGTTCGAGCTATCCATTCTATGTATACATCTATCTTGTAAACCCTGATGGGACATGGACAACATTAATCTCCAAGTCGCTTACCCTTTCAGGCGGCAAGACACTTACCGTTAATAACCTGTACACGAATATCCCATCCGCTATATCTGCTGGATCATACTATTATTGGGTGGGCATATACGATACGAGTTATAGTCTTATAGATTATGATTATTTTGCATTCACTGTCACAAGTTCGACTTCAAAATCCGATGGGGGTAACGACTGGGGTGTATCGGGATGGTGAGAAAGAAGATGTTGGAGTAACGCCCCCCAACCCCCTCTTAACCCAAGAGGGGGAGAAGATTGGATTAATGCCCCCGAATCGGGTGAAATTAATGATTGGGGTGTATCGGGATGGCCTGAATAGATAAAAGGGAAGGGCTTTTACCCTTCCCTGAATGAACTTAGGGGTTGCTTTCATTTGGAACTTCGGGTGGTTTCGGCGGCAGTTCCATCGGCTGGGTTTTGGGTGCCGGCGGGGGAGGTGTAACCGGTGCGGTAGGTCTACGGATTGACCGCTGTTTGGGCTGGGAGGCTATATTGGATTTAATACTGTCTCCTCCGTATATTTCCAGCTTATCAATTAAGCCTTCGGCAGTATAAGAGATCGTAAAATTCTTTTCTTTTAAAATGGTGAGCATCCTTCTGAGTCCCCTCTCGATATCCACATCTTTAAAACTCGTAGTTATCTTCTTATTGGCAATTTCCCCGGATATCTCTACCTTAAATTTCGCCTTCTCAGCGATCTCTTTCATGACATCCGCAAACGCCATATCCGATATATCTACGCTCATAAGACTATCCTTAACTTCTATATTCATTACCGGTTTTACCGGTTCAACAGAGATATCGGCGGGTGTTTGTGGAAGCATCTGTCCTGTTTCTGCATATACAGAGGTTATTGAGAAGAAACATATTAAGAGCAAAAAGCTATGTCTCATTTATCTACCGATCTATTTGAAAAATTATATCTCACAAAATTTATTATATAATTTTCAAACTTATTCCTCAACCTTGGAGATAACCATTCAGTGAAAGGTGAAGAATCATAACCCCTCCTAACCTCCCCTTACCTTAAGGGGAGGAGTAAGAACCCCCTCTTAAGTTAAGAGGGGGCTGGGGGAGTTATGTTCCCAACACTTCACTGAAGGATTATGCCCGTAGAGACAGTAGAGAAAAATGAGCAGTAGAGAATAACTGTAATTTACATAACTTGAACTTTTTAAGTCATTCTGTTAAGATTTTTGCAATAAAATGGCACTTGAAGATATAGAAAAACTTAAAGAAAAGGTTGCAAAAGATCCAAACTCAAAGCTCTTTGTCCCGCTTGCCGAGGAATACAGAAAAAAGGGGATGTTGGATGAGGCTATATCCGTCCTTCTAAGGGGGCTGGACAGCCAACCGGGATATACGAGCGCAAGGGTGGCTCTCGGCAAGATATACCTTGAAAAAAAGATGATAAACGAGGCTAAGGGAGAATTTGAACGGGTTATAACGGCAATACCCGACAACCTGTTTACCCACAAGAAACTGGCAGAGATATTCAGAGACTCGGCTGAAATTGAGAGGGCCATCGGAGAATATAAGACGGTACTCAAATTAAATCCTCTTGACGAGGACGCTGTATCGAATCTCGAAGAACTTCAGAACAGATTAAGCAATAGGGGAAGTACATCGGGGTCTGTTGCCGGAGAACTTTCTGTTGGGGAGGCTGCCGTTCTGCCCGAGGCGGTTGAGGCCGGCGCAGAAGAAGTTGAAGTATTTCCAAGCGTAGCCGAAGAGGAAACATCCGGTCTTACCGCAGAAGAAGATTTTGAGCAATTTAAAAAATCCATGAACGAACTGGGTGAGCCGGAAGATATTGCTGCGGTAGAGGCCATCGCAGAAGAGATCGCCGATGAAGAAATTATTCCTGAGGAAATCATCACGGAAGATGATATAGACATAAGTGAGGCAGAAAAAGAGGCTTTAACTTATGTGGATATGTTTAAAGAAACGGAAGCGGAGGTTCCTAAAGAGACGACAATAGAGAAAATAGCCGCCTCTTTAGAGACAACGATAAAAGAGAGTGAACCTTCGGTAAAGAAATCCCCGGAAAGGAAAGAAGATGTCGCAGCTTACATAAAGGACGCAGAGTTGTTTATCTCCGGGGGTAACTACTCTCAGGCATTGGGAATATACAGAAAAATATTATCCGGTAATCCAGGCGACAAACATATATTGCAGAAGGTTGAAGAATTGAAGATGCTGCTCAGGATGCTCGGAAAAGAACAGGAGATAGTGATCGGCAATCTGCAGGCATTTGCCGGAGGACTTAAAAAAAGGAAAGATGAGTTTCTCGGGAATTCTTAAAGAAATAGTCCAGAGGGTTGATGGTGCCGTCTCTGCTATGATAATAGGTGCAGACGGTATGCCAGTTGAGGAATACGCAAGCGAAAAACTTATTGATCTCGACGACCTCAGCGCAGAGGCATCTGCAATGATCAAGGACATCGGGAGGGCAGCAGAAACACTCGGCCTCGGCGAGGCAAAGGAATTCTCGATAATCTCGGATAAATGCGGGATAATAACGAGGAAGATAAATATGGATTATTATCTTGCACTTGTAATAAAGCCCGATGGCAATTATGGCAAGGGCCGATTTGTACTTAAGACCACCATTCCAAAGATAGAGAAGGAATTTTAGATCTCTCCAATAGCTTGACATCTATATCACAATACAGTATCAATAAATATGTTGTGGGGATAATCTGGAGGCTTTCATCGCCAATGATAACTCCCGGTTATCCCTCTCTCTCCTTAGACGACTTACTGTGAGAGATTATAGAACTTCACTGGATTATTGTGGAATATAAGGCTGGTTATATTACGAAGGTATGTGA
>JACQXD010000108.1:0-13493 GCA_016208875.1 Nitrospirota bacterium
CCCCTCTTTGGCAAAGAGGGGTTAGGGGAGATTTATTGAAAATTTATTTATTCAAAAATCCCCCTTCATCCCCCTTTGCCAAAGGGGGAATATAAGGACACCCCACAGCAGAGACTGTGGGGTATTGAAAATTTAATAAATCATCGAGTTAAGTAAATTTTTGAATGATGTCTGCACTTTTTGGGTTTATCAGCTTCCGACTTCCAAGAGCTCTTTGCCCTCTCTTATCTGATCGAGAATAGCTGCATCAAAGCCCTTATCCTCGAAATATTCTTTTTCTATGTTCTCGATATAAAACCTGTCAAGCCCGCTATTTTTTAAAAAATCCTCTCTCAGGGTTATATCCCTTTTCTCTATGATTATCGGCAGGAGATGATTGATATAGAATGATTCTTTCTTCAGGTCGAGCAGCACCTTATCAAACAACTTTTGCGGCACTTTCCTTGCTAAGCCTTTCTCGGCAAGTTCTCTCCCTATGTCCTCTCTTATTTCATTTTTCCCATCTTTGGTATTAAGACGCGGATAGAAACTTCGTATCCTTTCCTTGAGTGCATCATAGACGTAGTGATAGAGTTTTTCTTCGTCCCTGATCATCTTCAGTTCGGCAACAACATCTCTCAGAGAGGCATCTCCCCCGGAAATTCTTGCAATCCCCTTCGCTATCGCACTAATCTTCCTTCTGCCGTACGCAGTTATATATTTATTCTGAAGCAGTTTTTTTACAGCTACGTCTTCAAAAAGCGACCCGTCGAGTTTATCGAACTCATTCTTATTGCCTATAAGGCTTCTGAGAGAATCCTCCGTAAAATCCACATTCTCCATAAACGCCAGTTGGCTCAGTAATGCATGGACATTATCGTATCTGTCAAAGTAAGTAACTATGGAGCTGAACTCTTCGAATATGCTGAAATCGTTAGTCTCGCGAGCAACCTCATCGCAGGCCCTCCCGGTATCGAGGAGTACCTGATCGAATCCCATATCGCTCTGGGAATATGCCCTGTGCTTTGCCTTTATCAATCGCACTATATCCTCGTTTATTATGTGCTTTTTCAAAGAAGGGTCCTTGAAGAAAAGATTCTCGAGTATTGACCTGGCTTCTCTGAGATACTCGGGTTCTTTTATCTCCTGTATCTTTTTCCCCTTTAGCAGGAGTTCGTCAAGCGTATCGAAAAGGATACCGGGTATATTATTCCGGATGCTCAGGGTTCGCAACCTCCTTAACCTGGCAGTATCCGAATGTTCAAGGCTGTCTTTAACGATACTGCTTAGAAGGATGTCCCTGTATTCGTCTACTACCCGCCTGTTTTCGGAATGTTTGTACATCACATCGATCTTCATCCTCTCCTGCTGATAATTGTCTATCTTATATCTCGCAACTATATCTTCCATGTACAGATCTTCCCGTGATGTCAGCGATCTCTCGGCAGAATAAAATCTTTCGAATGCCCTGTAAAACTCCTCATTTTCCCTATGGATTATCTTGAATATGAATACCGTCGATTTTTGTTCGTCCATCTTTTTTATGAAATTATTCGTCAGCTCCGTATCGTTATCTTTTCCGATAAAGTCGGTCCTTTTCAGAAACCTTCCCACAGACCGCAGTATCTGCTGCTGTCGTTTTTTATTCTCACCCCTGTGGCCGGAAGACACAAAGAAATAATAGTTCTTTACGGCATTGCCCTGGAAAAAAAGTTTATAGAATGATTCGCTGCCTTCGGTATCGTTCGTAAATACGATCTTCTCGTTCTCATCGAGAAACGCACCGAACATGATAAGCCTGTTGGAGACGCCACCCTTTATCATGTCTTTCATCGGTTTTTCCACGCCGAACATATATTCGCAGAAACTACCGCCTGTGCCTTTATAGTGGATGCCCTCTCTGGAAATGGTGAATTCGTTACCCTTTGAAAAGAATCTGATGTAGGAAGACGTCTCTTCGTAAAAATACGTACTCTCAATATTGGCTCCACCCACAAATGCAAAGAACCTGACCGGTCCCATATCTCCATGAAGCCTGAGATCTTTAATCATTATAGATAAAATATAACATATACGGTTAAGATATTCTATTGCCTTAGAAGTGCTTTATGTCTAAACGATGAGGGTGACTCCGGAGTGGATTTAAAAGATGGATTTATCGGCACAGAGATTGTTTTCCTTGAAAGCATAGATTCCACAAATACCTTCGCAATGGGACTTGCGGGAAAAGGGTCTCCGCACGGTACTGTCGTAATTGCCGATACACAAACAAAGGGAAAGGGAAGATCGGGAAGGACATGGGTCTCACCGCCTAAGGGTAATCTCTACATGAGTATTATTTTGAGACCCGAGATCGAACCGAAAGATGCAACACTCCTCGTTATTATGGCTGCGGTAGCATGTGCAATAGCCATAAAAAAAACATCCGGGCTTCGGGTAAAGATAAAATGGCCTAATGACCTCATGGTTTCCGATAAAAAGCTCGGTGGCATACTTACGGAGATGAAATCGGATTTTGACAGGATTACATTTGCCGTTATCGGTATCGGAATAAATGTGAATATGGAGATCAAAGATTTTCCTCAGGATATTCGGAATATTGCTACATCTATAAGAGAGGAACTCGGCACCCTCCCCTCTATCCCCTCCCATCAAGGGAGGGGGGGAAAGAGGGGTAGCTTCCATACTGGTGGAAAACCCAAAGAACTCCCCTCTCCCCTTGTGGGAGAGGGTAAGGGTGAGGGGGATTTTAGAATCCCTTCAAGGACTTTTATCGTTGCAGAAATCTTGGAAGAGATGAATAGGTGGTATGAAATTCTGATAAAAAACGGCAGGGAACCGTTACTTGATGAATGGAGACGGCTCTCATCCACACCCGGCAGCAAGGTAGAGGTAACCGTGGGAGAAAAGACATATGCAGGGATTGCAGAAGATATAGATGATAAAGGGATGCTGCTATTAAGGCTTCCATCCGGAGTGGTGGAAAAAATAAGTGCCGGTGACCTGACTGTACTGAGTCCTATTTAATTTCAAATTGTAAAATTATCAATTATCATTGCAAATTTTTAAAATGGTAATTTTGCATTGATAAATTTACAATGTCTAATTTAATCCTGATGCATATTGAATATATCTTCAAAAGAAGATGCAAATTTAACAAACGCCTCTAATATGTCAGGGTCAAAGTGTTCCGGCAGCGTCCTCCCGTCACCCTTTGTTATTATCTCAAAGACCTTCTCATGTCCCAATGCGGGTTTATAAGGTCTTTTGCTCATTAGGGCGTCGTATTGGTCAACGAGCATAACTATCCTGCCCTCGATCGGTATATCTTCACCTTTTAGGCCCCTCGGGTACCCCGTGCCATCCCATCTCTCATGATGATTTAGTGCAATTGATTCCGCCATCCGTATACTCGGATGAGAAGAACCCGATAATATTGCCTTACCTATAACAGTATGGTTTTTCATAGTCTCAAATTCTTCGGGGGTAAGGGGTCCCTGTTTCAGGAGTATGCTGTCCGTTATCCCTATCTTCCCTATATCATGCATAGGGCTTGTGAGTGCTATTGTCTCTATAAAGTCCGAGGGCATATTCAAAGCCTCTGCAAGTTCCTTTGAATAAAGACCTATCCTTACGATGTGAGAGCCTGTATCCGTATCCCTATATTCTGCAGCAGCCGTAAGCCGTACCATAAGTTCCTTGTTCATATCCTTGACGGCCTGAAGCGCGTCTGCCAATTCCTGCGTCCTTTTGCGAACCGCTTCCTTGAGCATATCTTTATAATTCTTTTCCATCTGTAAGAACCTTACATGCCTGATCGCCTTTTCGACCGTATGCATGAGATACTCGATATTGTAAGGCTTGGTCACAAAATCAAAGGCGCCTTTTTTTATTGCATCGATTGCGACATCCAACTCCGCATATGCCGTCATCATGATCACAGGCACATCCGGATAAAGCTTATGGGACTGCTCAAGAAACTGTATCCCGGAAATCCCCGGCATCTTGATATCCGTAAGCACTACATCAATCTCTGTGTTCTGCATCTTTTCCATCGCCTTGTTTGCATTAGGGGATGCAAATACCGGATATCCGTACTCATTCAGCAGTGCACAGAGCGAGTCAAGGATGGAAGGGTCGTCGTCTACGACAAGGACGGTAACTTTTTTATCTTCCATCGAGCACCTCTCTCACCTTCTTTAATATCTCCATAGGCGGAATGGGTTTTGCCATAAAATTCAACCCCTGTTCGAGTATCTCTTTTTTATGCACGAAATCCGAGGCATAACCGCTCGAAAAGATTACCTTGATTTCGGGTCTTATCTTCCTTATCTCTTCGTAGACTTCCCTACCCCCCTTTTTAGGCATTATCACATCGAGCAGAAGAAGGGCGATTTTATCCTCATTCTCGATGAACCTGTTTATCGCCTCGTATCCGTCCGCAGCCTCTATAACCGAATATCCGAACTCTCCGAGTACCTCTTTCGTGAGTTTTCTGACATCCTCATCGTCTTCCGCTATAAGCAATGTCTCCGAACCGCCTGCCGGAATTGCAATATCTTCATGTTTCCCTTCGCCCTCCGGTGCGGCTAAAGTTATGGGCAGATATATCCTGAATGTTGCGCCTTTCCCGGGTTCGCTGTGGCAATTTATATATCCGTTATGCTGTTTTATTATCCCGTAGGCTATCGAAAGGCCGAGACCCGTACCTGTCTCTTTTGTCGTAAAGAACGGCTCGAATATCCTTTCCATTGTCTTATCATCCATGCCTATACCTGTATCTGCAACGGATATCACTGCATATCTTCCGGGTTCTCCATACCCATTGGCAGTTACAAATTCCCCATCCAATTCCATACTCCCTGTCCCTACGGTTAAGACCCCTCCATCCGGCATAGCCTCCCGCGCATTAGCAGCAAGGTTTACCAATACCTGTTCTATCTGTCCGATGTCTGCTATAACGGATAGCTCCCCTTCTGTTATCGTCGTCTTTACCTCTATGTCTTCGCCAATCAGATGGGATAGGAACTCGTCAACCTTTTTGATGATCTCATTTAAATCTATAGGCTTGAGGTTTATTATCTGTTTTCTGCCGAAGGCAAGGAAACTCCGGGTCAGATTAGACGCCCTATTTGACGCTGTGAGTATCTGCTCCACATTGCGTCTTAACGGATCATCCCCTTTTAACTTCATCTGCAAAAAGGTTGTATATCCTATTATCGCCGTGAGTATATTATTAAAATCATGGGCTATGCCGCCTGCAAACTGGCCGACAGCCTCCATCTTCTGTGCATGACGGAGCTGGGTTTCGGACTCCCTTAACCTTTCCTCTGTTTTCTTTCGATCGGAAATATCCCTGACTATATGGATCAAACCCGTCAGGCGATTATCGCTGTCGAATCTCGGCATAGCCCTTATCTCAACGAACATATTTAGTTTGGGCTCAAACCTTTCAAAGGCAATGGGTGAGCCGGATTTAATAGATTCGCACGAAGGACAGCCTTCGGGAGGCATCTCTGTGCCGTGGAAATACTTAAAGCATTTTATATTTGACGCCCTTTCCATGAACGGCAGATCGAGTATCTTCTCTGCCGCCTTATTCGCACGTATGATATTAAAGTCTTTGTCATGGATCGTGATCATGTCCGTGATGGTATTAAAGGTATTATCCCATTCCTGTTTTGCCTGAGACAGCATATCCTCCGTTTTCTTGCGTTCCGAGATCTCACGTCCCAATTCCGTTGTCTGTTCCTGCAGGCGTTTAGTCGTATCCTCTAATTTTTCTATGAGCTTATTGAATGAGATCGAGATATCGGCAAGTTCGGCGGTATGATTTTGCACCTCTATTGTGTATAGATTATCGATATCCTCATTCCTCATAGAAACAGCGACTGTAAAGAATCCATCGAAGATTTTACGGAGGATGATAAGTCCCATAATGGCGAGGGTGAGGATTAGTCCGAAGATAATGAAATGGGGATATTCGAATTCAAACAATATACGCTCTTTAAATATGATGTACGAGAATATAAGGAATGGCAGCACGAACATCAGGCCAGAGATAACCGTGAGCTTATTTCGTAAACTCTTTCCCTCTATGCTAAATTTTTTGGATGAGAATTCCATTTATTATTTCCCCTTTTGTCTGGAGGGCCATCCGGTTTATACGCTTACTACAAATCTTAGCAGGATTTGACTGTTTGTCAAATGGAAAACGAGGCATTGGAAAACGAGGCATCTTGATTTGTTGATTTAATATCATTACAATGTAACAGAGAAGGGGGAAATAAGATGAAGATACCAAAGTTCAAAACCATCGAGGAAGAGAGGGCTTTTTGGGATAAACACAGTGTTGCAGACTATCTCTCCGAATTAGAGGAGACTAAGGATCTCGTATTTGAAAGGCCGGCTCTTAAGAGAAATTTTCAGGTGAGACTTGACAATGACACAATCAGAAAATTAAAAAAACTTGCAGGTAAAAAAGGTACGGATATGTCTACTCTCATACGACAATGGATCGGAGAGCATCTCGATAAAGAACTCAAGGCTGCCTAAGGAAAGGAAAATAGTAAAGCATTAAAAATTCCGTTCTATCTCTAATTTTAATAAAACTGCTGTTATTTTTCCGTCTTGCCGAAGATTTTTAAAAATGCCTCGACTACACCGGCATCGAATTGCGTACCGCTGTACTTTTTAAATTCCGAGATCGCATATTCGCTGCCCGGGGAAGGACGATATGGCCTGTCTGCGGTCATGGAATCGAATGAATCTGCAACGTGTAGTATCCTTGCACCGAGTGGAATCTCCTCGCCTTTAAGCCCATCGGGATACCCCCTTCCGTCTATCCTCTCATGATGGTGTCTGATCAATGGAACTATATTCGTCAACTGTTTTATATCTCTAAGGATATCCGCTCCCTGTGCAGGGTGTTTCTTCACAATCCCGAATTCCTCATCCGTTAGTTTTGCAGGCTTATCGAGGAGATAATCATAAGTCCCTATCTTGCCGACGTCATGGAGGAGTCCTGCAAGTCTGAGGTCTTTTATCTCGTCTTCATCGAGACCCATCTCCCTCGCGATCATCACTGCATAATTTGCCACCCTTTCTGAGTGACCCCTTGTCCACGGGCTCTTTGCATCGAGTGCATGGACCATTGCACTTACGAGGCTCATAAAGAGGTCCTCGAGGTCTTTATACGACCCGGTTATATCCTCGAGCATATTCAGAAAGGCCTCTCTGCCCTTCAAAAGGGTTTGCTCCCTTTTTTTGATATCTTCCAATGCCGCACTCAATACCTCTGCCGTCTCTTTATAAGATTGCTCTGATCTTTCGAGTTCCCCTGTCCTTTTTAGAAGATCATTACGAGACTTGATAATCTCTTCGGCGAAATCATGAAATTCGTTTTTGAGCGTGATAAGTTCGTCTCCTCTCCTCGCTGTTTTCAAATCCTTTCCAAAGGTTTGCTGTGAAAAGTTCAGGACATATTGTGTGAGTTCACGGATATGACGTGTAATATAGGTAACGACAAGTGAAAAAGAAATGATGAGTATGAGGACTAAGACCGCGCGCCGTTTTCTGCTAGAAGAGATAAGTGGTTGGATAACTGATTCGGTTGCATCAACAGAGATAAGAGAAGTAAATTGCAGAATAAGGTCTGAGACTCCTTCATCAAAGAATGATTTTCCAGTGATTAAATATCTGCCTTCTAAAGAGTCCAGGGGAGTTCCTATAGGAATAAGTTCTGGTTTGTTGGTTGCCACGACCTGCTTTTTTTCTCCTCCTGCGAGAGCTATAAGGTTTATGTGTGGCACCTGACCTAACGAGGAAGCGAGAAATTCACTGTCAAGAGGTGATGCAAGTATTAAGGTAGCCGGTATTTTTCCGTAATGGTCACTAAGAGATTCGGCTGTGATAAGAAAGGGTATGCCGTCAATATCTGTCATATAGCTTTGATTGTGGCTTAGCTTCATTAAGAGGTCTGTTGGATTAAGCAGGGATTTTGGAGGTGCATCAGGAGAGTTCTGATAAACCTCCCTTACCCTTCCCTTTGCATCTAACAGCAAGGCATAACGAACCGCAATAAGTGAGCGTAAGACCGATGCCTGTGGCAGCCATGAAGGGATTTCATTGATATATCTTGTTGGTGGCGAATCTCCAGCGAAAGAGGCCTTCTTTATATAATCAATAAACTGCCCTTGCGATATAATCAATTTTGCTGCCTTACTATGGGCAGCCGCATAATTGTCAAAACGGATGCGGTCTTCATGTGACTGTCTGTTAAGTCTTTCAAGCAATTCGGCATAAAAAACAGCCCTGACTTTTTTAGTCTGGAAATAGTCTAAGACTCCACCTGCCGTTATCCCGACTGCAATAGTCAGGATTAACATTTTTATGGTAAGGGGAATGCGTTGGAGTATGGAATTATTTTGGTTCACCTATCAGCTCATTCTCCTTAAATTTCCATCCTGCTTTTTTAAGGCGCGATGAAGGCACAAATCCTAATTTAGGGTCGAGTTTTTCAACCTCTTTCATAAGGTAATTCACAAGTTTCTGTGCATGAGGATTTGCAATATTCTTCCCCTCCCATGTGGTGATGTTGTATGTGCGATAGAATGGATATTTCTTAAGGGCAACTGCATTTGCATCGGTAGGCTCAAAGCCGTCTATCTTAAGCACCTTAACCTTTCCCATATTTTTATAATGCTCTACCATTCCGAGAACCTCCCAGCCAATTGCTGCTTTCTGAGAGGCAACCTTAGCAATCATATCGGGGATTGAGCCGACCTCGCTGAGACGTGGACTGAAGAGATTTTCATCAGGCAATATCAATCGCCAGTGTCCGGGTCTGTTTTTGCAGTGGAATCTCCCTATTGCCTGAATCATCCAGTCAGGACCTTTTTCTCCTTTGTCAGTTTTAAGTTCTGACCAGCGGAATATTTTCCCTGCAAAAATATCTCTGACTTGCTTAACAGAGAGATTGTTGATTGGATTTTCAGGATGGATAAGAATAACCTTCGAGGCAATCCCAAGTGTATGATATTTTAATCCCGGAAGTCTGTCCTCTTTCCCTGGTGGGCAACAAAAACCACCCATATCAATTGACTTACGGTTCAGCATTCCTGCTGCAATACCGCATGTTCCTTCCTTAACAGCAATCTTAAGATTGTTATCCTTAGCATATTTCTGAATAATATGAACAATTGCATGGTATAGATCCTGTTCCAGTGCAATTGCAATGTCAACATCTTTTGCAAAGTCTTCATATTTAATCGGTTTCTTTGTCCACTCCCTTGGCATCTCAACTCGATATGCCGGGTCTGTGAACTCCTCGCCCCGTAAATCCTTTTTATGGGCAGCATCTGCCAGAAGCAGGGGCAGGAAAACAACACTAAGAATTAGAACTGCAACAGCACCTTTTCTGTTATTTAATACCATATTACCTTGCCTCCTTTTGTTTTGAAAAGACATTTAACTCAATTATTCGTTTGAATGCCTTTTCAAAATCGAGACGCTTGCTGAGTTGAAGCATATTTTGATCTACTGTTTCAGGATGCATAGCCCGAAGCCTTACAGTAAGAGATAGTTCTTTTGGAAAGGATACGGCTTTTTCTAACGGTCTCCTTGATCTTTTCTTCCGGAAATATCTTTTTCAACAAGAAAAGGTCGTCTATATCGCCGAATTCCATTATCCTTTCTATTATGAAAAACCAGTCTTTTTCTATTGAGAGTTTTTTACGGTCAACATCCCAGAAAAGGCTTCTTTTAAATAAACTTTCCATAGATATAATTATATCACAAAATTTATTCCTTCCCGTATTCCGAAAGTTCTGCCTTTAATCTTGCTATATCTTCCTTGAGTTCCTTCATCTTAAGCTCCCTTCCTATGGACATCTCATAAAATTTCTCGAGTTCCCCGACCCTCTCCTTAAGCTCGGCCTCAACCTGTTTGCGTTTGCTGACGTCTCTCAATATGCCCATGAAGAAGGTACCGCTCTTTGTCGGCCAGATGGTGATGGAGAGTTCCACCGGGAATTCGCTTCCGTCTTTTCTCAGCCCCTCGAGTTCCATGATCTTTCCGGGGTATTGAGATTTTTTATCGGCGCGAACCCTCTCGATACCCTTTGAATGTGCCTCTCTGTAACGCTCGGGCATAAGAATGGTCAGCGGCTTCCCGACCGCCTCATCTTCTTCATAACCGAAGATACTCTTTGCGCCGTTGTTCCAGAAGGTGATGGTTCCGGATGTGTCTGCCAATATGATCGCATCTACGGCTATCGAGGCAAATGAATGAAACTTGAGCTCCGCCTCTCTGAGATTCTCGTTCAGTTTCAGCAGATCGTCCTCTTTGCGTCTGAGATCGGTGACGGTCTTTTCGAGGTTATCGTGTGCTGTTTTCAGTTCCTCCTCAGCCCACTTGCGTTCGGAAATATAGCGGTCGATCTCGCCGCCGATTGCCCTCGATATCCTCGCTACTACAAAACTGACGATGCCTACCGATACGATCGCCGCCAGTGCGGAAGTTATCGAAGGGTTGATAATCCGTGAAAAGATAATCGTATTGAGCCAGCCATAAATCAGGACCATGACAATCGTAACCGGAAGAAATGTGCGCAGGAGTTTGGCTCTTAGCGATCCGCCTATAAGCAATCTTATCGGCCAGGAATACTGCCCGGCAGCGGCAATTATTCCAATGCTCAAAAACACAAAAACGATGGATGTATTCAAGGCCACCGGAATTTTGATCCTGCCGTATAAGACAAGCGTGCCGTACAAATAATCGAGTATCAGCACCAGCCCTGCTAAAACGACTATAATGCCGAGGATCGAAGCTGCATCTTTACCTCGCTGCACGTCCGCCCTCGGGATAAACAGTAAAAGAAGAGCCGCGGCAGTCAATAAAAAATTTATAGCGGTGACGGGAGACATACGTCCGATAGTAATGACGCCGACTTTTTGTGAACCGGAGAGCAGTTGCTCGATATCGAGATTTATACCCGTAAGATATTCGATCAATATTACAAAACAGATACATAAAACCATAATCGTGCCGCCTTTTGCAGCCATACGGACAATACGATGCTCGGGATAACGAATATGGGCAAACAATGCCGTGCTTAAGATGATAAATGACAGGGCAGTGCTCGGCGCCATCGGTATATAGGTTTCTCGTACCCTCGCAATGATAAGTATATCGAATACCCAGCCTGCTATCGTTACTGCACCGACAACCGCGGTTATTGCAGAGCATAGTAATGCAGTGCGTTTTAAAAAAAACTCTGTATGGGCATCAGACGGCATCATCCTCTACCCCGCCTTTCCTGTAATGCAGTATTTCTTCGTTCAATCTCTTGATCCCTTTTTTCAACTCCTTCATCTTCATCTCTCTGCCGATAGACATTTCATAAAACCTCTCAAGGTCTGCTACCCTCTTCTTAAGTTCTTTTTCCGACTTGCTGATTTTTTCCTGTGCATTCTTTATATCTGTAATATCAGTTAGAATTATAACTGCATACATGAATTGCCCTTCTTCATTATAAACAGGACGGTGGCTTGCATATAACCACTGCCCTTTATCTGTCTTTACCTCAATCCATTCTGCTGGTTCTCCTACCTCCATCTTTTCTTTGCACAGTTTAATCTGCTCATCTCTACACGGTAAAAACTCATAGCATTTATGACCCAATAGCTCAGCTATAGACCTTCCAATAAAATCTGCAAGACTCTTATTACACCTTATAATGTTCAGGTTTTTGTCAACGAGCATTATAAGTTCTGTTGCACTGTCAAAGGTTGTCTCCCATTCCTTCTTTGCCTTTGTTATGTCAGCAAGGAGTTTATTCCGCTCATCATCGGCCTTCTTGCGGTCGGTAATGTCCCTTATAACACTGAAATAAACCTTCTGTCCGTTGTAGTCAAAAAGTCTCGAGTTTACCTCCACCGGCATGCTCGTGCCGTCTTTTCTACGGTGGGCTGACTCGAAAACTGCATAGCCGTGTTCCTGTATCCGGGACATCCGCTCAGGCACCCTATCAGCGTATTCAGGCGAATCCAACTCTTTTATGTTCATAGAGAGCATCTCGTTTTTGGTATACCCGAGCCGCTCATAGGCAGTCCTATTAATATCAATGAACTCGCCCTTCAAATCAAGAACAAAAATGCCGTCGTTAGAATTTTCAAATAGGTTCCTGATTTTTTCCTCTGATTTCTTGATCGTATCCTCTGCCTTTTCACGTTCTCCGAATAATTTCATCGGGTTTACAACCAAATAGAATATTGCAACAAACGCTGCGATGCCGAGGGTTAAAGTATCGATAAGTAAAACTATGAATGGAGACAACCATCTCTCTACATGGAGTAGATAAAATATCGCCATTATTGCCGCCTCTGTAGCTGCAATGACAAGGAGTAATTTCAAACCTATCCTGAAGGGATTTGCCGGACCGGATTTGTACACTATTTAGATTATCCTCATGACATAATGGGTTATCATGATTTAATTCTATCAGGAATAAGATGGGTGTCAATGAAATGTGGGTTGGTATTGTCAATAAAATGTAAATTCGGTAATATATATCCATGAAAAACGTTCTCCTAAAAAAAGTTTATTTTCATGGTGCAGACGATAGAAATTTGGAAGAATTTACAAATAGATTTCTTTCAAGCGGACTTTTATGGATTTACATAGCCTTAAATCCTAAAAAAAAATGGGAAATCGTTTTTAAAAAAATAGATAAGAAGAATAGACCTCTATTCATCAACGAATACAATAAGGCATTTTTCTTCACCGGAACATACCGTGAGCTTACAAAACTTTTTCTGCGCAGGGAAATTATTCTTAAAAACCTTTTTCTCCCCGATCCTGCGGAAAAATTTCCTCAAAATTTTCTAAGGCCGGGCAGTTCGGATGACCTGAGATGGAAAGAAGCATTGGAATTGATAAGCTGAAGGCCGTTGTCCGGTCAGTTGACATCGCTGCTCAAAAAGCAGGTGCACGAGACCTGCGGATTATTCTTTGTGGCGGTCTTGCAACTATCGCATACGGCTTAGAGGAAAGGGCAACTCTCGATATCGATGCAGAGGTAGATGCCGATTTCAAAATAATAGAGAGGCTTAAAAAAAATATTAGATTTCCTGCGGAGTTATCGTCAGACATATCGAGATGGAGCATGATAGATATACCTAATGGGTACAGGGACAGGGCAATACCATTGACAAATGTTAAGACAAAAAACATCAAGGTGTTTTTGCTCTCCCCGTTGGATCTGATAATCTCAAAACTTAGGGTATTCCGGGATAAAGACATTCAGGATGCTATTTTTCTCATACGGAAATTTAAGATCAAAAAAGGCGATTTGTTAAAGGCAGCAAAGCAAGCGATATCGCAATCTCCGCCTTCAACGGAACTGCTTCGTTTTAAAAAAAGCATAAAATATTTCCTGAAGCTTGCATATAGTTAGGAGTTAATAACAGTCTCGAAATAGGATTTACATTGAGAAAATCTCCCCTCGCCCCTC
>JACQXD010000108.1:13551-32501 GCA_016208875.1 Nitrospirota bacterium
GGAGGGATTTTTTGAATAGATGTAGTTTCAATTTTGAGACCCTTAATAATAAGAAACGCAATTAAGTCATTTTTTGCCGGCAGTGTGCCAACTCGTCATTCAATCTCTTGATCTCTTTTTTCAACTCCTTCATCTTCATCTCCCTGCCGATAGACATTTCATAGAACTTCTCCAACTCCGAGACCCTCTTTTTCAATTCCTGTTCCGACTCTATTAGTTTCTGCCGGGCAAGTTTCTGCAAAGTGAAGTCCGTTGCAATAATTACCGAATAGACGCTACGATACCGAGAGCTAAAGTATTGATAATCACAACTATGTACGGAAACGTCCATCTCTCAGCGTGCATCAGATGAAATATCAACATTATGACAGCATCGGTAGCCGTAATGACAAGGAGTAATTTCAAACCTATCCGAAAAGGATTTGCCGGACCGGATTTGTACACTATTTAGATTATCCTCATGACATAATGGGTTATCATGATTTAATTCTATCAGGAATAAGATGGATGTCAATGAAAAATGGGTTACGGGATTGCTATAAATGCAGATTAATGGCAGAATATTATATGAAAGTTGTTGCAGTAGACATTGGTAACTCCTTAATAAACATAGGTTTTTTTATGGAAATAGGGCTTGCAGTTCAAAGGATTGACACCCGACCTTTAATGTCGCCTCAAGAGTATGCTACCATTATTAATAAGTTTATAAGAGAAAAAAATATAGACAAAACACCGGAAGGGGTTATAATATCATCTGTAGTTCCAGACCATACGGAACTTATTGTAAAGGCATTTAATATCCTTAATAGAAAAGAGCCTTTGATAGTGACACATAAACTAAAAACGGGTATTGATTTTCAGATAAAAGAGCCCGAAAAGCTCGGCACGGACAGGCTCGCGGCTTCTGTAGGTGCGTGTGACCTGTTTGGTGCTCCTTTGGCTGTTATAGATTTCGGAACGGCTACTACAGTCAATTTCATAGGAAAGGGGAATGTGTATAAAGGCGGGGCGATAATACCGGGGATAGGGCTTATGAAAAATGCCCTTTCCGATAAAACTGCACAACTTCCCGACACAGAGATCTCACGTCCCCTGTCGCCATTGGGAAAAGATACGAGGGAAAACATACTTTCTGGTATTATATATGGAACGGCAGGAGCTGTAGAGAGAATTATAGAAGAGGTAGAAGATACCAAAGGGGTGAGGTTCAAAATAATTGTTACCGGTGGTTATTCCGGGATCATTGCCCCATTCCTGAAGAGGCTCGATCATGTCGAGACTACCCTTGTCTTAAAGGGGCTGAAATCCATATACGAGAAAAATACACATGCATGAACTTAGAAAAGATCCCTTGATGAGCAGATGGGTTGCTGTTTTATCCGATTCCAAGAAGCCTGAGGAATATGTCCTTCAACCCGAAGAAGTAATAACGGAATCCAACTGTAAATTCTGTGCAGGCAGGGAAAATGAAATTCCTTATGAGATAGCTGCTGTTAGGGAAAGCGGGTCTCAACCTAACAAGTCGGGTTGGTGGGCCAGGGTAATCCCCAGCTCGAAACCGATTCTCCAGATAGAGGGTGATCTCGGCAGACGCGGTATAGGTATGTATGACAAGATGAACAGTGTAGGGGCTAATGAAATTATCATCGAGACGCCCGATCATAATAAAAAACCCGAAGATATGGGCTTTGAACAAATGGTAAGGATCATTAAGCTTTACAAAGAAAGGGTAGCAGACCTTGAAAAGGATTCAAGGCTGAGGTATATATTGATATACAAGAATTCCGGCAGGGAAGCAGGCACTCTCTATTCCCATCCCCATTCGCAGATCATTGCAACCCCCATCATCCCGAAACGCGTTAAGGAAGAACTCGATGGTGCAAAACAGTATTTTGCTTATAAAGAGCGCTGCATATTCTGCGACATGATGCGAGAGGAACTGCGGTACGGGCAGAGGCTAATCTTCGAGACGAAGAACTTTGTTGCGTTCTGCCCTTATGCCCAGAGGTTTCCGTTTGAATTCTGGGTAATGCCCGTGAAGCACTCCTGTGCATTTCAAGACATAGCAGCTGACGAGATGAACGACCTCGGTCTTGTATTATTTACGGTGATGAAAAAACTCGGTACGCTACTGAACAATGCCCCATATAACTACGTTATTCATACGGCGCCGAACAGGATTCCGCGCCGCGATCACTGGCATACCCTCGGAGAAGATTTTCACTGGCACATGGAGATTACACCGAGGCTTACAAACATGAGCGGATTTGAATGGGGCTCGGGTTTTTATGTGGTAACAACATCCCCTGAGGATGCAGCAAAATATTTAAGGGAGGCCTAATATGGAGATTAAGAGGATTCTTTTTCCGACGGATTTTTCCGAGGGTTCCGACAATGCCCTCACGTATGCCGCGGACATGTCAAGGCATTACGGTGCTAAACTTTATATCCTTCATGTCATGTATGATATTGCCAAGACTACCGGCTGGTATGTCCCGCATGTATCGATGGACGAGTTATACAAGGATATGGAGGCGAATGCGAAAAAGGAGATAGACAGGTGCGGTGTCGAAGAACTCAGAGGATTTAAAGACATTGAAAGGAGCATTGTAAAGGGCATACCGTCCGATGAGATCCTGAAATTTGCTAAAGACAATAAGATAGACCTTATTGTAATCGGTACACACGGCAGGAAGGGACTCGATAGGGTTATCTTCGGAAGTACCGCTGCGAGGGTCGTAAGAGATGCAACATGCCCTGTTCTCAGTGTAAGGTACCTTGATCTTCGGTCAAAGAGATGAGAGTTTACCTATCCGAGAACGCATTTATAGACCTTTTGTTGAGTTCGGCCGAGGTTTACAAGAAAGAGAGCCTTGGTTTTCTTCTCGGTTATAAGCCCGAGGACAGATTTATAATCGAGCATGCATTCAGTCTTCAAACTGCGAGGAGAAAACATAAAGGAGTCGTATTCCAGCACAAGAATCATAAAAAGATAGGGCCGATCCTCGATAAATTCGACAGGCTCCAGATCATAGGCGATTTTCATTCGCATACCCAGTTCGGCGTAACAAAGGGACTGCCGATACCGAGCGATGAAGACGTCAAAGAGATGATAGAAGGCCATATATATCTGATTATTGCCATAAACAACAATGAAAAGACTCTCAACTGGGGTGAGAACAGGGACGGCACCATATCAGGCTCTGTTGGGGACTTTTTCTTTAAGATAGCCGCATATTACATGAACAGCTCTATAATAAAGAGGGCCAGGATCCACTGTCCGTTCCCGCCGGAATTTTAAAGATACACGATGCACGATACATGATACAGGATGCAGGATAAACGTCAAATTTATCATTGCAAAATTAGCAGTTATTAACAGTCTTATAATTGAATTCATATTAATAGGAAAATCTCCCCTCGCCCCTCTTTGCCAAAGAGGGGTATTATTCCTCCCTTTGGCAAAGGGAGGTTAGGAGGGATTTAATAAATCAATGTGATTACTATTATGAGACCCTTAATAAGAAAGCTGTAAGCTTATAGCTCAAAGCTTTAAGCTCTAAGGGTCAATTTAAAATGATAATTGCTAAATGTGAGATTTACAATGGTTTTCTGTTATGAACCGTGAATCGCGCATCGTGGATCGTGAATCGTGTATCATGCATCCGCTTTTTTATGCGTACTAAGGTTCTTGTAGTCGGCGGAGGTCCCGCTGGCTCGACAGCAGCCCGTTTTCTTACCGCAGAAGGCCTCGATACTATTCTGGTTGAAAGGAACCCTTTTTTTGTTAAACCCTGCGGAGGTGGTCTCCCCTCTACTGTTTTTGACGAACTCGGTATACCGAAAGAGGCAATCAAAAAAGAGATAAAAAAAATAAGGATTGTATCTCCGAGGGGGGCTGTCCTCGATATAGGACTTAAGGGAGGGTGTATTGCCATAGTAAAAAGGGGCGAGTTCGATTCTATATTGAGGAAAGAGGCACAGAATACCGGTGCACGGTTGATTCAGGGTGAGTTTATAAGTCTTGAAGAAAAAAATGGACAGATAATCGCAAAGGTAAATATTGACGGAAACGAAGAATATATTAAGACGGATTACCTTATTGCCGCCGATGGTGTGAATTCAAGGGTCAGACTCTCACTCGGTGTAAAGCATGTATCGTTTTTATATACAATATCTGCGATGATGGCTATGGATATCGATTCATGCGAATTCTGGTTCGGATCAGCCCATGCGCCGAACTCTTATTCGTGGCTCTTTCCGGCTGCCGAAGGCGTTTCATCGGGGACTGCCGGGTCTCCGGCACAGACATTAAAGAGTTCATTGAAATCTTTTTTTGACAGGCGGGGATTGGACTCCAATCCTCCTACGAGGATATACAGGATACCATTATGGGATGGAGAGTTATATAATAAAAGTAATATATTCTTTGCAGGCGATTCGGCCGGACATGTAATGCCTTTAACTTACGAAGGGATATACCATGCCATGAAGGCAGGGGAATTTGCAGCAAGGGCTATAATAAGCGGGAAACCGTCAGATTATAAAAAACTATGGAAGAAAAGGTTCCATACCAGGTTTTTCGTGATGAAGAAACTCTGTGATTATTTTCTGAGAGATGACAGTTCTGCGGAAAAAATGATCTCCCTATACAAAAGACCGGAGATTCAGGAGGTGAGCATGAAACTCTGGCTTGAAAAATCTTCCGGCGGAAGACATCTCATCTCCTTTATGAACCTTTTCAAAAGAATTTTAAGTTGACGCTAAAGAGATTTATATCTTATTCGGTGATCATACACCTGCTTGCAATGTCCTTCCTTTTTGTTAAACCTGTTGGGAAAGGACAGGCCGGAGCGCCCTTTTTTGCGAGACTTGTCGGTCAGGATGATCTTGGATTCGATGGAGAAGAGCCTACAATTTTTCAAGGCGTAGAGCCGGAGATAGAACCGATACCTCCTCAAGAGATCGAAGACCGGAAGTCGGAAATCTCAAAGAATTCTCAGCCCTCAAGCCAGGGCCCTCAACCCGGTAGTTCACAGATCGGTTCTCAGGGTCCACAGGCATTCGGAGACATCTTTTCCGATATTCCAATTGCTCAACATGGGACAGGTGGCAGCAAATCATTTTCTCCTCTTAAAAGGGAAGACCTTTTTGATAGAGACATAATTGCTAAATCTACAATAAAGGACGAGGCACAAAAACAGAAGAGCACTATCACATTTGATGCGAAAGAATTTCAGTATGACGGTTATATGCAAAGGCTTAAAGAGAAGATAGAAGGGATATGGCATTATCCGGTTGATGCGGCAATGAGAGGGATTTCCGGGGACCTTTATGTAGATTTTACCATAAAAGGGGATGGGAGTATCGGAGGTATAGAACTTGTTAGGACATCGGGGTTTGAAAGTCTCGATGAGTCGGCAAAGAAAGCCCTTAAGGATGCGGCACCTTTCTGGCCGCTGCCCGAGGGATGGAAAAAAGATGACCTCACTATCAGGGGACATTTTATATATAGTCTTTATGGAACGTATCTGAGGTAGAATCTCTGTTCTTTCTTAATTCGTCATATTGAAAACTTTAATCTATGACGGTATACTCTTATTGGTACATGTTGGTGGACAACTGTCACCGATACTAATCACCGACACTGTTTATTGACCGGAGGTGGATTATGTTCGAGGATTATGAAAAAAGCAAACATGTGATAGACCATTATTATAATCAGGATGAAACAAGCGGGATAATACCATTCCTCTCGGACATTATACCGGAAACTCGCGCATACGCACTTGAAATCCTTTATAGGATGAATGCCGATGAGGCAAAAGACCATGCCGATAGGATGAAAGATGATATAAGCGAGGCGGTAAAGAAGATTGCAGAAAGGATTTTGTTCGAAGAAAAACTGGAAAAGACCGGAGAAATTATGCTCACCCTTTCAAATCCGTTTGCAGCCTTTGAAGAAAAAGAAGCAGGGGCTAAAGAAAAGGAGCAGAAGGCTATCCCGGGCACAAAAGGCAAACTTGATGAGGATATGGAAAAATTTATCGAGAGACCCAGGTTGAAGATCACAATCAGGGATCCCAAGAAAAAATAATAACAACACGCCGGGGAAAGAATGATATTTATAGGACTTGATGCAGGTTCTGTAAGTGTAAAGTTTGTTATGCTCGATGAAAAGGGCAACAAACTCGACAGTCTTTATATAAGGCATAAGGGGCACCCTCTTAAGACTGCCGTTGATTTACTGAAAAATATAATGCGTTCTGCGTCATGCGTTACGCGTAAAACTACAAACCCTGACCTCTCTCTTTCAATTGCAGGCTCAAGCGGAAAGCTCATCGCCTCTGTTTTAGGAATCGAACCTGTCAATGAACTTATTGCACAGGCATTTGCAACCCGAAAACTTTTTCCTCACATTAAGACAATTATAGAACTCGGGGGGGAAGACTCAAAACTAATACTGCTCGGAGAAACCGGCGTAAAGGAATTCTCTATGAATTCGATATGCGCTGCCGGGACAGGCTCATTCCTCGACCAGCAGGCAGAAAGACTTCAGCTTACAATCGAGGAGTTCGGCGAACTCAGCCTCAGATCGAAAAGGCCTCCGAGGATTGCCGGAAGATGCAGTGTATTTGCAAAGTCCGACATGATACACCTTCAGCAGATCGCTACCCCGGCGGAAGACATCGTTGCCGGATTATGCTTTGCCGTTGCAAGAAATTTTAAAGGCTCTATTAGTCGCGGCAGGAAGATAGAGATGCCTGTCTCATTCCATGGAGGCGTTGCCGCAAATAAAGGTATGGTCAGGGCATTTAAGGACGTATTTGAACTCGAAGAACTTTTCGTTCCATCCGATTTTGCCCTTATGGGAGCACTGGGTGCCGTATTTAAAGATATTGACGAAGGCAGGATAAAATTATTTGATATAACAAAACTTGAAGACTTCATAAACTCCGAGAAACCCTCCGGTATAGGGTATAAACCTTTAGTTACACAGGGGGACAATTTTTATGAGAGACACCTGAACGACCGTAATGCGTTAAGCGTAATGAGTAATAAGTTAACGAATAGAGACAGGAAATCATCGGACGCATCACGCATCACGCATCACGCATCACGGCCTTTGAGGGCTTATTTAGGTATCGATATCGGCTCTATAAGCACAAACCTTGCCCTAATCGATGAAAATGGTCGTCTCCTTTCAAAAAGGTATCTTATGACTGCCGGAAAACCGATAGAGGCTGTTAAGCAGGGACTCAATGAGATAGGCGAAGAAATTGGAGATAAGGTCGAAATAACGGGCGTAGGCACAACAGGCTCCGGCAGGTATATGATTGCCGATTATGTGGGGGCGGATATTGTAAAAAACGAGATTACTGCACAGGCAACGGCTGCTGCATTCATTGACCGCAAGGTGGATACGATATTTGAGATAGGCGGGCAGGACTCAAAATATATATCGTTGAAAGACGGGGTTATCATTGACTTCGAGATGAACAAGGCATGTGCTGCAGGGACAGGATCATTTCTTGAGGAGCAGGCAGAAAAACTTAATATACCGATAAAGGAGGAATTTGCAAGTCTTTCTTTCTCTGCGGAAAACCCATGCCGGCTCGGTGAGAGATGTACGGTCTTTATGGAGAATTCGCTTATGTCCAACCTCCAGCGCGGTGTGGGGAAAAATAACCTTCTTGCCGGTCTCTCATATTCGATCGTTCAGAATTATATAAACAGGGTAGTTGCCGGAAAGAAGATCGGCGATAATATATTTTTCCAGGGTGGAGTTGCATTTAACAAGTCGGTTGTTGCCGCCTTCGAAAAATATCTGGACAAAAAGATAACAGTACCTCCGTACCATGACGTTACAGGTGCGATTGGTATGGCGATGATTGCGAGGGATTATATGAAGGAAAAAACAGTCATCAGTCAACAGTCATTAGTTAACAGTCAAGAAACAAATCCCCCCTTACCCCCCTTTACTAAAGGGGGGCGTGGGGGGATTACTACTTTTAAGGGTTTTGAACTCTCGAAACGTTCCTATTCTATTTCATCCTTCGAATGCAAGGGCTGTCCGAATGTCTGCGAGATTAACAGGGTAAATATCGAAGGAGAAAACGACCATCTCTTTTATGGCGGAAGATGTGAGAAATACGATGTAAGGAAAAAGAAATCTGCCCCGGCGATTCCCGATCTCTTTACCTTCAGAGAGGAGATGCTCTGGAAAGAACACAATAAATATATTGCGGAATTCGGAATGCGGAATTCGGAATGCAAACCAAAAGAAAATCATTCCGCAATCCGAAATCAGCAATCCGCATTAAGAATCGGCATCCCTTATATCTTCTATTTTCACGACTATCTTCCTTTCTGGTCGACCCTCTTATGGGAGATCGGGTTCGATGTTGAGGTTTCTCCAAAGACAAACAGGCAGATAGTGAATCTCGGTCTTGAATCAATACTTTCGGAAACATGCTTCCCGGTTAAAGTAGCATACGGACATATAAAACACCTTCTGGATACGGGTGTTGACGCCGTATTTATCCCAAGCTTTATAAATCTGAATACGGAAGAAGAATCTTTAGAGAGGGGCTTTGCCTGCCCCTATACCCAGACCATACCTTATGTAACCGGAATCGCCTTTAGTTCCGCGAAAAAAGATATCTCCAATAGGGTAGAGATAATATCACCGGTTGTGGATCTTAAACGCGGGAAAAGATTCATGCTGAATGAACTCTCAAAGGCATTCAAGTCTCTCGGCATAAAAAAAGAGAAAATAAAAAATGCGATTAGCGCGGCCGAGCATGCACAAAACGAATTTAAGATAGCTATCAGGCAGAAAGGCAAAGAGATATTCTACAGGATACAAGATACAAGATACACGATTCAAGATAAAAAATATCATGGATCATGTATCGTGGATCATGAATCATGCAGCGTGCATAATGCATCGCCTATAATAGTTATTGTCGGACGTGCCTACAATTCATTTGACAGGGGAATGAATCTGGACATACCCAAAAAATTGGCAAACCTTAATGCCCTGTCAATCCCTATGGATTTCCTGCCTCTCGATGATCACAGGATAGATTCCGAATGGCCTAATATGTACTGGAGGGCGGGACAGAGAATACTTAAGGCAGCAAGGATAATAAAAGAGAATCCAAACCTTTATCCGCTTTATATCGGAAATTTTTCATGCGGCCCTGATTCTTTCATACTGAAATACTTCAAAAAAGAACTTTACGGAAAACCCTTTTTACATATAGAAATAGACGAGCACAGCGCAGATGCAGGGGCAATAACGAGGTGCGAGGCATTTCTGGACAGCATGCAAAACAAAGATGCAAGATGCGAGATGCAGGATACACGCGAAACTAAAAAAATTCATCCTGTATCGTGTATCGTGCATCATGCATCAAAAACAATCTTCATCCCTCACATGTCCGACCACGCATTTGCACTCTCAGCAGCCTTTGAACGCTGCGGGTTGCCTGCAAAGGTATTACCTGAATCGGATAAGGATGCAATAGACATAAGCAAGATGTATGTATCCGGAAAGGAATGTTACCCCTGTGCAGTAACGACCGGTGACATGCTTAAAAAGGTTTTATCATCCGATTTCAGACCTGAAGAATCCGCCTTTTTCATGCCTTCGGGTTCAGGACCGTGCAGATTCGGGCAATATAATGTATTTCACAGACTTATACTCGATGAATTCGGCTATCCTAATGTGCCGATATTCTCACCCAATCAGGATGTGGAATTTTACAGAGATCTCGGCATCGTTGGCAGGGACTTTACAACCCGGTCATGGATGGGGATTGTGGCCATCGAACTTTTGACGAAGTGTCTGCATGAGACGAGACCTTATGAAAAAGAGAATGGCTTAGCGGATTCCCTTTATCAGGAATACCTCAAAAAGATAACGCTGTCGTTAAAAGCAAATAACGGTAAGGCTGAAGATATTCTCCTTTCAGTGCGCAGAGATTTTGAAAACGTGCCGAGGTATAAAGAGTTAAAACCATTAATAGGCATAATAGGTGAGATATTTGTCAGAAGTAATAAATTCTCGAACGAGAATCTGATTAGAAAGATAGAATCTCTCGGCGGAGAGGTATGGCTTGCCCCTGTCGAGGAATGGATTTACTATGTGAACCTTATGGCTGTTCAAAAGGCCTTGCTAAAAAGGAACTGGTCTGCTATCATGAATACTCTGTTAAAAACAGTTTTTCAAAAGAGAATAGAACATAGATATTCAGGCAGTTTTAAGGGGTTTCTGAAAACCTTGAGAGAGCCTGATACAAAAGAGATCATTGAAAAGGCATCACCCTATCTGCACAGGTCTTTTGAAGGCGAGGCAATACTCAGTATCGGAAAGGCCATTGATCTGATAGAAAGAGGTGCCTCCGGGATCGTAAATGCAATGCCTTTCGGATGTATGCCCGGTACTATAGTAACTGCACTTATGCAGGGTCTAAGCAGAGATTACGGTACGCCGTGCATCAGCATCCCATACGATGGGACGGAGTCTTCGACAACAGAGATACAACTGGAGGCATTTATGCACCAGGCAAAGGAATACAGAAAACACGATACACGATACACGATGCAAGATACAAAATAAACAATTATCATGTATCCTGTATCATGCATCTTGTATCATGAATAAAAAGGAGGTGATTCGGTGGGTAGTGTTGTAAAATGGCGGAAGAAAAAGATGAGCAAACACAAACATAAAAAACTTCTCAAAAAGACAAAACATCAGAGAAGGGCTAACAAGTAATCTGTGTTAACAGAGGGGAATAATGAAAGAATCCGTTTTGAAAGAAAAGCTCGACATCATCGAAAGGGAGCTAAGTACTCTATCCGATAAAATTACCGAAACGGATGGTATTAAGGCTGCTGTCGAAGATCTGCAGATGGAGATAAAAGGGCTGAAATTATTCCTCAGCAGGGTTCACCCGCAATTTAAGAAGGATTTCCCTGAGATAATAAAAAAGCTGAAAGGTTAATCGAATCTGCCGACCCTTATCCCTATAAACGGCATAGACTTTATGTATTCATAGAGCCTTACTTTTTTAACCTCACCGCCCTTATTTTTCACTCCGGATGCGTGAATCAAATAAATCTCTTTTTGTTCGATATCATTTATTTTGCATTTTACATTTTGCATTTTGCATTCTATTTTTACAATCCCTATGTGTCCGACTATTTCTCCAACCTTTCTCTTTTCAACCGCCTTTATAAAAAAAATTAAATCCCCATTTTTGAGAGTGTCAGAACGCCAGAGTGTCATAGTGTCAGAGCCTTTGACCCTTTGATACTTTGACCCTTTGATACTTTTCAACAGCGTCTCCTTAGAGATCATCTTTACCTTATCCCTTCCCCTTGCTCCCTTTATCTCGGTAATCTTACCGAGATCCGATGTAATTTCCCTTCCCCACTTTCCACTGTCAAGCATATCCTCCCCGTACTGAAACCTGTCTTCATAGTTAAGTACATTCCCCTTTTCGTCAAGCCTTCCCTTGCTTATAAACCTCGTATCGAGTGCAATATTGACGGCCTGTTCGGGCGTAAGACCCATTGCAAGTTCAACCGTTCTAAAACTCAGGTACATGCAGTCAACACGCTCGTCGGCAACGATTACATTTTTGGTTACATACTCGCCCATAGGATCGGGGTCATAAGGTGAGCCTACGAATTTTTCAGCCCATAGTGCAATCCTCTCACCAACCGGTTTGTCTGCAATCTTCTTCTGAAAGGTCAAAATCTCATTTTCAGACATGAAGGCGTAAGAAGTACATCGCAAAATTAAAAAAAATAGTATTAAGAAAGGCAGTATATAATGAGCGAAGATACTATATACTGCCTTTACCATCTGTTATCTAAGCCCCATTACGTCGCGCACGACCTGCATGGTCTCCTCTGCAACCTTCCTTGCCTTGTCAGTCCCCTTCTCGGCAATCTCCATAACAAGTTTTGGATTTGCAATAAGCTCATCGCGCTTTTCCCAGATCGGCTCAAGAATCTTAAACAGGTTTCTTATAAGAACTCTCTTGCAATCAATACACCCTATGCCTGCTGTCCGGCAGCCCTCTGCGATCTCCGACTGCTCCTCTTTCGGTGAAAATATCTTATGCAACTGATATACAGGAGACTTTTCCGGGTCGCCGCAGTCGGTCCTTCTTTTTCTCGCAGGGTCCGTAACCATCGTAAGTATTTTCTGTTCCACAACCCTGGGAGAATCAGAAAGATAAATCGCATTATCGTAACTCTTTGACATCTTCCTTCCGTCTATCCCCGGCACCTTTGGAAACTCCGTAAGCAATGCCTCCGGTTCGTGAAAGACCTCTTTATAAAGATGATTGAATCTACGCGCAATCTCTCTCGATATCTCGAGATGCGGCACCTGATCCACACCGACAGGGACATATTTTGCCCTGTAGATTATGATGTCTGCCGTCTGTAATAACGGATAACCTAAAAAACCGTATGTTGATAGATCCCTGTCCTTGAGTTCCTGCTGCTTCTCCTTATACGTAGGAACCCTTTCAAGCCACCCAAGGGGGGTAATCATAGAGAGAAGAAGATGCAATTCGGCATGCTGAAAAATTTTGGACTGTATAAATATTGTACATCTTTCAGGATCGAGGCCTGCGGCAAGAAAGTTTACAAGAATATCCTGCGTCGATTCTTTTATTGCAGAAGGATTTGCATATCCTGTTGTCAGGGCATGCCAGTCTGCAATAAAATAGAAGCAGTCATATTTGTCCTGCAGTCTAACCCAGTTCTGAAGGGCGCCTACGAGGTTTCCGAGATGAAGCCTTCCGCTTGCCTGCACACCGCTTAAAACTCTATCCAGACTAATCTCCTTGGGAAAAGATTTTCTATTATTATTAATGTATTCGTAATGACCTGTCAAGAAAAGATGAGTTGCAAAAGTTAAGTTTAAGTCCATCGGTGGAATAAAGAGAAACGTTACATTATAATAGAATCATGCAGGAGAGGATACTTGTTATTGACGATGAGCCTCTAATCCTTTCATCTATAGAGAAGGCGCTGTCGAGAGTAGGTTATGAGATTGTTACTACTATGGACTTGAACGGTTTTTGTACATCTTTGACATGCCGGAAATTTGACCTCATAATTATGGATCTTCATATGAAAGGTATTAATACGAATGAGTTGATCATAGAGGCTCAAAGAACATTGCCGTCAGTAAAATTTCTGACCATCAGCGGTTCGACGACACAGGCAAAGAATTCAAAATATTTCCTGCAGAAACCATTTAAGATAGATTCACTGAGACAAAAGGTAAGAGAAATCCTTGATGAGCCTTCTCGATATTGATACCTACATTTTTTTCTTTATAAATAGAGATTTGAAGAACAGTGTCTTTGACACTCTGATGCGTCTTCTTACAGATCGATATTATTTACTCATATTGCTTTTAGCGGTATGGCTCATAATTAAAGACAGGAAAAGAGCCTTAATTCCAATATTGCTCACTGTTGTGTCCATTGCACTCTCCGACTGGCTATCTAATATGTTAAAACACCTCATAGAGAGAATACGTCCATGCCATACACTGGAAGGAGTAAGTTTGCTTGTGGGTTGCGGTGATTCTTTCTCTATGCCTTCGAATCATGCTGCAAATGCCTCTGCAATTATATTTGCCCTGTCATACCGTCCCCCCGGCGATATGGATAGCTGGAAAAGATGGATCTGCCGGTTGGTTGCCGCAATAGCCGTTCTTGTCGGGTTTTCGAGGATATATGTCGGGGCCCATTACCCTTCGGATGTCATTGTAGGTACATCGGTCGGGATTGCTGTCTCTATTCTTGTTATCCAACTATATAAGTGGTCGGCATTCAGGTTTAAATCAATGCCTTACAGTACGGTTTTCTTGGTATCGCTGCTTTTTTTCGGTCTGTTCCGCATTTACTATATCTCACGGGGCATTCTCGATATAAGTCCGGATGAAGCCCACTACTGGGAATGGTCGAGAAGACTTGATTTAAGCTATTACTCAAAAGGGCCTATGATAGCATATCTTATTGCACTCGGTACTGCAGTATTCGGGGACAATGTTTTCGGTATACGGATAATGGCCGTTATATTTTATACACTGAGCACTATCCTTATGTATTTGCTGGGCAAAAGACTCTTTGACGAAAGAACCGGTATGGCAGCAGCCTTATTAATACAGATAGTACCTCTCTATTCTGCATATGGCGTGCTGTTCACAATAGATTCACCATTCATATTTTTCTGGATGCTATCACTTTATCTGTTTTGGAAAGCAATACAGTACACGATACACGATACACGATACACGATACACGATAAAAAACATGCATCATGCATCGTGCATCATGCATCGCCAGCAATGCACTGGATTCTCCTCGGCGTCTCTGTCGGCCTCGGTCTTCTCACCAAATATACAATGGTCTTTTTTTATGCCTGTGCGTTATTATTTTTTCTTGTCTCGAAACAGCACAGGGGACTTCTTGTCACCCGATGGCCGTATATAAGCCTCATCACGAGCCTTATTGTTTTTAGTCCTGTAATCGTCTGGAATACGAGCTACGATTGGGTAACCTTAAAACATACGGTAGGGCAGGCGCATATCAGCGATCAGTGGTCGGTCGTCGGCAGTAGATCGCTAAAGAACTTTTTTGAATTTCTCGGGTCACAGATTGGAATTATTACCCCTATTCTTTTTTTCATGATGTTCTATGCCATTTTCAAATTGAAGTCGAAGGATGCGGAAGAGTATAGGTCTAAATTTTTATTCTGGTTCTCCATCCCGGTCCTTCTCTTTTTCCTTTTAAAAAGCCTTCACGGTAAGGTTCAGGCGAACTGGGCGCTTCCCGGCTATGCAACCGGATTCCTTGCATTGTCCGGTCTGTTCGCAAGTAGATGGGAATCCCTCAAAAAGGGAATAAGATCAGCAATAATTATAGGCGTTGTTCTTTCATTGGCTGCAACCGTTATCGCACATTCGCTGACCTTCTTTAATTTGCCTGCAAAAAAAGATCCCAGTGCGAGGCTAAGGGGATGGAAAGGTCTCGGTGTTGAGGTAAGCAGGCTTTCCGATGAGATGGCACAAAAAGGCCCTTATTTTATTTTTTCCGATCAATATCAGGTCTCCAGCGAACTTGCATTCTATGTGAAGGGACATCCGATGACCTATTGTATTAACATGGGAAGGAGAATGAACCAGTATGATCTCTGGCCCGGGTTCGATAACCTCATCCATTCGAATGCAATTTTTGTTACAATAGGCAATGTCAGGACACCTGAAATTTTTGCGACCGGATTCGATAGATGCGAAAAAAATATCTTCAATGCCTATACCGGAGACAGAAAACTCAGGGAATATTCGATATTCACATGTTACGATTTTAAAGGGATACAGCAGGGGAAAATAACGAGTTACTGATGACGGTTTCAATAGTAATACCTTTATACAACGAAGAAGAAAATGTTGGGGTACTCAACCGGAGATTAAAGGAAACGCTCGATCGGCTCGGGATTGAATATGAAATACTCTATGTCGATGACGGAAGCACCGATAGGACACCGGAAATACTTGAAGAGATACAGGCAGCAGACAATAGAGTCATTGTCCTAAGCCTGAGGAGAAATTTTGGCCAGACAGCGGCATTTGCTGCCGGGTTTGATTTTGCGCGGGGAGACATAATAGTTACAATGGATGGGGATCTCCAGAACGACCCAAACGACATCCCTAAATTGCTTGAACTTATAAAGGAGAATGATCTTGTGAGCGGGTGGAGGAAGGAAAGAAAGGATCCATTTTTTACGAGACGGCTGCCGTCAATTATGGCAAACTGGGTTATCAGCAGGGTAACCGGCGTTAAATTACACGACTACGGCTGCTCCCTCAAGGCATACAGAAGGGATGTGATAAAGAACCTTAGGCTCTACGGCGAAATGCACAGATTTATACCGGCAGTCGCAAGCTGGTACGGAGTTAATGTGGCAGAGGTGGAGACTACGCATTACCCGAGGCTCAGGGGAAAATCAAAATATGGATTGTCACGGACGATGAAGGTTGTTCTCGATCTCATAACAGTAAAATTTCTGCAGAGTTTTTCGACAAAACCCATCCAGTTCTTTGGTCCCATCGGCCTATTTTCAGGTGCTTTGGGGTTTCTTATCTCCCTCTATTTAAGTATAGAAAAGATCTTTCGTGGTAAGGCTATAGGCGGAAGACCGCTGCTCCTCCTCGGTGTTTTGTTAATAATCGTCGGAATCCAGCTTATCGGCATGGGACTTCTCGGTGAAATGCTCGTAAGGGTATACCACGAAAGTCAGAGAAAACCGATTTACGTAATCAAGAAAGTCATTGGCCAGCAAAATAAATAAGATATTGCTTCTCATCGTAAAGCTGCTCGTCAGCTCGAGCCTGCTCTATTTTGTCCTTTCAAAGGCAGGGGTGGATAAGGTATTAGCCATAATAAAGACTATCCATCCTGCTGCCTTTATCGGTTCGATGCTCATTTATGTCTCCTCGCTCTACATATCGACAATGAGGTGGAGGTTCTTATTGCCCGAGGAATTCAGGATAAAAAAACTTTTTTCATTTTATCTTATAGGCTCTTTTTTCAGTACGGTTCTTCCGGGAATTATCGGTGGAGATGCCGTGAAAAGCTACTACCTCTATAAAGAAATAAATAAAGGCGGCCTCAGCCTTTCCTCCGTTTTCATGGACAGATATATCGGTTTTATATCATTGATGGCTATTGGACTTATTTCATTCATATCCGGATTCAAATATATTAAAGGAACACCGATTGAATGGCTTTTACCTGTAATAATATTAGCGTTTTTGGTAGGAAGTTTCTTTGTCTTCGGTTTGCGATTCGGCAAAAGGATAAAAATATTTTCCGAGTTCTACGAGTATTTCGATATTTATAGGAACCAGAAAACCATGATCGTAAAGACTCTTTTTTTGTCGGTTATCATTCAGGGTATGAGTATCCTGTCTATGTACGTAATTGCATTGGGACTCGGGCAGCACGTATCACTCCTCTATTTCTTTATCTTCTTCCCCATCATAGTAACAATCTCGACTGCGCCGATTTCTATATCGGGGATTGGTATCAGAGAGGGATCATTCGTCCTTCTGTTCGGCTTAATAGGTGTAAAAGCCGAGATGGCAACGGCAATGTCGTTTGCATGGTTCCTATCTACTGCATGCGGAGGACTGATCGGGCTTTTCGAATACCTGAGATTGAGAAGATGACAGGTAAGGTTGTGTCAATTAATATTAGCCCTCAAAAAGGGACTCGCAAAAAACCCATAAAAGAGGCATCAATAAAAATGGGCCATGGGATAGAGGGGGACGCTCACGCATCTTCCGAATGGCATAGGCAAGTGAGCCTTCTTGCCGTGGAGAGTATAAAAAAGATGAGGGCATTGGGACTAAAGGTCAATCCGGGTGATTTCGCAGAGAACATAACTACCGAAGGCATAAGCCTTCCCGAACTTCCTATCGGAACAAAAATGACCATCGGTGAGGTTGAGTTAGAGGTAAGTCAGATAGGCAAGGAATGTCATACCCGGTGTAATATATATTATCAGGCAGGTGATTGTGTTATGCCGAAAGAAGGAATATTTGCAAAAGTAATAAAGGGCGGCAAGATTAAAGAGGGAGACGAAATAAGTGTCAGTGATTAGTGTCTGTGTTAGTATGGTTCGACAGGCTCGCCATGACTGTCACCCTGAGCAGTGTCGAAGGGTGACACTGTTCACCGGCACTGTTCACCGACACTGTTCACTCGTATGATTACCGTTGCTGTCATAATTTTAAGCGATAAAGGATCGAGGGGCGAAAGGGAAGACATAAGCGGATCTACAATTAAGGAGATGCTTAAAGGCATCGATGCCGTAGCTAAATACTATGAGGTACTGCCCGATGAAAAGGGCTTGATAAAGGATAAGCTCCTTGAATATTGCGATAAGGTTGACTTAATATTAACAACCGGCGGCACCGGGCTATCACCGAGGGACGTAACACCTGAGGCAACACTGGAAGTGATCGAGAGAGAAATACCGGGCATCGGCGAGGCAATGAGGATTGAGGGATTGAGAATGACAAAGAGGGCTATGCTTTCGAGGGCGATTGCCGGTGTTAGAGGCAGGACATTAATAATAAACCTTCCCGGCAGTCCGAAGGCCGTAAAAGAAAACCTTGAAGTCATAATGGATGTAATACCCCATGCTGTAGAGAAGATTAAGGGAGATCAGTCGGAATGTGCAGATTAAGGACAAGAGATTACCTTTTCGCTCATTCTCGGTCTTCGACCTCCGAGGTTTTTGCCTCTTTACTTTTTAAAAATTTTCCTTGTAGAATATCGGCAAAAAAATCCGCTAAAAGGCAATCTCTTGTCCTTAGGTCATGGAGAGGAAATAGATGAAAGATGTACCATTCACATTGGCATTTTTGGCTGGAGTGCTGTCTTTTCTTTCCCCATGTGTCCTGCCATTGGTCCCCTCATATGTGTCCTTTATAACGGGCATATCTTTCGAAGACCTGACAAAAAGCGTAGATAGAAAAAGGATCAGAAATCTTACAATCATAAATTCGTTCATATTCATATCCGGATTTTCTTCTGTATTCATCGCCCTCGGTGCGTCATCCTCTGCAATAGGGCAGATCCTATTCCAGTATCAGGACTGGATAAGGATAATCGGAGGGATACTTATAATAATTTTCGGTCTCTTTATAGCGGGTTTTTTAAGACTCGATTTCCTCATGAGGGACAGAAAGATACATCTGAGCGGTAAACCCGCAGGGTACATCGGTACATTTGTTATCGGGATGACATTTGCCGCCGGATGGACTCCGTGCATAGGCCCAATCCTCGGCACAATACTTCTATATGCAAGTACAAAAGGCTCTACTCTATACGGGCTCG
>JACQXD010000238.1 GCA_016208875.1 Nitrospirota bacterium
ACCTTGTGTGCAATCTTGAGCCATTCCTTTGCAGTGCGTGGGCCGAGGTCTCCAATGGAACAGACCGTTTTTTGCCTGGGACCTCTTTCAGTCTGAACGGATTCTACAAGCAGGTAATTGGTATAGGTCTTGCCCTTATAGGTTCTGATGCTCTTACGAAGATACATAGTCACTATTTGGAAGATTTCACAAAGATGCAATGACGGTTTACTTTATTTTCAAATACTTACCCCCGTCTCCTTATCCAAAAATAATCTAAAAAAATATTTTGGGGGAAAAAAGTGCGGAAGTTGGGTTAACGCTCAGGAAACAATCAATAGAACTAAAGCCTTTCCTTAAGAATATTGCACAAAGGTTCGATAGATTGTTTTCCGACAAAGGGATTACATTCGAGTTTCAATGCAAAGAAGATATTACTATAAATGCCGATCCCGACAGTTACTCAAAATGAAAGAGCTTAATAGTCTCTGTCCTATTCGAGAATGGCGATTATTCTTTTGCACAGATGCACGGGGAGATGCATCAGAAGAGGATGCCCTACGGAGATTATTGTCCGGGATATAAAAGAGGGTGGTACGGGGCAAGAAAAACGGTGAAGACGTCGGAACAGGCAAGAGAAATAGTTAAGGAATATTTCTCGGGTGCGGATGTTAAGATAGGAGGTATTAAAGAAAGGAAAAGATTCTTTAGGGCAGAGATCTTCGATAGTAATCATAGTCTTACGGATATAGTGATCATAGATAAAAGAACAGGCAGAATAAGGTCTATCTATTAACTCATAAAAGACATCCGGACTATCCTTAAAGATATATATGCAAAATTATTTTATAAGAGATGGCCGGCATGGTTGGGAGGATTGCTAATAGGAATAACCAGTGTCATTACCTTTGCATGGGTAAGGCCGTGGGGGGTTGGCGGAAGGAGGGCTTAAGCAATTAATAGCCGTCGTCTTTTTAGGCATATCAAATTCGCTCTGTCAATCTATTATTAGTTCATCGCCGATGCTTTCATCTATCATGGGGAAAAGGTTTTTTTTGCCTTACTATATTTCGTATCATTGGTCTGTTATTCTTATCATTGTGATAATGCTGTTTTACTATCTTGTTGTATCATGGAATGAAAAGACGCGGGCATTTATTTAAAGAGATCCCTTTAGTACATCTCGGCCCGGTCTACTTCGTGGTTTTTGCTTCTTGATATGATCGCATTATGCATGTTAGATTTTAAAGATGATCAAAAAAGCATATATTCATACCTTCGGCTGTCAGATGAATATGTATGACTCCGAGAAAATGGCAGGTATCCTCCTTGAAGAGGGATATGCCCTTACCGATGAATCTCAAAAAGCCGATCTTATAGTCTTTAATACATGCAGCATCAGGCAGAAGGCGGAACAAAAATTCAAGAGCGAGCTCGGCAGGGCAAAATACCTGAAAAAAACAAATCCTTCCTTGAAGATTGCCGTTGCAGGATGTATTGCACAGCAGCAGGGAAGGGCGATGTTAAAAAAATATCCCAATATTGACTATGTATTAGGTCCCCAGAATATCCATAAGTTAAAGGATGCATTGAAGACCGACATCACCAAAATTTTTGTGGAGGAAAATCCCGAGGTCCAATATATGGATCTGCCTGTCCTGAGAAAAGAGAGTGTCGCGGCATGGGTCTCTATAATGTATGGATGCGATAATTTTTGCAGTTATTGCATTGTCCCATATACGAGGGGCAGGGAGAGGAGCAGGCCGAGCAAAAATATATATACCGAGGTATATCGCCTTGCTTCGGACGGGTTTAAAGAGGTTACGCTTCTGGGCCAGAACGTAAACTCTTACAGAAGCGATATGGATTTTGTCGGTCTCTTAAAATTATTAAATACGGTCGAGGGCATCGAGCGGATAAGATTTGTTACGTCTCACCCGAGAGACCTTTCCGACAGTCTTATTACCTGTATAAAGGAACTTCCGAGGGTCTGTGAACATATCCATTTGCCCTTGCAATCCGGCTCCGACAGAATACTTAAGCTTATGAACAGGGGCTATACCTTTGATCATTATATAAAAAAAATAGAGAGACTTAGAAAAGAAGTGCCTGAGATTGCGATAACGACGGATATAATCTCAGGATTTCCCTCTGAGACCGAGGCCGATCATAAGGCCACGATTGACGCCTTAAAAACTATTGAATTCGACGGTATATTTGCCTTTAGTTTCTCGCCGAGGCCCGGCACCCCGGCATTGGAGATGGAAGGCCGGCTTCCGGATGATGTCAAATCTCAACGTCTTTACGAAATCCTTGACATTCAGGATGAGATCACTACAAATAAGAACATGAAATTCAAAGGAACTATACAAGAAATCCTTGTCGAGGGAGTAAGTAAAACCGATAGCGATAAACTTTCAGGCAGGACAAGAGGTAATAAGATAGTGAATTTCAGAGCGGACAACTCTTGCGCGGGACGGTTGGTTAGTGTTGAGATAGTTAAAGTAATGCGTCATTCCCTTGAAGGTAAGGCGATATAAATAGTGAAAATCTCTATCTTGACCCTCGGTTGTAAGGTAAATCAGGCAGAGAGTTCCATGATTGGCGGTGCACTTGAAGGCAGCGGTCATGAAATTGTTGACCTTTCCGATATCCCCGATATTTGCGTTATCAATACCTGTACTGTAACGGCAAAAAGTGATTATCAGTCGAGACAGTTAATAAGAAGGGCGCATAGGGTAGGGGCACGGGTTATTGTCACGGGATGTTACTCTGAGAGTCAGCAGGGTGCCGTCAAGGCAATGGAGGGCGTTGAACAAGTCATTCGTAATGCCAATAAATTGAGCATTATCACTAAGTTGACCGGCAAACCTTCAGGTGCTGCATTATATCCACCTTCGCACAGCAGGAGCAGGCTATCTATTAAAATTCAAGATGGCTGTAATAATTCATGCAGCTATTGCGCGATCCCGGGGGTTAGAGGAGTCTCGAAAAGCGTAGATCCCAATACTGTTATTATGCAGGTAAATCAGGCAGTATCTTCCGGCTATAACGAGATTGTATTAACAGGTATTCATTTAGGTTCATATGGTTATGACCTTATACCTAAGGTAAAACTTTCCAATATCTTGAAAACTATATTAAATACAACAAAAATTCAGAGAATTCGTTTAAGCTCCATAGAGATTGGAGAGATAGATGACGAATTATTAGAACTTTGCACTGATTCAAGGATATGTCAGCATCTTCATATCCCCTTGCAGAGTGGAGATGATAAGACATTGAAATTAATGAACAGGACATACGATTCGAGCAAATTTTCTTTAAAAATCAAGCAGATTAATAGGAGACTCCCTGACATAGCGATAGGCACAGATGTGATCGTAGGGTTCCCCGGCGAGGGAGAGGCGGAATTTAAGAACTCATACTCCGTGATCGAAGGCCTTCCGATATCTTACATGCACTCATTTCCATTTTCGCCGAGGCCGGGAACCACGGCCTCAAAGATGAGCGATGATGTGGCTCCTGCTATAAAAAAGGAGCGGATGCGTATGTTAACCTCCTTGAATAAAAGGAAAAAGCTTGATTATATGATGAAACAGATCGGGAAAGATGTTGATGTCCTTATCGAGGAGTGTGATCACAATATTTGCTCCGGAACAACCGGCAATTACTTAAAAATTCAAATTCCTTCCAACAATAATCCTCGCGGAACCATTGTTCATGCCAGAGTTGAAGGCATTAAAGATGGTAAACTTATCGGATGCCCAATTGATCCTCTAAGTCATTGATTCTGTATATTTTTTATTCTGCCTAATAGTTATCCAAAACCGTACAGATCAAGCCCAGTCGGCGACATTGAGTGTCGCAGGCCTAATTAGTGACAGCTTACTAACAAATCATGTTCGTACGCTGTGTCCGATAAGATATATTATGTTAAATTAGATAATGGCTGGCTGACAGGCATCAGTTCAAAATATCGGATAATCCTCAATGGGTTCCGCATCGGATTATCCTAAAAACATCTGTTAGCCGCTGATTTGCTCAGATTAACACTGATTCTTATCTGCGTTTATCCGCGATCATCTGCGGCCAGATATTTTTTTGTAGGTTTATCTCTCCCCGAAGTACCACTTCCCTTCCATTACCCTCAGGAGTGCATCCATTGTCTGCCTGATGTTTGAGATATCAACGCTCGTTACGGATTGCAGGGAATCTATGGCCTTGAGTACGTCCGAGATGTTTTGATCTATGTCGGCTGATGAGGCCGTGCCTCTCTGTCGAACATTCTCAATGTAACCGATCGCGTTGTCGGCCTTTTCCTTCTCCTGCCCCGATAGCGAAAGTGCATTCAGTTCCGTAATAATATCGTCTTCGATCGCAGCAATATCTTCAGCAACCTCGATGTTTATGTCGAGGTTTTGATAGAAATTATATGTCCCTTCATCAATATATCCGACTTCGGTTTGTAATGCATATGTGCCGGATATATCGGGAGCGAGGGCATAATAAAGGATCGTCTTTGTTTCAGCCGGTTCGAGATGCATATCCAATGTCCATGGATTTTCCGTTATCCACTGCCCTGTTGAAGGATAATAGACCTTGATCTCTGCCGGATGTGTCTCGGTTATTCTTACGTCAATCGAATCCTCAGGGCTGTTTACCTCTATCTCGATTGGGACAAGCTGATTCGGATTGAACACTGACACTGAATACTGACACTGGTGTATATAGTCCAATGAGTTTTTAAGTAAGCCGGCAAATTGACTATAGTTCGCACTGCTCATTCCGAGATCAAAAGCAAAGAAAATGACCTTGCCGCTTCCATACTGACGTTTTACGATACCGGGATAGTATTCCGCCCCTTCCCTTCCATCCTGTTTAATCCATGCAATATTTTCGGAAGGGTTAACTGCCTCTATCTTTAATGCATCGCCGTATGATTGGAACGTGCCTGCCGAAGACAATTCGCTTTCGAGGAGTTCTATTTGATAATCTTTTCCTGAGAGTTTCCCGTTATATTTTATGCCGAAGAGGTCTTCATCTAAGTTCTGCCTATTGAACAGCGACGATATTAATCCTTTCCCGGAATAAACCTGTTCTCTTAATTCCTCGGAGAAGTGATCTTCTATAGGGTTATGGTCTCCGAGTATCATTATATCCGTGTAATACGGGCTTCTAATTTCTGTCTCAAAGTCATCCTTATCAGAGACCATGTAATAGTACACCCCTGCCTCACTCAATGCCTGTTCTATGAGTGATTGGTCTATACAATCATCGCTCGGATTCACGATACCCCCTTTTAATTCCCCCCTTATCAAGGGGGGATTGAGGGGGGTGTTTTCTTTATCCTGCATCGTGTATCGTGCATCGTGCATCGTCTGTGTTCTGTGATCTGTGTTCTGTGTTCTGCTGCCGACACAGTTGTAATTCATCCACACAAGTATATTCTTTACATCCGGTATCGTCTTTGAAGCCTCTATAGTTGGTTTCATATCAATCGTAATAGTGGTGGACACGGGTTGGCCGGTGTTTCCAGCCTTATCCGTTGCCCTGAAGTTTATGGTATGGTTTCCTTCGTCCGTATCTATAGGTGTCCATGTTGTCGAGTATCTGCCTGATGATAGGTCGGAGACGGGAAGGAGTTTCCATTCGCTGCTGTCCACCTGATATTCAACCTTATCCACACCTGATGCATCATCTGAGGCAGTAACCGTTATATCGAACTTCGAGTCAAACGAACTGCCCGATACAGGAAAAATAATATCTACCGAAGGAGGCGTTCCATCATTTACCGTAAACGATGTGCTTGCAATACTCTTTGCGTTCCCTTCATATGTATATTGTAACTTTGCCGTGTAGGTCTTAAGGTCATAGCCCTGAGTAGAGAACGAATAATAACCCGCCTGTGTGCTATTCATCTTAAGGTCTATCGAACTCTCCGTATTTTTGATCGTTGTCTGGGTATCGGGGTCCATGATCGTAATATTCAAAAGAAGACCCGTGGTATCAACATTCCCTGAGTTCCGAACGGAATATTCCATCTTAACGTCATTCCCCATATTCACGGAGGAAGGCGAGGCAGTGATATCGCCTGTTATCGTCATGGTGGGATCAATCGTGAATTGAGCGGTCTTGCTCGTAACAAGCTCGTTCTCGATATAAATCTCTACGGATGCATTATATGTACCCGGCATTGTAAAAGCGGTATTCCATGTCGAGCTTATCGAATTTGTCACATCGGATAAGATATTCTTTAATACTTTTTCCTCTTCAAAGAGTACGGTGTTATATCCGTCCGTGATCTTTATCTTTGCCTTGAGTTCCGGGATAATATAGTTTCTTCCGGTGTTTTTTACAGTGACGTCCACTGAGACGTTCTCTTGTGCACCGTAATGGGTCTTGTCGGTTACAAGAGATGCCTCGATATTTATTTCCGGAGATATGGTGAACTGTATACTATTTTCGTTCACGGAACCTGTGCCGTCGTTTAAAACAGTATGCACTTTATATGTACCGGCATAGGTAGAACCGGTATTCCAATTGAGATATATATCGTGATCCGCTCCATAGGCCAGATGAACCGTTTGTGAGTCAAAAGAAGTAACTATTGCCCCACCCTCATCTTCTATGGTTGTAGAGACAGTCACGTCCTTTTCCATTCCCGGGTTCTTGAGATTTACATCCTGATCTGCGTGATAAGATTCCGCATCGAGACTTGTGGACATAATAATCTCTTCGTCGCCGACCACTACAACGTCCTTTGTTACATAATTGTTCGTCTCATCGAATTCGTGTATCTTATCTTCCGGGTCTATACTTACGATCAGGGAATTTGTACCCGAATTCCCGCTGCTCCAATTGATGCCGATGATCTCTGCCGAACCCGGTGCTATGGATGAGATTTGTTCCGTCTTTAAGAGGTCTAAGCTGCCGGATGAATCGAGCATATAAACATCAACGTCCACATTATTGACCTCTACCTGTCCTTTATTGGATATTGTGATA
>JACQXD010000239.1 GCA_016208875.1 Nitrospirota bacterium
AAGATAGACGACGCCGGCCCTTAAGTTTTCTTTCTTTGCAATGGAGACTATATTCTCGATGACATCTTCGCGGTCCTCGAACCTTGCAACCACAACCCTTCCGGTCTTGCCGATCTGATCCTTCACCTTAAAATACTCCTCACTTTTTTTGATTAGGTGTAACTATTCAGTCACGAGTGGACAAGCAAATTCCCCTCTTTGGAAAAGAGGGGTTAGGGGAGATTTTATTGATTGATTTCTGCATTATATAAAAATCCCCCTACATCCCCCTTTGCCAAAGGGGGAATAATCCACCCTTCACTGAAGGGTGGATTAGGTTTAAATTTTTTGCAATAAGCATACAGCATACGCTGCGATACCTTCACCCCGGCCTACAAAGCCCATGCCTTCATCGGTCTTTGCCTTTATATTAACATGACCTGTAGGAATTCCCGCTCCGCAGACGGCATCTTTCATTAACTCGATATAAGGTGAAAGCCTTGGGTTTTCAATAATAATTGTTGAATCTATCCATGAGATTTCAAAGCCGTTTGACCGGCAAAGTTCCACAACACATTTTAGGAGAAAGATGCTCGATGCATCTTTCCATTTTGGATCAGTATCCGGAAAGTATTTGCCTATGTCGCCGAGTCCCAGTGCACCTATTACCGAATCTATTATTGCATGGCAAAGGACATCTGCATCCGAATGTCCTGCAAGCCCTTTCTCAAAAGGAACCTCTACCCCGCCAATAATGAGCTTGCGGCCCTCAACAAGCCTGTGGGAATCATATCCAAAGCCGATTCTCATCCGAGTTCAATCACCCAATCTTTTATTTAGAAACATTTCTGCAATACTCAGGTCTTCAGGGGTAGTTATCTTTATGTTTGTGTAAGATCCCATTATTATCTTGATCCTTCCACCATACCTTTCTACCATGGCCGAATCGTCGGTTGAACAGAATCTCTCGGCCATTGCCTGTTTATATGCCTTCATAAGTACAGAGTACTTAAAGACTTGAGGTGTTTGAATAGCCCAGAGCATATCCCGCACCAATGTCTCTTTAATAATAATTTCTTTTCCCTTTCCGACTTCTTTTATCGTGTCTTTCAGGGGTACTCCGACAACCGCACCGTCCACCTCCCCTTCGCCTTCCTCTGCTAAAGGGGGGTAAATGAACTCCCGTAGCACTCTTTTAATTAAATCCGCTCCGGCCAGAGGCCGGGCACCATCGTGTATTAAGATAATGCCCGCCTTGTTACCGACTAAATTAAGACCATTGTAAACAGAATCCTGCCTTTCTTTTCCCCCGGGAGCAATACGTTTGACTTTTGAAAGTTTGAATCTCTCTATCAAATTGCATCCATGCAGCATATCATCCTGTTTAAAAACAGGGATTATCTCTGCAATATCGCTAACCGATTCGAGCGATTCAAGTGTCCATACAACAATAGGCTTGCCCAGCAGGGTCTGGAAGGTCTTACTCTTTACCTGGCCGAACCTCCTTCCAAGACCTGCTGCCGGGACAATAGCTACAACTTTCTTCCTCACCTATTTTACCGCCCTTAAATCCTCTCTTTCATAATCCTCCTTTGTCTTGGAGAATATCATCCTGCCGGCTGTTGTCTGGAGAACGCTCGTCACCGTTACATCAACATTTTTACCGATAAGTTTTCTTGCGTTCTCTACGACAACCATCGTACCGTCGTCAAGGTATGCAACTCCCTGGTTGTGTTCTTTCCCTTCCTTAATGACAAAGACCTTTATTGTTTCTCCTGGAAGAACAACGGGTTTCAGTGCATTTGCCAGTTCATGAATGTTTAAGACGGATACCCCTTGAAGTTCGGCCACTTTATTGAGGTTAAAATCATTCGTTATCACCTTCGCATCGAGCAGCCTGCCAAGGGCAACAAGTTTTGCATCAACCTCTTTTATCTTAGGAAAATCCTCATCCACAATCCTTACAGTGACATCCGACATCTTCTGCAATTTATGTAGAACGTCAAGCCCCCTCCTGCCCCTTGCCCTTTTAAGCGAATCCGGAGAATCTGCTATATACTGCAGTTCCTGGAGAATAAACTGTGGAAGAATAAACGTCCCTTCTATGAAACCGGCTTCGCATACATCGGCAATACGGCCGTCGATTATAACACTTGTATCCAGCAGTTTGAGATTTTCCTCAAATCCCTGTCCCTTGAAAAGTCTTAGTATGCCCGATACGGTAAGTCCTTTGCCTCTCTTGATCCCTACAAGTAATCCTGTGTATCCGAATAATGCATTCAGGATGAAGGCCGCAATCACAAAATCCTGAGGAATTATTGCCTTAAGAGGAAAGGCCAGCAGATTACCAAATAAGAGACCGGTTGAGAGGCCGAATATGCCGCCGATAACCACACCGAGGGAAATCTTTTTAATAACCGACTCTACAAAAAGTGCAAGTGCACCGGTTATTGCACCCCATGCAATGCCCATGATCTGGGAATCATATCTACTGCCTAAAAGATAACCTGCTAATAGAAAAATTACAAATACGGCTATCCTTAGAATAATAAAAAGCACCCGACTCACCTCCTTCCATTCTTGTCTTTAATATAGCATACTCTATTTTCGCCGGCTGTCAATTCTCCGGTTTAACACAGACGCTAATCACTGACACTTCTTTTTTAAATTTGTATTTGAATCTCTTACGATGCCCTGATAACTGCATAAAACCTTTGTCCCCCCCTATTAACGAACAGCAAGACTGTTTCACCCGCTTTTAAATTAGAGGCGATTCTATTAAAATCATTAAGGGTGTTTACCTTTTTATGATCAATCTCCTGAATAACATCTCCCTTTTTTATTTTTGCCTCCTCTGCTGCGCTGCCGGGTTCGACCCTAATAACCACTACGCCCTTCTCGTCCCCGTTCAAGCCTAACTGTTGGGCAATCTCTTTTGTAAGTTCTATTACTTCAAGCCCCGCAAGTGCTTCTCTCTGTGCATCTTCGTGCTCAGATTCGATTGCAGCCTCGCCCGGTTCTTTCGGATATTCGGCTATCGTTACGTTTAAACGATATTCTTTACCTCCCCTGAGCAGCTTAACAGTTACCTGAGTGCCTGCCTTTGTCTGTGCAACCGCATTCCTGAGACTATCGGCATCCGTTACCTTTTTCCCATTGTATTCGAGGATTACGTCACCACGCATTATCCCCGACTTCTCGGCAGGACCGGCCTTAACAACATCGCCGATAAGGGCTCCCTTTGAGTCTGCAAGCCCAAATTTCTGAGAAAGTTCCGGTGTAAGTCGCTGTATCGAAACACCAAGCCAGCCCCTTGTCACTTTACCATACTTCACAAGCTGGTCCATCATGGAACGGGCAAGGTTGCTCGGGACGGCAAAACCTATGCCCTGATAGCCGCCGGTCTTAGAGAATATTGCCGTATTGATACCTATGACGTTCCCTTTAATGTCTACTAACGGACCACCCGAATTGCCGGGATTTATAGCAGCGTCTGTTTGTATAAAATCTTCATAGTCCGTTATCCCAACACTGACCCTTCCGACAGCACTTATTATTCCCATAGTTACCGTATGGCTTAAGCCGAACGGATTACCTATAGCGAGAACGAATTCCCCGACCTGTAACTTATCTGAATCCCCCCATACGGTTGTTGGGAGGTCTCTCGCATTGATCTTCACTACCGCGATATCCGTCTTTGGGTCTGCCCCGACGACTTTACCTGCAAAACTCCTCTTATCGTAAAGTATAACCTTAATATCCTCCGACCGTTCCACCACGTGGTTATTCGTGATTATATAACCATCGCTCGATACGATGACACCTGAACCGAGACTCTGCTCTTTCCATTTTTTTGGAAAACCGAACTCATGAAATGGGTCAAAAAAATTAAAAAACGGGTCCTCAAAAAATGACGGTACATCCCGTTTCACGATCTTGGTTGTGGAGATATTCACAACAGCGGGAGAAACAGTATTTGCTATCTCGGAGAATGCCTTTGATGTTTCTATTATATGCCCCGGGACCCCGGGCGGAACCGATAGAGAAGGTCGAGATGTGCCCGTAATCCTGCCGAGGATATAAAATGAAATTCCCCCGAGCAGAAATCCAAGGAGCAATATAACTATTCCGATAAATATCTTCTTTTTCATGCTATTTTTAATTATAATTGCCATCGTGAGTCGTTGTAAAGTATTGATTATTTAAGTTGACTTGCCTGCCCTTGTAGGGTTAATATTTTTTATGCATCTACATTCCGATTACGTTCCTCTCCACCTACATACTGAATATAGTCTTTTAGACGG
>JACQXD010000228.1 GCA_016208875.1 Nitrospirota bacterium
TGCATTACCAGTTGCGATACGCAAAATGCCTTTTATGTTAATTTCTACTCCTATGAAGTATCTTCAGCCCCTTATAACTTCCTGCTTGATTTCTTTCCTGAATTCCAATTGGTTTCTTAAGCCGACTTTGACGTTGCCGTGTGTTCCCCCGCTTCTTGCTTGTCTTAAAAAGCATGCTTTTGATATTATTAATAGACGGTTGTTAACTCGTAACTCCAAACTCGTAACTCTTAGCTTGCTTTTGGAGGGGTGGCCGAGCGGTTGAAGGCGACGGTCTTGAAAATCGTTGTAGGGGAAACTCTACCGTGAGTTCGAATCTCACCCCCTCCGCCAGTTAAAAAAGTTATAAGCTGAAAGTGAAAAGTGTAAAGTTGAAGGAAGATATTGAAAAATACAAAAATCTCAATGGTATCTCCGTCCGGTTTTACCTTTTTGCTATGATATAAAAGCCTTGCCCTCATAGTTGGTAATATATACCTATTATAGCATAAGATTAACGGAAAGGGAAGAAACCTATCCGTTTCAATGATGCTATAATTATTTATGATGACCGGGAAGCTCTCTCTTGTCCCTCCAAAACCAGGGGTCTACATATTTAAAGGCCCGAAGGAAAATGTGCTTTATGTCGGTAAGGCAAAAAACCTGAGAAACAGGCTCAGAAGCTATTTTCAAAAGTCGGCAGGGCTTGATGCCAGAAAATCCGTTATGATTGGAAACTTAAGAGACTTCTCCTATGTAGTCACGAATAACGAGCTCGAGGCACTTGTACTTGAGGCCAATCTGATAAAACAGTACAAACCCCGCTTTAACATAATCCTAAGAGACGACAAAAATTATCCTTATCTGAAACTGACTATAAACGAAGAATGGCCGAGACTCGAGGTAGTGAGAAGGATCAAAAAAGACGGTGCACTTTACTTCGGGCCATATGTGCCTGCGGCCGGTATGTGGGAGGCACTGACGTTGATCAGGAGAAACTTTCTCCTAAGACCATGCAGGTATCTCCTCGATAAACCTATGAGACCTTGCATCCAGCACCAGATGGGGAAATGTCCTGCACCATGTGCAGGTCTTATAAGCAAGGAAGAGTATATGAAGATAGTCGAGGATGTGAGGCTTTTCCTTCGGGGAGAGAAAAAAGAACTCCTCAGAGGACTTGAGAAAAAGATGGAAAGGTTTTCCGAGGAACTCAGGTTCGAGGATGCGGCAAGGATCAGAGACAGCATAAATAACCTAAAACATATATGGGAATCACAGAAGGTGGTTGCCCCGGAGCTCGGAGATATTGATGTCATAGGCTTCCATGCACCCGGCAAAGAGGCTGCATTTCAGGTTTTCTTTATAAGGGGTGGTATCATGATCGGAACAAAGGACTTTTTTCTTAAGGATACCGGTGATATTCCGGCCAGGACATTATTACATAATTTTATCGAGCAGTTTTACACAAAGGAGATTATCCCTCCCGACGAGATTATCCTACACGCGCGTCCTGATGGAATGACGGTTTTGACTGCATGGCTAAGGCAAAGAAGGGGTAAAAGGGTAAGGATAATCGTTCCCTCCGAAAACAAGCGACTGGAACTTCTCAAAATGGCTGAAGAAAATGCAAGGATACTATTTAATAATAGAAATAAAAAACAGACGACCTCAGAAGAAATTCTACGGGCTGCGAAAGAGAAACTCGGCATTAAGGATATCCCCCGCAGCATAGGTGCACTCGATGTGTCTACGATTTTCGGAAGCGAATCTGTCGGTGCATTTGTCTACTGGTCGGAGGGGGAGTTTAAAAAAGATATGTACAGACACCTTAAGATAAAGACTGTAGAGGGTATGGATGATTATTCGATGATGCGCGAGATTACCGAAAGGATGATATTAAATCTTGGGGACGAGCTCCCATCCCTGATGGTAATTGACGGCGGTAAGGGACAGCTTGAGGCGGCAAAAAAGGCGTTCGAAGAATATAATATAAAAGGGGTTGAACTTATCTCTATTGCAAAAAAACCCGATAGGGCATTCACTCTTACTTCTGATCGCCCCATTGATCTTGAAGATAGAACCCCTGCTGCTCTTTTACTTAAGGGGATACGGGATGAGGCCCATAGGTTTGCGATAAGCTTTCACAGAAAATTGAGGGACAAGAGGACGATGAAGTCGGTCCTCGAGGATATCCCGGGTATAGGCAAAAAAAGAAGGCTTGCTCTTTTGAGATATTTTGGTAGTATAGAAGGTGTAAAAAAGGCAAGTCTCGATGAGATTGCGGGCATAAAAGGGTTTAATAGGAAAGTTGCAGAAAAGATTGTTGAAGGGTTAAAAGAGTGATGAATCAGACCAAGATTGGAAATAAAGGTAGTGTACAGCATTTTCGCTCATTCTCGACCTTACGGTCTCCGAGGTATTTTACCTCACCCCCCTCCAATCCCCCCTTATCAAGGGGGGACAAAGGGGGGTGTTTATTGGAATATCGGCAAAATAAATCCGCTCAAATACTGTGCACTACCTTTATTTTACTATCTATTTTTTTTATTATCTTACCATCAATTGCCGATGCCTCTTATACCATTTACCTTAAAAACGGCTCTGTGATAAAGGGGATCGGCCATTATGAAAAAGCGGAAGGGGAGATAAGGGTTTACTTCGGCAACGGTATGGTAGGGATACCGGAGAAGAACATCCTTAAGATAGAATCGAGCGAGGGGCCTGTCAGAGAATTAAAGACGAATAGGGAGATGGAGGTCACAAAGCCCGCAGAACCTGAAAGGGTAGAAAGGCTGAAGCCTGAAGTAGAAGAAAGGCCGGTTATTAGAAATATGCCGGATGATATTGATAAAAAAATATCCGAAAAAGAGGCTGAACTTAAAGCAATCGAAGGTGATCTTTTGAGGACAAAGGTAAGGATTCAGGCCCTTTATAGCAAGAGTCTGGGCGATGCCCTTTCCTCCGGCGAAAATATGATGCTGCAGCAGAATATGGCCAAAAAGAGAAAACTTGAGGATGATAAAAAGAGAATTGAAGATGAACTAGTGGCATTGCGTAAACAAAAGGGTACGATTCAATAGCATGAGAGAATAGACACCGAAAACCGAAGCTGACACTTTTTAGAAGGAGAGATTATGAACATTTATATTTCAGGCTCTATGGCATATGACAGGATCATGGACTTTCCCGGCAAATTTTCCGACCATATCCTGCCCGACAAGATACACATCTTAAATGTATGTTTTACGGTTAACGGGATGGTAGAAAAATTCGGCGGGACAGCGGGAAATATTGCCTACTCCTTAAGTCTTCTCGATGAAAAGCCTACGATCCTCGCAACCATAGGAAAAGACTATGACCGTTATTTCGAATGGTTGAAGATGAAGAGTATTTCCGTTGAAGGGATCAAGATAATAAATGAGGAGTTTACTGCTGGAGCATACATAACTACCGATAAGGCCGATAACCAGATAACAGGATTCAACCCCGGCGCTATGAAATATCCGTCCGGATATAAATTCAAAAATCCCGATGACAAGGATTCGATCGCCCTTATCGCACCGGGAAATCTTCAGGACATGGCTGACTACGCAAAGGCATGTAAGGGTATGGGTATGAATTATATCTGCGATCCGGGACAGTCCCTAACTGCATGGGAAAAGGAAGCTCTAAGAGAGTGGATCAACGGCTCGATGATGCTCATATCCAATGACTATGAACTTGAAATGATAATGAATATGACAGGTATGGATAAAAAGGGGTTACTCGGCATTACAAAGACTATTATCACAACCCTCGGCGAGAAAGGTTCCCTGATCTCTACGTCTAAATCCGAAGTAAATATCCCTCCTGCAATGGCCGATAATGTCGTTGATCCTACGGGTGCAGGTGATGCATATAGGGCAGGGTTGCTAAAAGGGCTTGCGATGGGAAAGGACATTCAGACCTCTGCAAAGATAGGTTCTGCAGCAGCAGTGTATGCAGTAGAGAAATACGGAACGCAAGAGCATTGCTATACATACGGGGAATTTATTGAGAGGTACAGGAGTAATTTCGGGGAGATGTGAAAAGCTACAGAAAAGAACTTTGGTTTAATATCCCGACTCGCAGGGCGTTTATAAATATCACTCCGCACGTTAACGAATGTTTTTTGTCGCACGGCACCTAGGTTCTACTTGGGGTGTTTTGGTCGAAGATGGGGAAGTATGAAGGTGATAGCAGGCAGAAGAACCGCAAGGCGTAATAAAACACAATGATTAGAGCATACTTAAAAAAATTAGCTGCGACATCAAGCAGAGGCGATGCAACAGAAGTAAGTCATTACCCTGTCTTGCAATACATGCTTGAAGAGTATTCCACCTCTATCATCAAGAAAAAAATTCATGTTACTGTCCTACCGAAAAAGACTGAAGCAGGAAACCCCGATTTCAGGGTATGGGATGGCAAACAGCATATAACAGGGTACATTGAAGCTAAAGACCCGTCAATTGAAAACCTTGACCGCATAGAGGACACTGAACAGCTAAAGAGATACCTGCATACCTTCCCGAACCTGATGCTTACCAATTTCCTTGAGTTCAGGTTATACCGTAACGGAGAGATAACGGATAAAGTCATTATCGGCAGACCTGTAATACTCAACAAGCTGAAAACCACACCACCTGTTGAAAAGGAAGCAGAACTATTACAGCTTTTAGAGAAATTCTTTTCATTCTCCATTCCGAAAGTCTACAATGCAAAGACCCTTGCGATAGAGCTTGCCAAAAGGACACGGTTTCTAAAGGATGAGGTTATATCACAGGAGTTGAGGGAAGAAGAAAAGACAGGTAAGGGATTTATCAGAGGTTTCTATAAGGCTTTCAAGGAATACCTTATCAGCAGTCTTACAGAGGATAAATTTTCAGACCTGTATGCACAGACAATTACTTATGGTTTGTTTGCAGCCCGGACACGTCATACCCCCCCTATTTCCCCCCCTTGCCAAGGGGGGGGCAATAGGGGGGGACTTTAACAGACAAACAAGTTGCTGCATCAATATTTCCACGAGGGCAAAGGCAAAGACCCCATAGTCCATTTCTATGAAACATTCCTATCCGAGTATGACCCCAAAACAAGAGAGATGAGGGGAGTCTATTACACTCCTGAACCTGTTGTTTCCTACATTGTCCGTTCCCTGCATAGCATCTTGAAAGAGCAGTTTAATAAGGCTGACGGGTTCGCAGATAAAAACGTGACAGTATTAGACCCAGCAGCAGGTACGCTTACCTTTTTAGCACAAACGGCAAAAGTTGCAGTGGACGAGTTTGTATCAAAATACGGAGAGGGAGGCAAGGAGAATTTCATAAGAGACCATATTCTAAAAAACTTCTATGCCTTTGAATTAATGATGGCTCCGTATGCAGTAGGTCATTTAAAGATGTCCTTTCTGCTTGAGGAATTAGGATTCAAGTTGCAGAAGGATGACAGGGTAAAACTGTATCTTACCAATACCCTTGAGATGGAAGAACTTGCTGCAACTGACTTGCCTGGGATGGCTTCCTTATCAGAAGAAAGTCATTTAGCAGGGCGTATAAAAAAGAAAAAACCCATCTTAGTTATATTAGGAAATCCTCCGTATTCGGGGCATTCCTTTAATGTCAGCGAGCAATTGATAGATGTCAAAGAAGGAACTCAATATATTTCACATTATGAATTGAGAAATGGGCAATGGTTTACGATGACGAGGAAAGCTGATAAAAATCTTAAGGTAAAGCAAAAAACTTGGATAGGCAGACTGATCGAAGATTATAAAATTTGTGACAGCAAAATTTTAGGAGAAAAAAATCCGAAATGGCTTCAGGATGATTATGTCAAGTTCATTCGATTTGCTCAGTGGAAGATAGATCAATCAGGTGAAGGGGTCTTAGGGTTTATCACTAACCACAGTTATCTTGATAACCCGACCTTCAGAGGGATGAGACAATCCCTCATGAATACGTTTGATGAAATACACCTCTTAGACCTGCACGGCAATAGCCTGAAAAAAGAAAAGTGCCCGGACGGTTCAAAGGATACAAATGTTTTCGACATACAACAGGGCGTTGCTATAGCCTTGTGTATTAAAAAGAAAGGGAAAAAGAAGGCAATTCTTCACGCTGAACTGTGGGGAGAAAGAGAACAAAAATATTCATGGCTACAGGCTAATGACATCAATTCTACAAAGTGGAAAAACATCAATCCCAAATCAGACTTTTACCTGCTTATACCGCGACATGAACGACGTGCGAAAGCATATGAAAAGTTCTGGAAGATTACTGACATTTTTCCACTAAACAGCGTGGGGATAGTAACGGCAAGAGACAATCTTACAATTAAGTGGTCAAAAGAAGAAATGTGGCAGACAGTTCTGAATTTTTCAAGACTTGATAGTGAACTTGCACGTCAGGCATACGACCTTGGAGAAGATGTTAGAGATTGGAAGGTTGAACTTGCACAAAACGACTTAAGAGAAGGTGGACTTGAAAAGAAGAAGATAGCCCCGATTCTCTACAGACCATTTGATGTGAGATACACATACTATACTGGAAAATCTCGTGGATTCCATTGCATGCCTCGACATGAAGTTATGCAGCACATGTTAAAAGAAAATATTGCTTTATGCATAGGCAGAGCAGGACAAGTTGTAGGATTAGAAAAGTCTTGGAATATTATCTTCTGTTCTAATTATATTGAAGATTTTAACCTTTTTTATCGCGGGGGAAATGTAAATTTCCCTCTTTATTTTTATGCGGCTTCTAAAAAGACAAAGGAAAAAATAATAGGTGGCGCCTTTATGCTCTTCGAACCAGAGGCAGATTACGGCGTGAAAAAACCTAACCTGTCTTCTGAACTTGTGGAGAAATTAACGAAGACGTTTAAGAAAACTCCCTTGCCTGAAGAAATCTTCTATTACATCTATGCTGTCCTTTATTCCGAGACATACAGGACAAAATACGCAGAGTTCCTGAAGATAGATTTTCCGAGAGTGCCGTTTACTGAGGATTATAAGCTATTCAAGAAAATGTCTGAACACGGAAACAAGCTTGTTAATCTTCACCTGCTCAAATCATCAGAACTTGATTCACCGATTGCACGGTTTCAGGGTAAGGGAGACAACAGGGTAGAAAAACCGAAATATACACCCTCCCTTAATCCCTCCCCTCAAGGGAGGGAAACATATAGTCCCTCGCCCCTTGGGGGAGAGGGTTGGGTGAGGGGTGGCCGTGTTTATATCAACAAAGAGCAATACTTTGAAAGTATTTCAGAGGAGGTATGGCGTTATCAGATCGGCGGTTATCAGGTCTGTGACAAATGGCTGAAGGACAGGAAGGAACGGATACTAACCCTTGATGAGATTCAGACCTATTGCAGGATAGTTACGGCAATTCAGAAGACCTTAGAGATACAGAAGGCAATTGATGAATTTTATGAGCAAGTAGAATCCTCGGAAATTTGAATTGAAAACTCGATAAGAAATAAATAGGGTCAGCGACTCTTTATATAAAAAAATTGTCTTCAACCTTGACAAAAAAATGGAAGCATTGGAAGGTATGAGGCTTTTAAGGCAAGAAGCAGAAAGGCGAATTCAAAGGCTAATTGCTGAGATGGGAGAGACAATCCGATCCTGAAATCCCTACTCGGATACTTGTCTGCGGACAGGCAGGTTGGTAAGAAAAATGTTAAAATTACAGAACAATTAAGGAGGTGGTTTGAATGGGTGTTGCTACTGCAAAAAAGATTAGCCCTGAGGATTATATTCTATCAGTCCTTTCACCGGAGGAGCGGCTTGATGCTGCTTTCAAGGTGGCAAGAGAGGCATTTAAGGGCACGCGATTGACGATGAAGGATATTGACAATGCGGTAAAAGCAGTAAGGAGAAAGGCTTACGGAAAAAAGAAATAAAATAGTCGTTGATACCGGTGTGCTTGTTTCTGCCTTTGTTTTTGGCGGAATTCCTGAAAGAGCTATAAAAAAAGCTTTTGCAGAAGTGAATATTTATATTTCCTCAGATATTCTTAAAGAATATCGTGAAGTCCCTTTGGAACTTAAGGCGGAAGGAAAAATTTCTCATCCCCAATTAGAGACTTTAATTGCAGGTATAGCATCCTTTGTAGCAAATGCAAAGCTTATATTCCCATCTAAACGCTTAAATCTCTGCAGAGACGAAGAAGATAATATGCTGCTTGAATGCTGCCTTGAAGCAAAAGCCGGATTTCTGATAACAGGAGATAAAGACCTTCTTGAGATTAAGACTCTACCCTTCAATTTGAAGATACTATCACCAAAGGAATATTTAGAGCATGAATAACAAATCGGAAGTTATGAGGCCGACAACACTATCCTGAACCACTGGCCGGATACTTGTCTGCCGGCAGGCAGGATGGTAAGATGTAGACAAAGGATTTGAGAGATAAAGTGAAGTTTAATCATGCTTAACGAAACCGCATTAAAGACTTACCTCAAAAAGAAATTCAGGAATGTCTCTCAGATAAAGATTAAAAAGCTCGGCAGTGGTGTTCATGGCTCAGGTTTTCTTATAGAGATAAAAACAAAGAGGGGCATTAAATCTTATGTCGTAAAAACCCTCATGCCGGAAAACTTCGGACATGAATATCCATCTGACAGGGCAGGGATATTCCTCCTTGACCTCGATGAGTTCAAAAATCTCGCGAAACATGTGAAGGCTATAGATGTCCTTTCAGAGATGGAAGGCGGGGCGGTCAAGTCTATCGGAGGAGGCAGGGAATATTACCTCCTTATGGAAAAGGCAGAGGGTAGCAATTATTTCAATGACCTGAATGAATTCACAGGCAAAGATAAACTCGGAGACTCCGACATCCAAAAAATAAAGGTAATGGCCTCATATCTCGCTGACATTCACTCAATTAAGAAAGATTCCAAAACACTTTACTGGAGGAAGTTGAGAGACACCGTAGGGCACGGTGAGTGTCTTATGGGTGTTTTCGATACATACCCGGATGGGACTCTGCCTTACAAAGAAATGACGGATATAATTAAAAAGTCTGTAGACTGGGTCTACAGGCTAAAACCAAAATATAAACGGCTCTCCCAAATACATGGGGATTTCCATCCCGGGAATATATGGTTCAAGCAAAATGCGGAATGCGGATTGCGGAATGCGGATTGCGGATTGAAAAATCCGAAATCGCAAATCCGAAATCCGAAATCTAAAATTGATTTCGTTCTCCTCGACCGGAGTCGGTGTCCGTGGGGAGAGCCTGCGGATGATGTCACGGCACTTGCGATAAATTATATCTTCTTCTCCATAAAGTATCACGATACCGTTCGTGGGGCGTATATCGAGGGGTTGAGATTATTCTTTGATGAATATGTCCGGCTATCGGGAGATACGGATATTTATTCCGTCCTTGCACCTTTTTTTGCATTCAGGAGTGCTGTCGTGGCAAATCCCGTGTTTTATCCCGACGTAACTCCGAATCAAAGGCGGATGATATTTAATTTTGTGCATAACGTCTTGAATTCCGAAAGCTTCATGCCGGACAAGGTCAATGATCTGATTACCCTCCCCAAATGCATTTGTCAGAGGCTATTATGCCTCTGATTATTACTAATACGGTTATAAGTATGAAGACATTGATTATAAAATCCCTCCTAACCTCCCTTTGCCAAAGGGAGGAACATACCCCTCTTTGGCAAAGAGGGGCGGGGGGAGATTTTTCAATAATGATGCCTTACTTATGCACTCCTTATTAAATCACGTTTTCTGAATAAAGGTTTTCAGCCATTTATTTCTCGATGGATGTCTTAGTTTGCGGATTGCCCCTACCTCTATTTGTCTTATTCTTTCTCGTGTAACTTCGAATTCCTTACCGACCTCTTCGAGAGTTCGGGGTGTTTCTTCTCCTATTCCGAACCGCTTTCTTAAAATCGTTTTTTCTTTAGGACTGAGGGTGCAAAGTGCCCTATTTATCTGGACCTTTAGATCGTCTTGTATTGCAGCATCGAGAGGAGAAGCAATGCCCTTGTCTTCGATAAAATCGCTGAGATGGCTGTCTTCCTCGTCTCCTATGGGAGTCTCAAGAGATATAGGCTCCTTCGATATTTTCAATATGGATTTAACCTTTTCCATAGGTATCCCCACCTTATAAGCAACTTCCTCGGGAACCGGCTCTCTTCCGAGTTCCTGCACAAGTTCTCTCGTTGTTCTTAGTATGCGGTTCATTGTCTCGACCATGTGGACGGGGATCCTTATTGTCCTTGACTGGTCTGCCAGTGCCCTTGTGATTGCCTGTCTTATCCACCATGTCGCATACGTGCTGAATTTATAACCCCTCTCATATTCGAATTTGTCGCATGCCCGCATCAGACCTATATTGCCTTCCTGGATCAGATCGGAAAAACTCAGCCCCTTCCCCATATATTTCTTTGCTATGCTTATAACGAGTCGCAGGTTAGCTTCTATCATCTCCCTTTTTGCCTCGATAACAGTCCTCTCTACTTCAGTAACGAGATTGAATATCTTTTTCACTTTTTCTGATTTAATGCCAAGGTCGGTCTCCTTTTTTGATATTTCCTGCTTGCATGCCCTGTAGTCATCGAGAAGTTTTTTTCGATCTTCTCGCAGTAGTTTTTTGGTGCCCCTTTTCTCAAGCTTATCTCCATCAATTCCTCTCTGTCTCAGTTTCTTATTCAGAAATGACAACCGTTTATTTATGTAATCCATTTTGAGCAGGGAATTCTTTACATCTTCGGAGAAAGCGAGCAGTGTATCCTCTTTTAATCTCAATTCTTTTATTTTGTGCAGCATTTCCGTCATATTCGCATTAAGCAAGCCGGATATTTTTTTGCCTGCCGGGTTTCTTCCATCGGCAAGCTTTTTGAGATATGTTTTCCTTTTCTCATACAGTCTCTTTATCCCGGATGTTACATTAAAAAATCTTTTTCTTTCGGCAAGCACGTCTTCTTCCAGTGTTTCTTCCCCGTTCTGTATGATCTCCGTTAACGGAGCCTCTCCCTTTTCGATAAACTCTCCGAGGGCGACCAGCTTTTTGAGTGCAAACGGGAGGGAAAAAATTATCTCTGCTACCTTCCTTCTTCCGTCCTCGATTCTCTTTGCTATCTCCACCTCTCCTTCCTTTGTAAGAAGAGGGACGCCGCTCATTTCCTTAAGATAGATTTTTATGGGGTCATATTGCAGATCCGCGAATACCGATTTTTTTTCTATTGATTCTTCAATAAGTTCTCCTTCAATTTCTTCTTTCAACAGGGGGATCCCTTCTCTATCGATGTCTTCTTCGAATAGCTCACTCTGTTCTATCATCTTTCCTCCTTATTATTTTTTGTTTTTCCAGCAATAGTTTATTCAGAAGTCGAATATCCCCGCTTTTTTTTGCCTCTTTTATCCTCTCTTCCATCTCGTAATGTGTAATCTTTTTCAGACAGTCCGTGATATTCTTATCAACCTGTTCGACGTCAAATCCGGGGTTAAGCGAAAGCCTGGTAATAAGTGATTTCCCATCGTCATCCAATAGGTCGAGCATAACATTCATATTTAACTTATCGGCTGAAGGTTGGATTTCTTTAAAGATTTTTTTAACGAGTGGAGTGCGTATGCTTTCGATGTTCAGATTCTCGAAGATATAAGGGGCATGCCCGGGGAATGACACTATGGCACTTAAAAGTAGAAGATCTTCATTAAAGAGGAATTCATGGGGCCTTGGACCGGCAGTTGCGGTTCTGATTTTTGGTCCCTGCCGATATTTCTTAGTTTCCCCCCTTATGACGGACTCCCTTACCCCTGATTTTTCAGAGAGTTCCCTGAAAAGCTCTTCCCTTAGGATTAAGTCCCTTGTATTGTCTATTATTTCAATAGCGGTCCTGATATTGTCGGCCCTTTCCCCTTTTAGATTGAGGATAAAATCGACCATGGACATAGCCTTTCCCATTTCGGACCGGAATGCGCTGCTGCCGGTTTTCCTTAGGAAACTGTCCGGGTCGTCTCCTTCCGGCAGTAACAATACCTTGCCCCTGAACCCCTGCTCGTAAAGAATGGCTATTGATCTCTTTGCCGCTGAAACGCCTGCAGCATCTCCGTCAAAGACCAACAAGACCTTTTTAGTAAACCTGCCGAGCTTTTGCAGATGACCTGTTGTCAATGCAGTGCCGAGAGGTGCAACTGCATTTTTGAAACCATGCTGATGGCACATAATTACATCGAGATACCCTTCGACAATAGTCACGTAATCCTTTTTCCTGATCTCATCTTTTGCCATATTAAGGGCATAAAGTGTCTCGCCTTTTTTGAACAACGGCGTTTCGGGAGAGTTAAGATACTTCGGCATTGAATCGTCTATAGCCCTGCCGCCAAAGGCCACGGCATCTCCCTGAATATTAAATATGGGGAATATCAACCTGTTCCTGAAGATGTCGTATATTCCCTTTTCACCGGTAAAGACGAGTCCGGATTGGGGAATAAGGGAATCTTCAAACCCCTTTGCCTTGAGATGTTCATACAATGCCTTCCACTCCTTATTTGCATATCCAAGAGAAAAAGCCTGGATCATCTCCTCTGAGACGCCCCTCTTGGCAAGGTAAGAACAGGCTGTCTTTGACTGTTTAAGGTTTTCTATAAATGTATTGAGTGCCTCTTTCTGGATGGCATATAGTTTTTCCTTTTTCTCGGGTGAGTCGCCTTCAAGCCTATAAACCGAGAGTTTTATACCGGCCTTTTTTGCAAGAAATTTTAATGTCTCGTTGAAATTAAGATTTTCATATTTCATAACAAAACCGAAGATATCACCTCCCGCTCCGCACCCGAAACAATGGAATATCTGTTTGCCGGGGCTTACCATGAATGAAGGGGTCTTTTCGGAATGAAAAGGACAGTTCGCCTTATAGTTCTGGCCTGATTTTTTGAGTTCTACATAATCGGAGATTACTTCGATTATATCCAGGCGGGATTTTATATCTTCAAGAAGTCTGTCGGATCTCATAGAAAATATTTTACATTAAAAAGTTATGAAAAAGTTCCGTTAACCCTGGGAATGCATTTAGAAAAGTGTCCCGATAAATATCCTGATTTGTCGGGATCGACACCATCATATAGCTAAAAACTGATAACTGACAGCTTTCAGCTACTAATGCATTAAAGAAATTTTTGTCCGCCACGAGCGGATTCGCCTGTGGAGAAAGCGATGTCTGTACGTTTTTGGTTAAAAAATTTTAATGTTTAAAAAATTCTTGACATAAACTTTCACGTTATGCTAAAAAATTATAGGTCATCTTATCTAAATAGAACAAGGGGGTAGGGTGGAAAGAAACTTATCTCTGAAAGTTGTTATATTTTCAGCACTGAATTTTAATCTGGCCTCAATATTGCTCAGTAAGTAAGTAAGTAAGTAAGTAAGTAAGTAAGTAAGTAAGTATTTTTCTTTAAAAAATTTTCTTTTCAAAAAATCAGCATCAATCTCTGGAGGGAATTATGATTCCTCCGACTAATAGAGACCCATGTGTTTCTTCCGGTGTTCCGCCTTGAAGTAATTACTTAAAGGTCATTCCTGCGGAGGCTGGTCTCCTCGGTAACTCGCCGTGGCGAGAATCCAGAGCTTTTAAAAATTACATTCAAAAATTAAGATGGAGGGAATCAACTATGAGTGTGCCGAGTAAAGCGTATTAATTCTTGCTGGTGTAAGTCCAGCTTGGGCAGAGGCTAACCACCAGCCCAACACCTAATCCCCCATGCAGTTGGGCAACTGATTGTGTGGAGCGGGAAGCGGGAGGTATCGAGCCGCAACGCAAGTGAAGGGATTGAGCCCCGAAATAACCATCGTATCGGAGGCCGATACTGTTCATAAAGGAGCAGGCAGCATTCTCATAACCGTAATGGCGAGGGGATGAGAACCCGACGGGGTCTAAGACCGCAGCGAGATACCAAAGGGAATTAATACCCCTCCGTGTTACTCCATCCATATACCATACGGCAAGTTGCCCTGTGCTGTGATGCTGCCATAGTATGTCCGGCTTTCCATCGGAGTTGAAGTCATCAATACCTACTACCTTCCAGTTTATATCGCCGGGATTGTCGGGACTCAGATAGGTACTGTTACTCCGTTTTATACCGTTCATATACCATACGGCAAGTTGTCCTGTACTCTGATGCTGCCATAGTATGTCCGGTTTCCCGTCGGAGTTGAAGTCATCAACACCCGTGACCCTCCAGTCGGTATCTCCCGGATTATCAGGATTCGGATAGGCATAGCTGCTTCGCGTTACACCATCCATGTACCATACCATAAGTTTCCCTGTACTCTGATGCTGCCATAGTATGTCCGGTTTCCCATCGGAGTTGAAGTCACCGATTCCCGTGACCTTCCAGTTAGTATCGCCGGGAGTGGGGGGGGTTAAAAACGACCAATCGGTTTCCGTTGTACCATCCATATACCACACCACGAGATCACCGGTACCCTCATACCGGAATAATATATCTCCCTTACCGTCACCGTTGAAATCATCTATCCCTACTACCTTCCAGTCTACATTCCCCGGATTGTCCGGACTCAGATATCCAGAACCGATCTGTGTCGCCCCATCCATGAACCATGCTTGAAGTTGCCCTGTACTTTCGTTCTGGAATAATATATCCGGCTTACCGTCACAGTTGAAGTCGTGTTTGTTTGTGGGATTTAGCGTAAAGGTTGCTGTTACGCTTTTTGCCGCATTCATAGCTATTGTGCATGTATTGTCGGTTGTCGAATCACAGCCTGACCATCCTCCAAATGTGGAACATGTATCTGTCGCAGTAAGGGTTACACTTGTGCCTGAATTGTATATCTCCGAACAGTCAGAACCACAATTGATCAGTCCATCCGAGCTTGTTACCGTTCCGCTTCCTGTGCCTGACTTTGAGGCTGTTAATGTGTATTGCTGTGTTGCTACAGGTGTAAGGCTTATGTTTTCGGTTACTGTCTCGTATGGTGATATGTCTTCTGTGAATGAAGATGAGTTGTATCCATCTGCCGAAACAGTTATTGTTACTGTGCCTGGTGTAACCCAGATATAGTAGCGTCCCAGCAATTCACGGTGAAGGGAATATTGCATAGATAATAAGGTAATTTAGGGAAATCGAGAAATATTTTTCGTAAACT
>JACQXD010000248.1 GCA_016208875.1 Nitrospirota bacterium
AATGAGAGGGTAGGACAGCAGGGAGTCTACCTGCTGCCCTACCTTAGAAAATTATAGCCTAATTCTCGAGGGTAATATTGAGATACTCGCTGTCGGTTACCTCAAAATGCGTCCCGGTGCCCTCAACAGTACCGGGCATCAGGTTATCGGTTGATGTTATATTCCCATCCGTTGTCTCTGCCCATGCGGACATATTAAAGAAAAGCCCTAAAACTACTGCAATCGAAAACATCAAAATCTTTTTCATGACAATCCTCTCTCTTTCGTAAATTTTGACGTTACAAAATTTAAATATCTCAGAACCCCTTTAAGCTCATTTATAAGTTTTTCACCTCCCCATCCATAAATAATTTTGTGGTTCATGATGCTATACTGATACCCTCATTTACACACCCCTACACCCCTTTTTTTAGAGGGGAACTTATTTGTGATAAATTACCACGCCTATTTTTTTGTTTCAATTTACGCATATTTCTTCCCTGAAAAGTGCATTAACCCCCAAAAAATTATATGGGTAAAAATACCAAAATCTGCCAATTTTTTAATAACGAAGTAGATTTACAATTTAACCATCTGTTAATAAAGGGTTTTTCTTCGCACCCATCTTCTCTTTAAAACTATTCGTTGTTTATTAGAAAGCCTATCATTGAATCTTACATAAAAATTTAACGCAATAATCATACCTGTACCCATGTATATTACAGAAATTTTGGTCAATTTTTAGTTTCTTGTTGATTTTTGGTAATTTTGTATTAGGGAAAAGATAGAGGAGATATGCTATTATTACTGGTATGAAAAGAACAATCTCTGCGATGATATTTATAATCCTTCTCATACCTGTGTTCATTTATGGAGAGCTAAACCCCGCTAAAGATATCGCTTCTACCGGGGTAAAGGAATACAAACTCGATAATGGATTAAAGGTTCTTATTATCGAAGATCATAAGGCACCGATTGCAACATTTCAGGTATGGTATCGTGTAGGTTCGAGAAATGAGCCTGCCGGCAAGAGCGGGCTGAGCCATCTCCTTGAGCATATGATGTTTAAGGGAACCCCGAAATACGGCTCAAAGGAATTCTCGAAGATAGTCCAGAAAGACGGGGGTGTTGATAATGCATTCACAACAAAGGATTATACAATGTATTACCAGACCCTCGCTTCCGACAGGATAGGTCTCTCTATTGATCTCGAGGCGGATAGGATGCAAAATCTTATGTTGGATTCGAAAGAGGTTACGGCAGAGAGAAGCGTTGTTATGGAGGAGCGGAGGATGAGGTATGAAGATGATCCGCAGAATTCATTGTATGAAGAGGTAATGGCTGCTGCATTTAGGTCCCATCCATATCACTGGCCCGTTATAGGCTGGATGTCCGATATAGCTTCGATCGAACGGAATGATCTCTACAATCATTACAGGGCATATTATTCTCCGGATAATGCAGTTATAGTTGCAGCCGGAGATATTACGGCAGACGATATTATTAAAAGGATAAAAATATCGTTCGGGAATATCCCGGCTGTAACAGACAGGAGACCTGTCACATCAAAGGAGAACGAACAAAAAGGCGAAAAAAGGATAACGTTAAAGAAAGAGGCAGAGCTTCCATATATGATCGCTGTATATCACACCCCGAGTTTTCCCGCCGATGACAGTTATGCCCTCGAGGTACTGGGGATGATACTTTCGGGAGGCAAGAGCTCAAGGATATACAGGTCACTCGTGTATGAGAAAAAGATCGCACTTAATGCCTATGCGGATTACAGCGGACACAGCAAAGACCCCTATCTTTTTTTTCTTGCAGCGACGGCATCTCCAGGAAAAGAAATAAGAGACGTAGAGAATTCACTTTATGACGAGATAGAAAAAATTAAAAAAGAATCTCCATCGGAGCTTGAGGTCCAAAAGGCAAAGAACCAGATAGAGGCGTCTTTTATAATGGGACAGGATTCTATATATTTCCAGGCAGAAATAGCAGGTATGTTCGAAATGCTCGGAGAATGGAAACTTAAAGAGCAATACATAGGAGGTATTAGAAGGGTCAAACCGGAAGATGTAAGCAGGGTTGCAAAAAAATATCTGGATGAAGATAACAGGACGGTTGGAATTCTCATACCGGTGAAAAGTGAGAGGTGAAAAGTGAGAAGTAAAAACTGGAAAATTGATGCAAAAGGGATTAAAGTTTTTTATTTTTTACTTTTTACTGTCTGCTTTCTACTTCTTACTTCTTACTTCTTACTTCCTACTTATGTATATGCCCTTGACGCAAATAAAAAAATACTTGATAACGGACTTACAGTCCTGTATTCGGAGAAACATAACATCCCGATCGTTATGGTCACCATGATTATAAAGGCCGGTCCACTGGACGAACCGAAGGAACAGGCCGGTCTTGCAAACCTTACTGCCGAGCTCCTTGACGAAGGTACAAAAAACAGAAGATCTTCGGAGATAAGTGAAGAAGTAGAATTTATAGGCGCCTCGCTCGGCGCCTCTACAGGTAGTGACTATACAACTATATCATTGTCCGTTCTCAAGAAAGATGTGGAAAAGGGTTTTGAATTATTTTCGGACATAGTCCTGAACCCGGTATTTCCGCAGGAAGAACTGGATAGAAAAAGAGAACTCATAAAGGGATCCCTTAAACAGAGAGAGGAGGATCCCTCTTTTATTGCAGACCGTGCATTCAGGAAAGAGGTCTTCGGAGAACACCCGTATGGGAGACTGATAGAAGGCTCGGTCGAAACCCTTTCGGTAATAACCGGAGAGGATATTATCAAATTCCATTCAAAATATTTTATCCCGAATAATGCACTACTCTCGGTTGTTGGGGATCTGACCCCCGATGAATTGGATTCGTTGATTAAGAAATATCTCGATTCATGGAAGATTGCGGAAATGCCCGAAAGGCAGATAAATCCTATAACCGAAGAAAAAACAAAAAGGGTTGTAAAGATAGAAAAGGATGTTACCCAGGCAAATGTAATCATAGGCCATCTCGGTATCAGCAGGGACAATCCCGATTTCTATGCAGTCTCCGTAATGAATTATATACTTGGTGGAGGCGGTTTCTCATCGAGACTTATGCAAAAGATAAGGGACGATATGGGTCTTGCATACAATGTACACAGTTTTTTTGCACCGGGAAAGGACAAAGGCTCGTTTCAGTCAAGTGTCCAGACAAAGAATGAATCTGCGAATACGGTTATAGCGGAGATATTAAAGCAGGTAGAAAGAATCAGGGAAGATAATGTATCCGACACCGAATTAGCCGATGCAAAGGCATATCTTACAGGGAGTTTTCCCCGCAGGCTTGACACCAACAGAAAGATTGCGGATTTTCTTGCAACGGTTGAATTCTATAACCTCGGTCTCGATTATTCGGAAAAATATCCTTCGTTTATAAATGCGGTTACAAGGGACGATGTATTAAGGGTTGCTAAGAAATACCTCGATCCCGAAAATTTCATTCTTGTTGTTGTGGCGGATCAGAAAAAAGCAGGGTTAAAATATTAGGGGGGTATAAACTTATGAATCCTCTATTAGTTCAGATGCAGGAACTTACCAAGGAACCGAAGATCGCCTACTTCTCGATGGAAATAGGGATAGCGAATGACATCCCGACCTACAGCGGCGGCCTTGGTGTACTTGCAGGAGATACGATAAAGTCTGCTGCCGACCTCAAACTTCCCATGGTTGCGGTTACTCTCATCAGTAGAAAAGGATATTTCACTCAGGAAATAGATGAAAGAGGAAGACAGATAGAACTGCCCACTTTATGGGAGCCGGCAAAGTACATGGCTCTTGCCTCGTCAAAGGTATATGTACAGATAGAAGGCAGGGACGTTGCGATTCAGGCATGGCTTTATATTGTAAAAAGCCTTACGGGGGGAAGTATCCCCATCTTTTTTCTGGATACCGATATAGAAGGGAACTCTCCTGAAGATAGAGAGGTAACCGCCCATCTTTACGGCGGTGATCTGGCATACAGATTGAAACAAGAGATCATTTTGGGTATAGGTGGAGTAAAAATGCTCCATGAACTCGGGTTTGAGATTAAAAAATATCACATGAATGAAGGTCACGCCAGTCTGCTCACAATAGAACTTCTTCTCAGATATAAGAGACCTATCGAGGATGTATGGGATGAAAGGCTTGTATGGGATGTAAGCAGGGTAAGGGATATATGCGTGTTTACAACACATACGCCTGTCGAGGCAGGCCACGATAAATTTTCTTACGACCTTGTTGTAAAGATACTCGGGGAACCGATACCCTTGAATGTCCTTAAGGAGCTTGGAGGCAAGGACAATCTGAATTTAACGCTCCTTGCCTTAAATCTCAGTGAGTTTGTCAACGGGGTTGCCAAAAAACATGGGGAGGTCTCGCAGAGCATGTTTCCGGGATACGAGATATCTGCGATAACAAACGGCGTCCATACTTATACATGGACATGCGACAGCCTTAAGAGGCTCTATGACAAATATCTTCCGGGATGGGCAAACGAGCCCGAACTGTTTGTGAGGGTCGGGCGGGTCCCGGACGACGAATTATGGGCAGCACATATGGAGGCAAAAAAAATTCTGATTGATTTTGTGAATGCGGAGACAAATGCCGGTATGGACTACGAAACCCTTACAATCGGCTTTGCAAGAAGGGCAACGGCTTATAAGCGCGCGGACCTGATATTCAGCGATATTGAGAGACTCGAAAGAAATGCCTTTGGAAAGATACAGTTTGTTTATTCGGGCAAGGCCCACCCTAAAGATGATCAAGGCAAATGGCTGATTGAAAGGATCCACGTCATAAAAGAGAGGCTAAAGGGAAAGATAAAAATGGCTTATATAAAAAACTATGATATGGACAAGGCACTTAAACTCGTCTCAGGCGTTGATGTCTGGCTCAACACGCCGCTCAGACCCCGCGAGGCGTCCGGTACAAGCGGCATGAAGGCATCGCATAACGGGGTCATGAACTTCAGCGTACTCGACGGCTGGTGGATCGAAGGGCATATTGAAGGTTTTACCGGTTGGGCGATCGGCCCAAGCCCGACAGAGAAGACAATTACCGATAATGCTGCCATGGATAAAAGGGATGCGGATGATCTATACACCAAGCTGGAGAATATCATAATCCCAATGTATTACAACGACAGGCATACATGGGTAAGGATGATGCAGAATGCTATAGGCAAAAACGCCTATTACTTCAACAGCCACAGGATGATGAGAAGGTACGTCACAGAGGCTTATATAAGATAGGTCCTATAGGACTTATATGACCTATTATGTTTGAATCGGAAGAGATTAACTCATTAATAAAACGTTACCGTCTTGAAGAAGACCTTGAACATGTCATTATTCCGTTCCCGGATAAAAATGAACGCTGCTATCTTTTGAAAAGAAAGTTTATGCGTATTGCATATCCGGGCGGGTATTATGTAGATTATCCGCTTACAGAGATCATAGAAGCAACCATCAGATATCCGGATATTTCACTGAGTGAGGCACTTTACCTGCTGCATAAGGAAATGGAATAGTTTTATCCTCATTTTTCGATCTTTTCCTTGTCCTTTATCTCAAGTGCCTGCCTTGCAATCTCCATAATCTCTCCAGCAGGCAGGATGACGGACATCACCCCGAAGGTATTAATCCCCAATAGATTAGAGATCAAAGAACTTTTTTGTCCGGATTCAACTACCCTCAATAAAAATATCCCTATAACTTTTCCATCCGTAGAAAATACAGGCGATCCAAGCTTGCCGTCGAGAATATTCTGGTCAATAACATAGAAAGTCCGCGGTTTTTTAATTATTGCCTCTACACGGTGCATCGAAATCGAAGGCACACGACCGGCAACCCTGCCCAATCGGGACAGTATCAGGATATTATCCAGAATATCGGTGGAAGCCTCTTTTGAAAGATCGAGGGCTTTGATGGGTCTGTCCGGCTTAGCCACCGGCATAATGAAGGCCATATCCATGTCGCTGTCCTTCAGTACGACCTTTGCAGGAATCTCGGCTCCGTCAGGCATGAGCATCTTTATGTCGGATACCTCCGTATCCATACTGAACTTTGACATACCTTCTCTACCGGCTTTTGCCTTTACAATCTCGGTGTAAACTCTGGCAGGATCAATAGTCGAGTTGGAAAGGACAGCCAATCCCGACGGATCGATCACAGTTGCGATTGCCTCTGCCTCATTCTCGCCTTTATTCACCTCACGACCTTCGACAATAACACGGAATTTGGAAACTACCTTAACGGTGATAACGGCGTCATTCCATTTATCAATAACCTTTTTCGAGTCCTCCATATCTTCGCGCGACCATGCAGATGTTCCGGTAAATAATAGGAATATGAGGACAACAGAAGACATAGAGGCACAAAGGCACAAAGTCAAAGAGGGGAAAAATATCTTTAAACTTTGTGCCTTAGCCGTTCTGCTACTTTGTGCCTTTGTCGGATTCAAATATTTCATTCTTTCCTCCATCCGAATATCCTCAGTTGTTATTCCACGCAGGCTCCAACTCTATATAGAAGATATGGATGCCCCGTTTGATCTGAAATAAAACGCTCTTTTGTTTTTTTACAGCTATCTCTTTCATTATCCTTTCGAATGCCGCTACATCCTGAACTGTCTCGCCGTTCACGACACGTATAAGATCACCAACCGCGAGCCTGGCGATGGACGCCCATCCTCCACCACTAACACCTTCGACCATCACACCTTCCTCAGCCTCTTTTAAGCCCTCCTGTGCACGATCAATAAAGGCAATATCCCTTACCGTAAGCTCAAAGTTGTGATCTATGTATCTTCTCAGCTCATCAGGGGGCTTAGGGGCCTTTTCGAGCTTTACCGCAACATTGATCCTCTCTTTTCCACGCACTATTGTGAGATCGGCTGTCGAGCCGATTTTATACTGCCTGATCATAGCAGGGAATGTCTCGTAATCTTCCGGCGAAAAAACCTGTAAGGACTCTCCATCCATGGCAGTGATTATATCTCCTACTTTTAGACCCGCCTTTTCCGCACTGCCGTTCGAATAAACCTGTGTAATTCTCATACCGTTAATTCCGGGGATATTTAATTCATTTGCTATTTCCTTTGTAACAACCTGCATAGCGACGGGAAGCCATGCCTTCTGGACCTCGATCCCCCGATCTTGCAACCCTTTGTCTATTCTAAGTTTTACAAGTGTTATATACCGCTCTTTTTTCCGCTCAAAGGTTACAATTACCGAAACGGTCTCGACATCCCCTTTAGTAAGAGCCTTTGTGATCTCAATAAGGTTCTCAACCGTTTTTATCTTTTCACCATTAACCTCTATGATCACATCGTTACTTTCGATCTGTGGTTTTGCCTCCCAGCAAGGTCCCCCTGTCCGAACCGTTGTTACAAGTACCCCATCCTTACTCTCTCTCATCATCTCTTTTGCATTCAATAGAGAAATATTTCTCGCAGTAATCCCCCACTGCTTTAACTCCACTGTCTTCGACATCACATATTCCCGCTCCTGAGTTACCAACTGCAAGGTTATTTCCTGACCATTACGGGTCACCTCCGCCTCAATTTTTTTACCGACCGGAAGTTCCATTATCAATTGATTAAAGGGCGGTATCTCTTCCTGAAATCTTACATTTATCTCTCTGCCGTCTATCTTCATCAAGATATCCCCCGGTAGGAATCCCGCCTTTTCCGCAGGGGAGCCTTCAATAGTGCCACCGACGACGACTCCTTTCTTTAATCCCGAGCCCCTGAAAAGCGGCTGAACCTCAAGACCGATCCAGCTTCGCTGTACATTGCCGAATTTTATGAGCCGTTCCGCGACATAATTTGCCAGATTGCCCGGAATAGCCCCGCTGATACCCAAACTGATCTCATTTATCCCTATTATCTCACCCCGAAGATTCACTAACGGCCCTCCTGAATTGCCGCCGAAGATAGGGGCGTCATGCCCGATCCATCTTACCATTGAGCCCACGTCTTCTCCCTCCAATGTAAGTTTATTCGACGGCCAGAAGAACTTCGGCATTATAACCTCGGTATTACTGACGATCCCCATTGTCACGGATTGGGATAAGGCCAGCGGGCTGCCCATAGCCAACACAGTATCCCCGGTTTTCACGAGGGAGGAGTCTCCGAATCCGGCAGCAGGGAATTCCTTCCTCTTTTCATTCCTCAATTTGATAACGGCAATATCGGTAAGCGGATCCGTGCCTATTAATTCCGCCTCGATCTCTTCCTTATCCGATAATGTGCAGACAATCTGTTTTGCGTTCCTGACAACATGATGGTTTGTTATCACATGCCCTTCCTTTGTAATGATCACTCCGCTGCCCGAGGCTTCATGTTTTACCTCACGGCCGTTACTATATTCGCCAAAAACTACAAATATCCTCACCAATGCAGGTTTAACCTCATCTATAGCCCTATCGATTTCCCTTCTTATGGCCCAGGCCGATCCGGACATTAAATCCTTTTTTTCCGAGGGAAAAGAGGCGATAGGAATAGAAATAATAAAGATTATAATCGCGGTCTTTATTATCATTGCTAATGGATTTATCTTTGATCCCATTGGCCCTACTTTATCGCCTCGATCCCCATATACGGTTTTAATGCATCGGGAATCGAGACGCTTCCGTCTTTCTGCTGATAGTTTTCGAGGATTGCAACCACGGTCCTTCCGATGGCAAGTGCAGAACCGTTAAGTGTATGAACAAATTCCGTTCCTTTTTTACCTTCGCGCTTGAATCTGATGCCTGCCCTTCTCGTCTGGAAGTCTTCGAAGTTCGAGCATGACGATATCTCTCTGTACCTTTGCTGCCCCGGAAGCCATACCTCCAGATCATAAGTCTTTGCGGAGGCAAAACCCATATCGCCCGTGCAGAGGGCAATGACCCTGTAAGGAAGACACAATCTCTTTAGGATGTCTTCGGCATCGTTTGTGAGCCGTTCGTGTTCATCATAGGAATTCTCGGGTTTTACAAACTTTACTACCTCAACCTTATTGAACTGGTGCTGTCTGAGCAATCCCCTCGTATCTTGTCCATAAGAGCCTGCCTCGCGCCTGAAGCACGGAGTATATGCAGTATAATAAATGGGCAGGTCATTTTCATTTAAAATTTCATCCCTGTGGATATTTGTTACAGGAACCTCTGCAGTCGGAATGAGATAAAATTCAGGGTCAACCGTTCTGAATAACTCCATCTCAAATTTTGGAAGCTGACCCGTTCCTGTCATTGCATTACGGTTAACTAATAAAGGTGGAAATATCTCCTTGTATCCTTTTGCGGTATTAAGATCGAGCATAAAGTTCATCAATGCCCTCTCGAGCTTCGCCCCCATACCTTTCATCAGGCTGAACCTTGCACCGGCGATCTTCGTGGCCCTATCGAAGTCTATGATACCAAGCATCTCTCCGATGTCCCAGTGATTCAACGGCGGGAAGTCGAGTTCTCTCGGAGTTCCCCATCTTCTTATTTCCACATTCTCTGCCTCGTCCTTTCCAACAGGAACCGAATCGTGAGGGATACTCGGGATGAGTAAAAGCTCCTGCGCCGACTGTTCCTCCAACAATCTCAATCGTTCTTCTTTCTCTGAGATGGAGTCCGAGATATTCTTTGCCTCATTCAAGATTGAAGAAGCATCTTTTTTATCTCTTTTGAGCCTTGCGATTTCCTGGGAGAGTTTATTTCTCTGCTCTCTACGATCTTCGATAACCCTGAGCAGTTCTCTCCTTTCGTTTTCTATCTTTAAAAAATTATCGAGGATAGAGGGATCATAATTTCTCCTCTTGAGCGCATCGATAACCTTTGCCGTATTTTCCCTTACAAGCTTTACATCGAGCATATTTTCTCCTGATATGTTTGCGTATAATATATCTTAATGGAATGGAAAAGTGAATACAATTGTTCGATTCAAAAAATTTTTATTCAAAAAATTCTTGACAAGAAGTATAATATTACTGTAATTTATTTAGTTTAAGAGAGCAGAAGAGGCTCTCTTCATTAAAACTGAATTAAAGGAGGTAGTGGATTGCATGCTTTAGGTAAACATTTATTAATTGAACTTAAGGATTGTAATCCTGAGATTCTCAAAGATCTCGAAAAGGTCAGAAATGCCATGGTCTCCGCAGCAAAGAGGGCCAGGGCAACCATCATCGATGTTTCCTTTCACGAATTCAGCCCATTTGGCATAAGCGGTATGGTGGTCATCGCCGAATCACATCTCTCGATTCACACATGGCCGGAGTATGGATATGCTGCTGTTGATATCTTTACATGCGGCGATATTATCAAACCCGAGGCTGCTGCTCAATTTCTCATAGAAAAGTTCAAGTGTAAAAACCCTTCTGTGGTCGAGATGAAAAGGGGAATTCTTTCCCACGGCGAAAACCGGTTGCCTTACAAGGTACAGAGTGCCGATCTGAGTCTCATTGCCGGTTGTAAAACGGCGTAACGAAAAATTAAACGTCGAGATGTGAAAGGTAAAAATTACTTAACTTTTTACTCATATAGATTCCTGCCTGTGCAGAAATATTTAAATCCGAGTTTTTTCATCTTATCCGGTTCGTAGATATTTCTTAGATCGAAGAAATAAGGCTGTTTCAATATCTTCTTGATCCTTTCGAGATCGAGATTCCTGAACTGGTTCCACTCCGTAACGATTACCAGTGCATCTGCGCTTTTTGCCGTATCATAGATATCCTTACAGTATTTAATCTTAGGCAAAACGGCCTTTGCATTGTCCATGGCCACCGGATCATATGCCTTTACCTTTGCGCCCTCCTCAAGCAGTCTTTCGATTATAGAAATGGAAGGTGCGTCCCTCATATCGTCCGTATTTGGTTTAAACGAGAGACCGAGGATCGCTATAGTCTTTCCCTTAGGCGGTTTAAAGGCACTTTTAATTTTATCCGACATGATCTCACGCTGTCTCTCATTGGTAATGATAGCTGCCTTAACAACACTCATCTCAATACCGTTTTTTTCTGCAAGGCTTAGAATGGCCTTTATATCTTTGGGGAAACACGAGCCGCCAAAGCCGGGCCCCGGATGTAAAAACTTTGGCCCGATCCTATGATCCAACCCCATACCCTTTGCAACGGCATGCACGTCTGCCCCGACCCTTTCACAGAGATTGGCTATCTCGTTAATAAAGGATATCTTTGTTGCAAGGAATGAATTAGAGGCATATTTTATCAGCTCTGCAGTCTCGATATTTGTTACGACAAATGGCGTTTCTATAAGATAAAGAGGTTTGTAAAGGTCTCTCATTATTGCAATCGCGCTCTGACTGTTTGCTCCTATCACAATCCTGTTCGGTCTCATGAAATCCTCAATAGCAGCACCTTCCCTCAGGAATTCGGGATTTGAAACTATATCGAAATTGGTTTTCTCCTTCAGATTCTTTGAGATCAACTCCCTTAATTTTTCACCCGTGCCTACAGGTACAGTGCTCTTTGTGGCAATTATCTTGTATCCATCTATATGCCGTGCAATCTCCCTCGCAACTTCTTCCACATATTTAAGATCTGCAGAACCGTCTCCCCTCGGCGGGGTTCCTACCGCTATGAATATTACGAGTGAAGATTCAACCGCATCCTTTATCCTTGTAGTAAATTTTAGTCGCCCCTGTTTAATATTTCTGTGAACAAGCTCTTCGAGCCCGGGCTCATAAAAAGGGACAAGCCCCTTTTTTAGAGACTTTACCTTTTTTTCATCTTTGTCAACACACGTTACGAATAAGCCGAATTCGGCAAAACAGGCCCCTGTGACGAGTCCGACATAACCTGTGCCGATTATCCCAATATGCATCTTTCCCTCCTTTCGTTATGATAGTGTAACATGAATTTTACAAAGATTTACTCGTGAAGAACCCTGCGGCAGAGACCGCAGGGCGTCAAACAGCAAAGGAAGATACCCTGTGGCAGAGACCACAGGGAGTTCTTTTAAACTTAAATCAGGCTTTGGGATTTACAAAGGGGAGACATTAAAAGAGGTCACGCTCAGGTTTTCTCCACAGAAATCGAAATGGATTAAAGGCCAGATATGGGATAAAAACCAGAAAGAAAAAATCCTGAAAGACGGCTCGATTGAATTGACGTTCAATGTTGCAAATTATGCAGAGATAATGATGGAGATACTCAAGCACGGCTCTAATGTGGAAGTCATCAAGCCTAAAAGCCTCAGGGAATTAATCAGGGGAGAAGCCAAAAAGATAACCAAGCTCTATTGATCTTTTTGTCTGTCCGATTTAAGAAACTTCTGGTTCTGCTGGACAAATTTGCAATTTGATTGCATAATATCTGCATGTGGATAACGAGAGATACAGAGGGGCTGATCAGGCAGTTCAGCAGGCAATTCCCTGTAATATTTATTACCGGCGCAAGGCAGGTAGGCAAGACGAGCATTCTCACGCATTTATTTCCGCGTTACTCCTACATAACATTGGACGATCCGGCCAAGGCATCCGAAGCAGAAAATGCCCCGGCAGATTTTCTCGGGTCTTTAAAATATCCTGCAATAATTGATGAAGCGCAGTATGTGCCAGGACTGTTCAGGCATATTAAGATTATTACCGACAAGACAAAGAAAAAGGGTCAGTTCTTTATCACAGGTTCGCAAAACTTCAGCCTGATGCAGAATCTGACCGAGAGCCTTGCGGGCCGCTGCGGGATTATAAATCTTCAGCCTCTTTCGGCAAATGAACTGATAAAGTCCAAACAGATGCCTTCCATTGAAGAGTATATCAGCACAGGCGGTTTCCCGGCTCTTTACGCCGACAAAAAAATCGTTCACAGACATTGGTATCCTTCATATATCACAACCTATCTTGAGAGGGATGTCAGGAATATAATCAATATTGGAAACCTCAGGGACTTTAACCGTTTTTTGCGGGCATCTGCGGCCAGAACCGGTCAGACGCTTTCATTATCCGATTTAGCAAGGGATGTCGGTGTATCTCCCAACACGATAAAATCATGGATTTCCGTTCTTCAGGCGTCTCATATAATATACCTCCTTGAACCATATCACCGGAGCATAGGAAAGCGTCTCGTCAAATCGCCAAAGTTATATTTCCTCGATACCGGACTCGCCGCGCATCTTATAGGGCTTTATTCATGGAGCGAGATATCAAAGTCTCATTCCGCAGGCGCTTTATGGGAGACATATGCATTCAACCAAATTTACCGTTCTTTGCTTTCTCATGGAATCGGCAATCCTCCGCTCTTTTTCTGGAGGACAAAGGATGGCCGGGAGGTCGATTTTGTCATTGAAAAGGGCGGAAGGTTCATTGCCTTTGAATCTAAACTTACCGGATCTCCTGGGAGTGAAGCACTCAAGGGTTTCACCTCGATAAAGGAATATTACGGAAGAGATTCTCTGATGAAAGGTTTTGTAATCTGCAAGATAAAAGAATCTTTTTCCATCGCCAAGGATATAAAGGCTGTCAATGGAATTGCGATAGAATGGTAAAAAGCACAAAACCGCGTAGTCGCTGCACCCCATCCACCCATTCACCATTTTTTAAAAAACATAGGACACGCTATGGGGGAGGTCTGACTTTAAAATAAAACTAAGAATTTATTTTAAAGAAAAAGGAGGGCAGATTTATGGAGCTAATAACGGAATTTATTTTTATATGCCGGCGTATATGCAGTCGGTATTATCCTGACTGCTTTCATCAGCATTCATTGCAGTTAAATAGAGAAAGGAGGGGTTTATAACTATTATGACTATCAGGAAAGGAAAGATTAAGAAAATAAAGGGAAAGAAATATTGCATTTATTAGCGGAAGATTTTAAGATTAAAAGAAATTTTTGGAGGCGAAATGGAAGCACTCATTCAGGTTGAAATGATTGAAAGAAAAATCCTGCTTATACGAGGCGAAAAGGTCATGCTGGATAGCGACCTTGCAGGGCTTTATGATGTAGAGGTTAAACACCTGAAAAGACAGGTTAAACGAAATCTTGACCGTTTCCCCACAGATTTTATGATTCAACTGTCGAAAGAGGAATATGAATCTTTAAGGCGCCATTTTGGTACCTTAAAAAGAGGTGAGCATTCCAAATACTTGCCCACTTTCACGATTTTGCCAGTTCTAATCCATCGGAATTTTTTTCCACCTCTCCCTCCGCCCTGAAAAAGTTCATATAGTGCAGTCATTGTGTCGGTTTGTCCCTCTCGGCAAATCTTATTCGTCCTCATCAAAATTCGGAGAGATTTATGCGGCTTTTGAATGAGGAGTCAATAAATCTCTGTTATTCGCAAGGAATTGAAAGAGTTCATCTTAAAAGAGGCTGTTCCTATATGAAAAGGAGCGAAAGTCTTTACATTAAAGACATTAAGAAGATTTTAGACTAAGAGAAGATTGCAGAAGGAGGTGTTGTAATGTTTAAGAGAATATCAGTTGACCCAAAGATTTGTCATGGACAGGCATGCATAAAGGGGACGCGAATCCCCGTTTATCAGATTTTACATATGCTGGCAAATGGAGACACTATTGAGGAATTACTAAAAGAGTTTCCTTCCCTCAAACGGGCTGATATTCTTGCCTGTATTGAATATGCTGCTGATTTGACTGAAGAGCAAGTTATCCCTGACGAAGTAGTTGCATGAGAATCATTGTTGATGAAAATATACCGTTGATGACTGCAAATGAGCTGCGTTCTCTTGGCCACAATGTCATGGATATTCGGGGCACAGACCTTGAAGGTACAGATGACAAAGAACTCTGGAAAATCGTTCTGAAAGAAAAAAGGCTTTTGATTACGACTGATAAAGGCTTTGTCCGGAACCGCCACGAAAAGTGCCTCTCTCAGAGAGAGGTTGCAAAAAGAGCAAAAATCACCCACCAGCAGCTTTCAAGGCTTGAAAACGGCATCAATTGCACAATGGCTACATTCCTGAAGGTATGTTATGCCCTCGGCATCAAAGTGGACATCGAACCGCCAAAAATCACCCACAATGCCGCGTAATTTATTCCGGTAGAAACGGTTGAAGCCGGCAAGCGAGGAAGGTTGTTGGGAAAGAAATAAAAATATTAATTTACAAATAGTTCTACTTTATGTAAACTGTAGCCATGATTTATCCACGGACGATATACAATGATATAGAGAAACATCTCGATACCCCTGAGGCGGTAATCCTTACAGGAATGAGAAGAACAGGCAAGACGACTCTCCTCACTCTCATCAGAGACCGTCTCAAGACCGACAATAAGCTATTCCTCGACCTCGAAAATCCACTTAACAGAAAATACTTCGAGGAAGAGGACTATGAAAAAATTAAGGCAGCGCTCGAATTCCTCGGCCTTAGTTTTAAGAAAAGGCCGTACATCTTTCTTGATGAAATCCAGCATGTGAGGACTCTTCCATCAGTCGTAAAGTATCTCATAGACCATCACAAGATAAAATTCTTTCTGACAGGTTCAGCCAGTTATTATCTGAAAAATCTTTTTACCGAATCCCTTGCCGGCAGAAAGGCGATCTTCGAAGTCTTTCCGCTCACATTCAGGGAGTTTCTAACATTCAAGCAGTCGCCGCTTAAAATTCCTGCAAATGAAGCTGCGTTGACAAAGCCTGTATTTGCTGCAATTGACCGGCTGTATGAGGAATACATGCGCTATGGCGGGTTTCCTGAGATAGTCTTGAAGGAGGACTCAAGAGAAAAAGCAAAGGCGATTGAAGATGTATTCACATCATTCTTCCAACTTGAAGTTCTTCAACTGGGCGATTTTCGGAGGAACGACGTTATACGAGACCTTATGCTTCTGCTTATGCAAAGCACCGGCTCGAAGCTTGATATCCAGCGTATTTCACGGGATCTGAAGGTCTCACGGCCTGCGCTCTATAATTATCTGGCTTTTTTGGAAGGAACGTACTTCATCAAGACAATCCGTCCGTTCAGCAAAGGGAGGTCCACCGAGGTTAGGAAAATGCCGAAGGTTTATGTTTGTGACACAGGATTGGCCAATCATTTTGCAAGACTGGATGAGGGACATATCTTTGAGAACAACATATTTCAGAACCTCAGAGTAAGAGGCGAACTCAATTATTACCAGAGGAAGAGCGGAGTTGAAATTGATTTCATTTTCAACAAGAAGAATGCCTATGAGGTGAAAATCAACCCAAGGGAATCAGACATCCGCAGAATGAAGGAGCTTTCACACGAAATCGGGCTTGAGAGCAGCCGGATGGTTTCCAGAAGGTTCTCGGAGCTTAAGGGCGTTACATACGGGTTTATGATTTGAAAGAAGCGCAGAGAGATTTGGGATGAATATCTTCAATCCGAGAGACGCTTCGCTGGAATTTTTATCGTTCCCTGTGATTTTTGCGCTGCTGCTTTTTCGCACCATTGCACTTCTGCACTTCTCGAAGCGTTAGCGAAGAGTCGCCGAGGTGACCACGCTTCCGAGCTATTGAACGTCCGCACTTTAAAGCTGGCAAGCGAGGGCAGGGGATAAGATAAATAAAAAAACAATGTGTTAAAAAGGCAGAAGTAAAAAATGTGTTATTGCAAGACTTGACCCTCTAAGTTCTCCTGAGATAGAATATTTACTAAGGAGTTCATAAGTAAAACCTCATAGTTTGTCATTCCCGCAGTCAGTAAGCGGAAATCCAGAAAGGCTCTGGATGCCCGATTAAGAACTTCGGGCATGACACGTCAAAAATAAGTTGCATGTGCCCTTACTAATGACCGCATTAGTAACTGCTGCGGCAATTGACGGGCTAAGACAGGAGTTTAAGGGTAAACCTATTTGAATGGCTCACAAAACGAGTAATGGAGCGGAGTTAGCTATTTTTAGGGCGTAAGACCCCACCAGCGTCTACTAAGAAACCGAAAGCTGATAGGACTTCAGCTTGGGTCTTTGTCGGTATCTCTATCTGGCGATTGGCTTTCCTTCCACCGTTTTTCATCACCAGCACTGAATGTAAGTGCTGCATGTCTTCCATAACGTCTTCTGTGGTACGATGAACGCCGGAAGCATTGAGTCTCAGCTCGATCCGGCGTAGATACGCCATGGCAACAACACAACTAAAGAGATGACACCGTATTTTGCTGTCAGTCCAATGTCTAATGGGGTGCATAGCAACCAGATCGTTTTCTTTGCTAAGCCGGAAACGATTTTCTACTTGCCATCGGTCAAGACTGGCTTCCACAATCTCCGATGTGCTCCAGTCTGTATTGTCGGTAATAATAATATTTTTTCCGAACAGCGCCCTCTTTCGTTCCACGGTGCTCACATCTTTACGGAAACTCATAACCAAGCCATCCGACGTCTGTGAGAACTCCAGAGCATAGAGATCGCTCGGGACGTGAAAACGTTCACAGAGTCGCAGATATCGTTCCCTGATCGGTTCCTGTTTGCGCCAATGTGTCTCTTTATTACGCACCTTTGTCCTCATGGCAAGTAGTTCCTGCCGGATCACCTCCAGCTTACTATCAAGTGTATAGGATTGCTTTCTTTCCGTAATAGGATTGTACGTTACTACCACTGTCCTTTGCTTGCCCCAGTATTCGCCCTTCGAGCGGTACACCAGTATCCGGTCGTCTTCTTTCCCCTTCTCTATCAGCAGACGGTTTTTTTCGGTATCCGCCGGCTCAAAGGCATCCAGAGGCGTTGCAGCCAAATCTTCGGCAAAGTAAGTTGAATAAGTCGTTACAAAATGAATCATGGAATGCTCGTCGATCCAAGCGAAATTGCTCTGGGAGTTCATTCCTTTATCTATGACTACGGTAAGCCTCTGTTTTGTCTTATCAAGCCCGCAGACTACGCCGAACATCTCATCCATTACTGCCTCGAATAGACGGCTATCATGGAGATTGCCGGGATAGGCACAGTAATATAAAGGCAGACGGCTGTCCCGCGACACCAAAAGGCCCAGTCCGATCTGCCGTAGATTATGTCGTCCTTCCTTATTCTTTCCCCTCCTGGCAAGCTCTGAGGGCGTATCGCTTGCCATAAAAGTGTAGTAATTTGTGGTATCAAACAAAAGGCAATCCGCATTAGGAGATTCAATCTCCCAAATCCGCTCAAAGAACCGCCGGGCTATTTTCTCAATCGCTGCTTCCGATACCCTGTCCCATTTCTCCCAATAACGCTGACTTGTAAGTTCCCCTAAATCAACAGGACGAATCTGTTGTATCGCAGTTTGTCCATACCATTGGGCAAGCTTATTTTTGCTCGTAGTCTCACACATCCTGTTCCACACACAATATAAAAAGTATTCTCCCACTGATGGTCCCTTTTCATGGATGCCTTTTGAGACTTCAGAATCGACAATGCCCACAAGATCGATGTCGCTGCTAATCTGATCCGCAAGCCATAATGCGCCGAACTCTTCTACTTTGAGCTTGATTGCCGATTCTCCGGAGCCGGACACAAGGCTGGCGACCCGTTCCGGAGAGCCTATATAGACCTGAGAAACCACAGTAGGTTTACCGCCGACTCGAGCGATCTCGCGGACATAAAGGTAGGGTCTTCCTTTTTTGGTTTTGATATGGAAATGCGCCATGTCTGAATTATACTTCGTAGGGTCTTACATGTCAAGCTAAAAATGCTTTATACTCAGTACATTATTAGGATTTTTGCTTGAAGTTTAAAAGAACTCCCTGTGGTCTCTGCCACAGGGTATCTTCCTTTGCTGTTTGACGCCCTGCGGTCTCTGCCGCAGGGTTCTTCACTAAGAAGGGTCTTACAATAAATTGATCAAAAAAACTTTATTTTTCAGTAGGTTCAGTAGCTCAAAAGAGGGTTACCCTTAAAGTCCTATAAGAGTGTATGCACAAAAGGGGAAAGGGGGGATTTCGGAATTTGTTGTGCAGTATGAGACAATGATTTCAAATGAATGGAAGCCAATTCTAAGATACGACACTGCTCATGGTTTTGCTCATAAAGACATAATTAAACCGAATGGAGAGATAATGAACCTCCCCGCCGCAGAGACGGCGGGGTATCAAAAAAATAAATCGTACTTTGTCATTCTCGCTTGTCGGGAATCCTTCTGATCCCCTCTTTGGAAAAGAGGGGTTAGGGGAGATTTATTGAAAATTTATTTATTCAGACTGTGGGGTATTGAAAATTTAATAAAACAGCCATTGTTTTTTGAGACATACAACCTTGCTTTCACGTTTGCAACACTTGATTTAAAGGCAAATTGGAGGCATTATAAAGACAGCTACGAAAAGGAGAAAACGAGATGACAAAGGACGATATTGTCAGAAAAAATTTAGACCTTCATGCAGAGTGGATGAAATATGTCTTTGAAAATCCGGATGTGCTTGACAGGATTCCAAAGAATGCCGTCCTTGTGCTGCTTCCGGAGGATGACGAAGAATTATATAGAAAATTATAAGGTATTGGAAGAAAACAAAGGCAAAGGGATTCCTGTGTTCGTAGTCAGGATGAAGACGCCAAGACCGCGATCTCAAATATCGAAGTTATTGCAGCATAGAACCATAAGAAGATTGTGTGCGTGCGACCCTGAAATTTTCCAGTAGAGGCGCGGGAGATTATTTGGCGACAAAATCTCGAAAAACGGAGACAGGCTGGAGGGCGAATGACAGAAATTATTCCCGGTGAAATGATTGAAAGAAAAATCTATTTACTCCGCGGACATAAAGTTATGCTCGACAGTGATCTTGCAGAACTCTATGAAGTGCCAACGAGAAGGCTAAATGAACAAGTAAGGCGTAATATAATGAGATTTCCGTCAGACTTTATGTTTCAGTTGACGTCTGAAGAGGCTGAAAACTTGAGATCGCAATTTGCGTCCTCAAGTTCAGGGCATGGCGGCAGAAGATATCGCCCATACGTTTTCACCGAACAGGGTGTCGCAATGCTTTCAAGCGTGTTGAACAGCGAACGGGCAATCTTAGTGAATATCGCCATCATGCGGGCCTTCGTGAAATTGCGTGAAATGCTCTCGACCCATAAAGACCTTGCCCGGAAACTTGCCGACATGGAAAAGAAATACGACTCTCAGTTTAAGGTGGTCTTCGACGCTATTAGACAACTCATGACGCCGCCGGAGACAAGGAAAAGAAAAATTGGATTTGAGGTGAGGGAGAAAATGGCGAGATATAAGTCGGCAGGAAATAAGAGACATCGTTAGCTTTGCGTCGTTTCCGTGCTTGCCCACTTTCACGATTTTGCCAGTTCTAATCCATCGGAATTTTTTTCTACCTCTCCTTCCGCCCTGAAAAAGTTCATATAGTGCAGTCATTGTGTCGGTTTGTCCCTCTCGGCAAATCTTATTCGTCCTCATCAAAATTCGGAGAGATTTATGCGGATTTTGCATGAGGAGTCAATAAATCTCTGTTATTCGCAAGGACTTAAAAGAGTTCATCTTAAAAGAGGCTGTCCCAATCGCCCCTATGTCTCCTGTATTAAATCCGCAACCGTCGAAGAGTCATCGAACTGCAATATATAAAGTTTTTTGTAAATGCCGTTTGTTTTTATAAGCTCATCATGCGTTCCCGACTCGACGATCCTGCCCTTGTCGAGGACTATTATCCTCGATGCCCTTTTAACCGTCGAAAGCCGATGGGCTATAACAAATATGGTCCTGCTTCCCATGAGATTTTCAATGGCCTTTTGGACCACAACCTCCGAGGCGCTGTCGAGGGACGACGTCGCCTCATCGAGGATAAGGATCGGAGGATTTTTTAATATTGCCCTTGCGATTGAAAGCCTCTGTTTTTGTCCGCCCGAAAGTCTTATGCCGCGTTCACCTATGACCGTGTCGTATCCCAACGGAAACTCCATAATAAAATCATGGGCATAGGCAGACTTGGCAGCATTGATGACGGCATCTTCCGTAACGCCGGGCATTCCAAAGGCTATATTTGCCCTGACCGTATCGTTAAATAATATAACATCCTGACTGACTATCCCTATTTGAGCCCTGAGAGACTTTAAAGTTGCCTTTGAAATATCTATCCCATCAATATATATCGCACCTCTTACAGGACTATAAAATTTCGGGATAAGGTCAACGAATGTTGTCTTGCCCGCCCCGCTTCTTCCCACAATTGCAATTATTTCACCCTTTTCCACTCTTAGGTTTATATCGTAAAGGGCATCATCTTCCTTGTCCGGATACCTGAAGAAAACTTTATCGAATACTATCTCCTTATTTATCGTCCCGATGTCAACTGACCCGTCTCTCTCTTTATCTTCGTTCAGCAGGGTATATATCCTATCGAGGGGAGCCCTCGATTGATGAAGGGAATTACTAACTGTGGCAAGCCTCTTTGCAGGGGTATAAATCATAAAGATCGCGGTAAGAAAAGAAAAAAAGTCACCCGGTGTAATAGTACCTCGAATAACAAGCCGTCCCCCGTAAAATAAGACAAGACCGATCCCGAGCCCTCCGGTAAGTTCCATTATAAGGGTCGAGAATTCGGTAATCCTCGTGGCTCTCATTATCTCCCTGTAAAAATTCTGGTTCTTATCCCGAAAACGAGATGCCTCGTCTTTTTCCTGTGAAAATGATTTTATGATCTTTATACCTCCGAAGCTTTCTACGATAGATTCGGTTATCATCGAAAGCCCTTCCTGTGCCTTCCTTGACGCACGTTTCAACCTCCGCCCCAGTTTTCCAACGGCATAAAATGCAGAAGGGAGAACTACGATAGCCATAAGCGTAAGGTCCCACCTCCTCCAGAAGGCAATAGAGACGAGCACAGCTATTGTCCCTGCCTCGACAAAGAGATTCTTGACAGAATAGGTCAAGACCTCCTGTAGTACCCCCGTGTCGTTCATTATCCTCGATAGGGAAGACCCGGAAGACCCACCGGAAAAAAACATGTTAGGTAAAGACAACATCCTCTCGTACATGCTGTTCCTTAGGTCACGTACTACCTTTATCCCCGAAGACTTCATGAGATAGTTCTGGGAATATGTAAAGATGCCCCTGCCTAAAAAAACTATCGGGATAACGAGAGAGAGAAAGATAAGATGGGATTTATCACCCTTGACCAATACTTCATCCACTGCAGGCTTTGCAAGCCATGCGAGAGTGCCGTTCAATCCGGAGATTATCAGGCTGCATATCGCGGCAAGCATCATCCGTTTTTTATAAGGCATTACATGCCTGAATATCCTCTTTATATCTTCTCTCATGTTTTTATCAGTTTAAAATGCTTCTTGCTCAGATCGAGTCCGGTAATCTTTTCAAGCCTCGATACAAGACGATGTTTCCTTTCCCTTTTAGTTAAAACGTGATCCGGAGCTGCCCTGAATACGGAATCCACGCCATTGTGCAGCCGGTCCTTCATCACTTCGGGATGCGTACCTTTGAATTCCCTTAAAACATTCGGGTCTATCTCAGAATAATCCGTCCTGCTGTGAGTGCCTCCCCAATATACGGCAACCTTTCTGAGTTTTTCATTCATTTGATCTTCGTTTCGCACCCAGCCGTAGTGATATATCTTAGCACCTGTAAGTGCAGCCCTCGGATACCGTCCCTTTTTATTCGAGGAAAGTACAACAAAAAAGAGTCCGTCCGATGGGAAAAATGTCTTCAAACTATTCTTTAGTATGCGGGTCTCTCTTCTGTACCATGCAGGGCTCCACGCATATGTCTTATGGTTGCCGTAAAAATGTATATAATCAAATGCCAGTGCCTCAACCCTGTCATCATTCAGGTGTCGCTGCATGGCCTCTTTAATCTTTGGGATATCGTCTTCATGGACGGCCTCATCACCCTGAAGATAAAAGGCCCAGTCACCGGTGCAATTAAACAGGGCAATATTCGTCTGCTGGGCATATACGTATCCGCTCGTTCTCATCCGCTCATTCCATTGGCTCCGGACGATTCTTATCTTTGGACTGCCGATACCCTTGACCATTTCAAGCGTATCGTCTTCACTCTCTCCCACATTAACAATGTATTCGTCACATAACGGTAATGCCGACTTTATGGACTCTATAAAGGGATAGCCTAGTAGATTCGCATTCCTTAAAAATGTAAAACCGCTTACCTTCATAAAAAATCTCTATTCTCCCTCGAATTGAAATATTGTTTATTATATCAGAATCCGCGGGCATTGATTGCAGCCAGCGTTACTGTTTTGGAAGGATAAAATAGAAATTATTCCCATACTCCGTAGCCTCATAACCCACAACCCCGCCGTGCATCTCAACGGCATTCTTTACAAATGCCAGTCCGTGCCCTGTACCGGGTTTGTTCAGTGCATTGGCGCCTCGATATTCTTCTTCAAATATTTTCCCTCTCTCCTCTATTAGGATGTGTGGGCCTGAACTGAAGACATTATATTTGATGCCGTCCTTTCCGGTACCGAAAAAATCCTTAATGATCTCATGGCCATATGCTATATATTTCTTCTTTTCTCCTGAAATAACTACCTCCCCGGTGTATTTCAGGGCGTTCGAGAAAAGATTGGCGTATACCTGGGCCATTAAACCCACATCCACAACATTTATGATTTCTTCATCCGGGATACCGCTTAACCTGTCGTCTATTAAAATACCGGCCTCTTTAAATTGCTCGATGAACCTTTCCAATTGGGGCCGGACTACATCCTTCTTCATGTTGCACGGCTTGGTGCGGAGTGTAAGTCTGCCCTGATCAAAATGGCTCTTTCGGAAAAGTGTTTCTATAAACAGGCTCATATTTTTATAATGTTTTTCTATATTCTCAAGGTCGACCGTTAACCCGGTATTGACATCGGCCAATTCCTTTAAAAGAGTTTCCATTCCGGTACTATCGAGTCTACCTTGTGCAGTATACTCCGATAAGAGTTTTTCCATCTCTATGTTCTTCGTTACTCTTACCCTGAGTCGCCTCAGAAAAAGCTTATACACCATATTGGGAACTATTACATTATGTTCGATATCGGCAACAAGGGAGCGGATAAACTTGAGATGTTCGATATTTTTTTCAACAAGGAATTTATTATGAAGTCTGAATCCGATACGGTTTGCGTATTTTTCAAAGAAGAGTTCGGTGTGTTCATCCACTGTCTCGATCGGATATACCTCTAAAAGCCCGAGCACATCGTTCTCGATATGAAAAGGAAGCTGGTTTATCAAATATTTTTTACCCCTTATCGGCAATACAAGGTGTTTCTTACCGGTGTAATAAGGCCGTTCGCTCGGCCTTACATCTTCGGGGGGAAGAGAGTGTAATTCGTCTCCATTTTCTTCCGTTGTCGCAAAGAGGGTCAGGGCACTAAATTTCGGGTCTATAAGGTAAAGCCTTGCATTTAGGTTAAAAAAACTCTTAGGAATAGCTACGCACAGATTATAGAAATCTTCTATACTGCCGAACTCCTGGGCGAGATCGAAAAATGTCTTTAGGGCGTCGTTTTCTATCTTTGTAAAATTATAGCGAAGGTAATCACCTTTTTTGTCTTCTATCCTCTCTAAGATATATCCCGGTATAGCCATAACAATTTTAATTTTATCACAGGACGAACATATCTTAGTCCCCTATAAAAATTCTGCGACAGTATTCCTCTCTATTTTTTATAACTCAAAAACCTTATCATAGAACCCTTCATCAACCTTGAACTCGATCCTGAGTGCAATGAGGTTATCGGGTAAATCGAGGCCTTTGAGTCTCACCATATCTTTCTCTGTTACGACAATCCAATCTGCATCGATCTTCTTTGCCGTTATTAAGATATTTTCGATATCATTTTGTTTGTATTCATAATGGTCTCTGTATGTCTTAACGCCTTTCAGATCACACCCTACGGATATAAGAGTTTTCTTAAATGATCCGGGATTGCCTATACCGGAAATAGCAAATAGTTTTTTGTCTTTTGCCCATTCCAATGGTAATATTTCGCCCGATAACCCGATAAACCCTGCCGGTTTGTGTTCTGAAAGAAATATGGGGGCATCCGGGTTATATTGTTTGATCTCTTCCACAAGCCCTTCGATTATTGCCTGATCGATATTCTCTGTTTTTGTCATGACTATTGTATCTGCACGTTGTATTTCTTTAAGAGGTTCTCGCAGTAATCCGACAGGCAAGAGTCTTCTGTTGTCAAAAGGGTTTGCAGCGTCTATAAGCAAGATGTCTTTATCCCTGAAAAGTCTCCAGTGCTGAAAACCATCATCGAGGATAAAAATAATGGGCTGAGGGCTGAGGGCTGAGGGCTGAAGGCTTTCTATCGCAAACATTCCGCCCTTATATCTGTCGGCACACTTTACAATCGGAACGCCTTTCAACTTTTCTGCCATTAATACAGGTTCATCGCCGAACAATAAATAAGATGCATGATGCACGATGCATGATGCAAGTTTTTTATTATCGTGTATCGTGTATCCTGCATCCTGTATCGTATATCTTGTATCATGAACAAAACACGGTCCCTTTGCCTTGCCCTTATAACCCCTTGTAAGGATAACAGGATTTAACCCGCGTCTTTTAGCCTCTTCGGCACAGGCTATAACGGCAGGCGTTTTACCTGTGCCGCCGGCTGTAATATTGCCTATGCTGATAACCTTATAGGGAAGCCTTCTCCGATTTCTGAGGGAGTAATATTTTTTTGCCGAATAACCGAGATAATATAAGAATTCAAAGATAGCCATTAATCTATATTACCGGACCTCAGTCCCCGTCAATGCCATACTTTTTGAGCTTTCTCCAGAGCGATACCCTGTCGATTCCAAGTATCTGTGCTGCAATAGTTTTGTTGCCGCCTACCTCCTTTAAGACCCATTTGATATAAGCCTCTTCCTGCTCCTCGAGGGACGGTATCTTCCCTTCTTTCTTCCGGAAAGTCTTTATGCTCAACTCTTTTAAATCCTCCGGCAGATGTGCTATCTCTATTGTATTGTCATTAGACAGGGCTACGCCCCTTTCGATTATGTTCTCCAGTTCTCTTACATTGCCCGGGAAGTCATAGTTCATCAACAAGTTGATTACATCATATGACAGTTCTATAACATCTTTTTTCATAAGGGTTGAATATTTTTTCAGGAAGTAATAGCCCAAAAGCGGTATATCATCCCTTCGTTCCGAAAGAGGCGGGATATAAAGCGAAACCACGTTCAGTCTGAAATAAAGGTCCTGCCTGAACCGTCCGCTTTTCATGGCATCATGAATATCTCTATTGGTAGCGGCCACAAAACGGATATCCACCTTTACGGGTTCCGTTGCACCAAGCCGTAAAACCTCTTTTTCCTGTATTACCCTCAATAATTTGACCTGCATCGAAGAAGGCATCTCCGTTATCTCATCCAGAAACATGGTTCCGCCCGATGCTGCTTCTATCAGCCCGTTTTTCATGGTGGCTGCCCCTGTAAATGCACCTTTTTCATGGCCAAAGAGCTCGTTGGATAAAAGTTCCTCCGTAAAGGCGCCGCAATTGATTGCAAAAAATGGGCCTTCCGTACGATTGCTGTTAAAGTGGATATGTCTCGCAAAGAGTTCTTTCCCTGTACCGCTTTCCCCGCTTATCAGGATATTGCAGTCCGTGGGTGCGATCTGCCTTGCCGTATCCAATAACCTCTGCATATTCGTATCCTGTGTAATTATCTTAACCTTGCCTTGATACTTCTCTATCTGCTCCCTCAGCAGTGCATTCTCTTTTTTCAGCCTTACCTTTTCCAATGCCTCTCTTACAACTTTTCTGACCTCATCGAGTTTGAAAGGCTTTGTTATATAGTCATATGCCCCTTTTTTCATCGCCTCGATCGCAGATTGTACGGTTGCATACCCGGTTATCATTATCACTTCCGTATCGGGACACAGTGTCTTGCATTTTTTCAATATCTGCATACCGTCAACCTTTTCCATCTTCAGATCACTAAGCACGATATCGAACCATTGTTCTTCGAGCAGCTTCAGGGCATTCGGACCTTTCTGTGTACCTACAACCCTGTATCCTTCTTTTTGCATAACGTGCTCTAAATTCCGCAACGCAATTTGTTCGTCGTCCACGATTAAGACCTTCGGCTTATTTTCCATTAATCTCCTTCAAGGGTAGTTTTACAGTAAAGACCGTCCCTTCACCCGGTTTGCTGTTTACCTCTATAATACCGTCATGCTCCTTTATGATCTCACGGGCAACGAATAACCCAAGTCCTGATCCCTTCCCGTCCGTCTTTGTCGTAAAGAACGGGTTGAATATCTTATTGATATCCTCCGGTTCTATACCGATACCCGTATCTTTAATCGCCAGGTCAATGCTTTTGGTCCCGATATTGCTTCGGGCAGAGATAAATATCTGCCCTTCATCCGGTACTGCATCGATACTATTTTTTATGATGTTTAAGATAGCCTGCTGTATCCTCTGTTTATCCGCAATGATCCAGAGATTTTCAGATATATCTACCTTCACCTCAAGCCTTGAAGGGATTACACCCTGCAAAAGCCTGATTGAATCTTCGACAAGGTCGATTAAAGGTAGCGGCTCATTTTTAAATTCCTTCTTTCTTGAGAATTCAAGCAGCGAATGAACCATATTCTTTGCCCTGTCTATCTGCTCTTCTATCTGCTGCATGAGGTCTCTCTTGTAACTCATGTCGCTTCCTTCTATCTCTTCAAGAAGTATCTGACAGGATGTCGAAATGTTAGACAACGGGTTATTGAGCTGATGGGCAACTCCGGAGACCATTGTGCCGAGAGATGCGAGTTTCTCGGATTGTGCGACAAGTCTCATTTGTTCCATCTCCAATTCATTTATCATCCGATTGCATGCATTACCGAGGGAGATTATCTCCGTGTCGGAAGATTCTATAGAGAGGGTATCACAGCCGTCGAATTTTCCGGCAGATACGATTATGTATTTACATCCGGAGGGGTAGGTCCGACACACGATGATGTAACTATGGCCGGGATAGCAAGCGGCTTCGGGGTGAAGCTCGTAGCTCATGAGGGGATCAGGGAAATACTGTACTCAAGATATAGGGACCTGGTCAACA
>JACQXD010000109.1 GCA_016208875.1 Nitrospirota bacterium
TTAAATAATTTTTGCATTATTGACAGATGTAACCATATAAGTTACACTTAAAATGTGATTCAGTCGTTTGTACACAAGGGGCTGGAAAAGTTTTACCTTACAGGGAATACATCCGGTATTAAGGCCATACATGCCGGACGGCTAAGGTTAATACTGACCTTACTTGACGCGGCAGTTGTTGTAGACGATATGTATGCCCCCGGTCTTAATCTACACCGGCTGAAAGGTAGCAGGAAAAATACATGGGCAGTTACAGTACAGGCTAATTGGCGGGTAACATTTAGATTTGAAGACGGCAATGCCGAAATTGTCGGCTATGAAGATTACCATTAGGAGGTATGATATGGGTATGTATAAACCGGCACATCCCGGAGAGGTGATTAAGGAGTTGTGGCTTGAGCCGTTGGGGCTAACCCTGACAGAGACAGCGAAGCGTCTCGGTGTTACTCGAAAGACGATCTCCAAGATTATCAACGGACACGGCTCGATAACGCCGGAGATGGCTCTGAGGCTTGAGATTGTTTTCGGCGCATCAGCACAGTCATGGATGAACATGCAAACAATTTATGACCTAATGCAGATGTCGGAATTGCGTAAAACATTGCTCAAGTCGTTGCGTAATCCAACCCATGTATCGCGTGCTACGGCATAAGGGTAATAAGTAGTAATGCGGATAGTCAGCTATAACAATTCTTGTGATTCGCGACATAAGACATCTTACTCATATCGCTTTTCACTGTCATAAATAAATCTGTCCCCTTTTTGGTCACTGCCATTGTATCTCGGGCCTCCATCCTATCCATGCTTCTTCTGTGGCGGTTCTTGAACGCGGCTGTCCCCCATCCTATAAGTGCTACCCAGCGATTTTCCAATAGGGCAACATAACGCACTGATTCCCCTACTATATTTCGTAATCCTAAATAATGATAATGTCCCATTTAAATGGTTATAGTTTTCTTTGACATGGCCCTGGCTGTCAAGGTTTACGGCTTGTATTAAAGACATTTTTTGAATAGACTATATTACATTATCCATTATGACGGGAGTGATTTTGGCAGGCGGTGAAAATCGGAGAATCCCTTTTTTAAAGGGCCGCATGGAGATTAACAGCATGAGGATAATTGATTCGAGCATCGGGATTTTTAAAAAGATATTCGACAGGGTCGTTATAAGTACGAATATGCCGGAACTCTATTTCTACTGCGGTGTACCGATGATAGGGGATGTCGTAAATCAAAGAGGGCCGATGACAGGGATATTCTCAGTTTTACTTAATACGAGAGACGATATATTCGTCGTTGGCTGCGATATGCCGTTTATAGATGAGAGGTTAATAAGGTATATGGTTGCGAAAAACAGAACATATGAGTCTAAATCCAAAATCCAAAATCCAAAATCCAAATTTAATTCGTATAATGCCGTAATTCCCTTATTTGGCGGAAAACCCGAGCCGCTTTTTGGAATCTATTCGAGAAATATTCTTAAAGTTATTGAGGAAAGACTTAATAAAGGCCTGCAAAGTATAATAGATATGCTGAAGGAGATGCAGGTTTTATACATAAGCGAGGAAGATATAAGGAAGATTGATCCGGAAGGCAGGTCTTTTGTGAATATAAACACAATGGAAGACTATGCGTCGGTGATGGGTGAACAGCTATAATTGTAAATTTATCAATGCAAAATTAGCATTTTAAATTTGAAATGCTAATTGATAATTTTGCAATTTGAAATTAAATGGGTGAATAGGTGAATAGATATGGAGAACAACATTGTCATTGAAAACTGACACTGAAAAAAGAAGGAGGCAAATATGTTCGGTTTAGGTATGCAGGAGCTTGTCATTATACTTATAATTGTCCTTGTCCTTTTTGGGGCAACCAGACTGCCGCAGATCGGAGAAGGGATCGGGAAGGCTATAAGAAATTTCAAAAAGGCAATGTCTGAACCAAACGAGATAGACGTTACGCCTAAAAAACCGATCTCGGAAGACAAGGAAAAAAAAGAAGAAGAGAAGGGAAAATAGATTGTAACAGGCAGTCTGAGTTACTAATGCGGTTATAAGTATGAAGACATTAATTATAAAATCCCACCTAACCTCCCTTTGCCAAAGGGAGGAAAGATTTCTCTCTATCAAGAGGGGATTAAGGGGTGTGTTCCCCTCTTTAGCAAAGAGGGGCGAGGGGAGATTTTTTTATAATGGTGTCTTCTTACCGATACACTCCTTAGTAACTGACTCCGACTACTTACTATTTACTACTTAATTTATGGATAGGGGGGCAATAGCAGAAATAAACCTTAAAGCCATAGCGCACAATTTCAGGGCTACCAAAGCAATAGCAAAGAATAGGCCCGTGATTGCTGTAGTAAAGGCGGATGCATACGGACATGGAGCAGATGAAATTTCCGCCTGTCTTGAGAAAGAAGGAGTATCATATTTCGCGGTTGCATATACGGCCGAGGCCGTTATTCTAAGGCAGAACGGCATTAAGACTCCGATAATTGTGTTCTTTGACGGGCATGACATTCGTCATTATTTTAAATATAATCTGATACCGGTTATCCATAATATTAAAACAGCTCAGAACTTTTCTAAGGAAGCAAAGAAAACCGGACAGCGTATAGAAGTACACATTAAAGTGGATACGGGCATGGGAAGAATCGGGTTCCTTATGGAAGAAGCGGTGCAAAAGATAATCGCCATATCTAAAATGGGATTTATCTCGGTTACGGGTATTATGAGCCATTTTCCCGATGCGGATCTTTCCGACAGGTCGTATGCCTTAACTCAACTTGAACGGTTCAATATCATCAAAAGTGACTTAACTAAAGTAGGGATAAAATCCAATATGTATCATATTGCCAACAGCGCGGCTGTTATGTCGTTACCGCAAGCCCATCTGGATGCCGTAAGGCCGGGGTTGATGCTTTATGGATATTCACCGTTTCAGGATGCAAGATGCAGGATACAAGATACAAGATATGAAATAGAGGATAGGAAGTTAAAGAATCGTGAATCGTGTATCATGAATCATGTATCTTCTCTCAGGCCTGCCATGACCGTGAAGACAAAGATATTGACTATAAGAAAACTGAGAAAGGGGACACCGATAAGCTACGGCAGGACATTTATCACTAAGAGGGAGAGTCTTATTGCAGTGCTGCCCATTGGTTATGCGGATGGGTACATGAGAACCTTTTCAAATAATTCTGAAGTTCTGGTCAGGGGCAGGCAGGCGCCTGTGGTTGGAAGGGTATGCATGGACACTACAATGGCCGATGTTACCGATGTCAGGGGTGTTGCAGAAAACGATGAAGTAGTTCTGCTCGGTAAACAGAAGGACGATGTTATCACGGCATCTGAATTGGCAATGAGGTCAGGGACAATCCCCTACGAAATATTGACGTCTTTAGGGAGTAAATCGCGGAAGGTGTATATTAAATAAATGCGACATCGAAAAGTGTCAGTGATTAGTGTCTGTGTCAGTAAAAAACCGACTCAGAAAACTGACACTGACACGGAAAACTGACACTGAATTTATGTTTGGATTTATCGAATTCATAGGACGCATAATATCAAAATTCTGGTATACCTTTATGCTGTTTACGGAGGAATTGGGCAGAATTATACTACTCGTATGCTCTACAATGAAACAGATTATATCGCCGCCCGCTGAGTTCAAGAACACATCAAAACAGATGGTTGAGATAGGTATCAAATCCATGCCTGTCGTTCTTATTACCGCGGTCTTTACGGGTATGGTACTTGCGCTTCAGAGTTATACCGGATTCAAGAGATTCAATGCAGAATTCCTTGTAGGAACGGTTGTCGCCCTCTCGGTTACAAGAGAACTTGGACCTGTTCTAACGGGATTGATCGTTGCGGGAAGGGCAGGGGCTTCTATGGCAGCGGAACTCGGCACTATGCGGGTTACGGAACAGATAGATGCCCTCGAAACATTGGCGACAAACCCGGTCAAGTATCTGATTGTACCGAGGTTTATTGCAGGCGTAATAGTGCTTCCTTCCCTGACGGTCGTTGCCGACATTATAGGGATCGTCGGAGGATATTTTGTGACGGTTGTCCTTCTGGGTGCTAATTCGGCATTGTACTGGAGACGGACATGGGATTATCTCGAGATGGACGACATATATAACGGGTTAATAAAGTCATGTTTTTTTGGCGGTGCCATTGCTATAATAAGTTGCTATAAAGGTTTTTATACCGAAGGCGGAGCCGAGGGAGTCGGAAAGGCTACGACTGGAGCAGTTGTGCTGTCATCAATGACAATACTTATTTCGGATTACTTTTTGTCGGCATGGCTGTTTAAATAAAGTAGTAAAAGACAGGAAAAACTGTCTCAGAATTTTTATAATCGACAGGATAATTAATATGGCAATCGTAAGCGGCATAAATGTTAAAGGGCTAACCGTTTTCGGCTCTAAGGTTTTTTTTATAAGGTGTCGTATAAAAATTCTTCACCAGCCTTTCCTGTCTTTTACTATGGTTGTGTCTTATCTGCTTGGGGATTAGATTTGAAATGATCGAGCTTATAGATTTGCATAAGTCATTTGGCGGCAACCATGTGTTGCGCGGCGTAAACCTCAAGGTGGAAAAAGGCGAGGGCATGGTTGTAATAGGCGGAAGCGGGTCGGGGAAGAGTGTTCTGATAAAGCATATTATCGGCACACTTAAACCGGACAGAGGTTCGGTATTCATCGAAGGCGTGGATATCGCCAAGCTCGCAGATCATGAACTTTATGAGGTAAGAAAAAGATTCGGCATGCTTTTTCAAGGGGCCGCACTCTTCGATTCTATGAAGGTCTGGGAAAATGTAGCATTTGCACTGATGAGGCATGGTAAATTAAAAGAAAAGGATGCAAAAGAGATAGCCGTCGAAAAACTTAGGATGGTGGGGCTGGTTGGGGTAGAGAATCTTATGCCGTCCGAACTCTCCGGGGGTATGAAAAAGAGGGTCGGTCTTGCGAGGGCAATAGCCCATTCGCCTGAGATGCTTCTATATGACGAGCCTACAACCGGACTCGATCCGATAATGGCAGATGCAATAAATGACCTTATAATAGAAATGAAGCAGCGGCTTTCCGTAACATCCGTGGCTATAACTCATGACATGCACAGCGCATATAAAATTGCGGATAGGATTGCGATGCTTTATAAAGGAGAGATAATCGAGGTCGGTACACCGGATGCGATAAAGAATACGGATAATGCCATAGTAAGGCAGTTTATAACGGGCAGCGCAATCGGGCCGATAAAAATAGAAGGGGTAACCGTATGAAGGCACTTTCTACAGAGATGAAGGTAGGATTCTTTGCGCTTATTGTTCTTACGATCCTGACATATATGACGTTCAAGGTCGGAGGGTTTGAATGGGTAAAGAAGAAGGGCTATATACTTTATGTCGAGTTCAAAAACATCGGGGGGCTCGACGAGAAAACGCGGATAAAGGTCGCAGGGGTTGACGCCGGTATTATCGAAAAGATCGAACTTAAGCAAGGGAGGGCGCGGCTCTCTCTAAGGATGGACCGGATCGGATCGCAACAGCCGGCTCTCGGAGACGGAAGTACGATAAGAGATGTGGAAGAAGTTGTTGACATAGACGATATGATCCGTAACCTTTCCAATGTCTCGTCAAGCCTGACGACACTTACATCTTCCCTGAACGAGACCCTTACTCCGGGAGTAAAGGAATCATTGAGAAAATCCTTTTTGAACCTTGCGGAGATTACTGCGCAACTTAAAGAGACGATATCCGTAAACGATTCAAAATTAAGAAATACGATAGATAATATAAATAAGCTTGTGGGATCTATAAACGACCTCGTAGAAAAAAATAAAGGGCAGCTTACGGATGCGGTGGGCAATATAAAAGACTTTTCGGATTCGCTGAAGGTGGACGGTCATGAACTTGTGGCAAACCTGAATAAGGCTGCAGGAGAGCTAAAGGCAATGGTGGAGGAAAATAGGCCGGCAATAAAAAATGCCGCTGAATCTTTAGAGACCATCTCTAAAAAGATAGCCCAGGGGGAGGGAAGCCTCGGAAAATTTGTGAAGGATGACAGACTTTATGAGTCAATCAATAAGGCTGCGGAAGGTGTAAATAAAACGATCGGCGCAATAGAGAGGTTCAGAACATTTATTAATTTTCAGGCAGACTACCTGACGAAGCCGAAAGAAGCAAAGGGAACTTTTTATTTAACCCTTCAGCCAAAACCGGATAAATACTACATCATCGGTGTTGTCAGCGACCCTGTGGGACGCGTCACGACTACCACAACTACAACCGATGGAGTAACCGTTACCGAGGAAAAAGTCGAAAAAAAGATAGAGGTTACTGCACACTTTGCAAAAAGATATAAGGATGCCGCATTAAGGATCGGTTTTACGGAAAATACATTCGGAGCCGGCGGAGATTATTTTTTCCTTAGCGACAAGGGGAAACTCTCGGTTGACGTATGGGACTTCTCTCGTGATGAGGAAGGGGCTAAAAATCCTCATGCAAAGGTCGGTATTGATTATTTTATATTTAAGAATATATTTCTTTCTGCCGGAGCCGATAATATCTTGAATAAAAAGTGGCGCGGCGCATATGCCGGAGCAGGACTGAGATTCGAGGATGAGGATCTTAAATATATTTTCGGATCTATCCCTAATATACCTCGATAGACTACACCTGTTAAATCTTCAGACCCAGTTCACAGCCGCTTCTGATCGCGGCACCGAGGTTACAGGGTCTTGATGCATCGCCTGCCATATATATTTCTACAACATTTTCCTTTAGAGAGTTATACAGAGAATTCTCCGATATGCTTCCGACAGAGATTATAATCGAATCTGCTTTTATCTCTTTTCTATTCCCTTCTTTATCCTCTGCGATTACGTTCTCTTTTGTAATGCTTATGACCTTACATTCCGTAAGGATAGCTACGCCTTTTTGTTCAAGCCTTTTCAGGAGATCCTCTCTCGGTATGTCTTTCATATTTCTTAATACCCTATCCAGTGACTCGATAACCGTTATTTTGCGAGAACCCGATGAGAGGTAATCTGCCGTCTCGCATCCTATCTCCCCTCCACCGATAATAATGATATGTCCTCTGAGTTCGGGATTCTCTTCGTATATCGTCCTCGCATCAAAGACAGGTTGCTCGTTTATCCCGTGAATATCGGGGAAAATGGGACGTGAACCGGTGGCTATTACAACCGCGTCCGGTTTTACCGACAATATCTCTTTTCCCGTTATCTCTATTCCGATAATAAGTTTCACATGGGTTTGACCGAGAGAATGAATGAGAAACCTTAATGCCTCGGACATCTCTCCTTTAAATGGTGCCATAGACGCAAGCCGGAGCTGTCCTCCCCTCCCATCTTTTTCATAAAGAGTGACATTGTGACCTCTTTGACTTGCCAGGATAGCAGTTTGGATTCCCGCCGGACCTCCACCTGCAATAACAATGTTCTTTTTCTTTAATGCAGGTGTCATTTTCAAAAGATATTCCTGTCCGGCAAATGGGTTTACAGAGCAGGCACGGCCTATTCCTGGGACACCTTTTTCAGCACAATCCTCAAGACAGTAAATACACCCCCTTATATCTTCAGTCTCGCCGGCCATTGCCTTTGCAGGCAGATACGGGTCTGCAATGAGAGAGCGTGTCATGGCAATAAAATCGGCCATTCCTTCTTCGATAATCTTTTCCGCAAGATGAGGGGTATTGATTTTTCCTACTGCGATTACCGGGATAGAGACTACCTTTTTTATTAAATTTTCAATACCCCACAGTCTCTGCTGTGGGGTGTCCTTATATTCCCCCTTTGGCAAAGGGGGATGAAGGGGGATTTTTGAATAAATAAATTTTCAATAAATCTCCCCTAACCCCTCTTTGCCAAAGAGGTACGATTTATTTTTTTGATACCCCGCCGTCTCTGCGGCGGGGAGGTTCATTATTCCCTCTGCATATTCAGGCGTATCAAAACGAAGTTCGTTAGTACCTTTATATACTTCGGGATAATTGAGACACGGGCAGTCAAGAACTATCATCGAAACTCCTCCGCGCGCCCTTTCCCTATAGAATTCCATCATCCTCGCATTTACCCTGCTGTCGGTGGAATACTTTGTAGGATATAAGGACATGACGAACCTATTTTTTAAGGTACGGTTTCCGATTCTCCCTTCCTGAAAAAGATTGGGAAAATACAAAGGATCAATACCTATGCCGATACCGTTTGTTTCTATCGCTATAGCCACAGCATACCCCTTTAAGTTTTGATAGTGAATTATACCTTATAGCATTTCGGATATTCAAAAAGAAAAAAATGTACATCATCGATCATTGACCGCAACCCTGTTATTAAGTTATATTTAAAGATTAGTTTTATCAGGAGGTTCGAGAAATGCCGATATATGAATATGAATGTGTCAATTGCGGGGAAATCCGCGAGGTGGTACAGAGGTTCAGCGACGAGCCTTTGACCACATGCCCGGACTGTAACGGAAGGTTGAAGAAGATCATCTCCAACACATCGTTTATCCTGAAAGGGACAGGATGGTATAAGACTGATTATGCTTCGGATTCAGGTCGTAGAACCGGCGAGGTGGAAAAAACCAAAGAATCCGATAATAAATCCGCAGTAAAGACAGAGACAAAGACAGAGACAGAGACAGAGACAAAAACAGAACCTAAAGCAGAGGCAGCAGCCAAGGCATAGTGAAAGGTTGTCATGTCCATATACCCTATGAAAAGGTGGAGCAGTATCTTCCGGTTATAAAGAAAGACAGACTTAGTCTCGAGATTTACTTCAAATCAAACGACCTCGACTCCATAACCAAAGACGATATTATCGGGCTTAAAAAACAACTGGATTATAATTCTCTGCTCACAATCCATGCCCCATTTATGGATTTATCACCGGCTGCTATAGATTCAAGGGTCAGGACTGTCACGATGGAGAGGTTTTCCCATGCTCTGGATATCGCCGGAGACCTAAAGGCTAAGGTCATTGTGTTCCATTCAGGTTATGAGAAATGGAAGTACTCTCTGAGGCCAGACTTATGGCTTGAAGGCAGTCTTCTGACATGGAACCCGTTATTGAAAAAAGCTGATGAAATAGGTGTTAAGATTGCCATTGAGAACATCTTTGAAGACGATCCTACAAACCTTAAACTTTTGATGCAAAATATGCCTTCTAATAATTTTGGCATCTGCTTTGATACAGGGCATTTTAATCTGTTTTCCAAAATATCACTTGGAGATTGGATGGACGCCTTAAATCCGTATATAATCGAACTTCACCTTCATGATAATGATAAGACCTCAGACCAGCACCGCCCGATAGGAGACGGTTCGTTTGATTTTGACAGATTCTTCGAATTTCTCAAAAATAAAGATTGTATTTACACTCTTGAGGCACATAATGCCGAGGATGCGAAGAAAAGTATGGAGAGACTGACTAAGTATATTAATCTATAAATCCAGATCTATTAGCGAAAGAGGGTTAATCCTCTGACCTTGAATCCTGACTCCCCAATGCAGATGTGGTCCTGTAGCCCTGCCGGTGGCTCCTGCAAAGCCGATTAGATCACCCCTCCTTACTATCTGATCAGCAATTACCGCTATTTTAGAAAGATGAAAGAACACACTGTAAATACCATAACCATGATCAAGAACGACAGTCTTCCCTCCTAAGAACTGATCGTCTGTTAGAGCAATCTTACCGTTATTCGGGGCTATAATAGGGTCGGCTTCTTTAGCCCTGATATCGATCCCGCCGTGAGGACTCTTTTCTTGCTTATTAATTATTCTCCTTGCACCGAACGGGCTGCTGATCTCACCCTGAAGCGGCATTATAAATCTTTCCTCCCATAACCTTTCGTTCATAACAGGCCATAGTTTAACGAGTCTTGCGGCTTCTACCTTAACCCTTTTTAATGTTTTAGCGTCTAACTCAACCATCCGTTTAGGAAGGCTGAGTCTTTGTATTTCAAAAAGACCAGAGATAACTTTGACGTCTCTCTTGAATATATTTTCATCGAGGCTGATACTTAATTGGTATGCGCCGGTAGAGGTTTTCATGTCCACCCCTGCCAGTGCAATAAAATCGCCGGACACCTTTTTGTAAAAATGAAGTTTCTTATCCATGAGACTGCCTTCCGGTGTATCTCCATCGTAAGATATAATTCGGATTAGTATTACATCGCCTTGCTTCGGATTTTCAGGTGTTATGCTTATGTCGTATGACCATGAATTAGGGGTGAGTAAAAATATGAGAAGGGCACTAATAATCAGCTTTAACAGCATAACTAAATCTTAACACAAATGAACGCAGCGGGCTAAAGATAGCGTCTTTACAATTTCTCCTTCAGATTCTTAAATGAAAACCCTTTCAATTTCGGCTCGCCGCTGCCTTTGTATTGTATCATCACCTTATGAGTTTCTCCCAGAGTTCCCGGGAGGATTAATTTCTTGATCCTTGCGACCTCGAAAAGATAATCGGAGGAATTCTTATGTATCCTTGCTATCTCCTCATCAATCCCTAAGGATATCAAAAAAGTCCCCTGTTTACAAAAACCTATGGTTTTCATGCCGATATCTTCACCCCATTTCTTAAGAGATGAGAAATTGACATGTGCAGTAATGTCTTGTTCTCCCACGTTAAGATACGGATCCTCGACTATCTGATGCTTGTGGTAACAAAGAAGGGTGCCTCTGTTCCTATCCTCGCTGTAATAGTCCCATGCGGGATAACCGTAGTCTATTGTCAGAATAAAACCTTCCGACAAAACATCATTGATGACTCTGAGCCATTCCTTGATCCTCAGGTTTATCTCTGTCCTGTATCCTTTGGGAAGTTCAATCGAAAACTCTTTGAGATATTTGTCTATTTCTTCCGTGTTCGGCTGATTCTTTATCTCTACTAATTTCTCTCCGTCTAAGCAGACAAAAACCTCTTTAATCTCTTCTTCCATTTCTATAAGGTGCACGGGGAATGCGTCCAACAATTCATTCGAAATAATGCATCCCCTGATATTGCCGAGTTCTTTGAGGGATGCAACCCATCTAACCTTATCCGAAAAATCAGCCAAAAGATATTTCTGCTGTTCTCTCATTGCCGGATTCAGTTCGACTATAATATATTGAAGATGTTTGTAAATCTCTCTCTCTCTTCGTGCATCGTGTATCATGCATCGTGCATCGCTTAAATACTCCAACATATCCTTGCATAAATAACCCATCCCTGAACCTATCTCGATTATCCGGAAGTCTTCGGGTCTGCCCATAATCTCCCACATCTCCTCGATCTGCTTTCCGAGCATTACGCCGAATACGGGATGAAGATGGGAGCTTGTATAAAAATCTCCTGCCCTTCCTATCCTTGTATTTCCGGATGCGTAATATCCGAGATCAGGCTCGTATAAAGCCATCTCCATAAAGGTTTCAAATGTGATTGGACTTTTATTTTTTATTCTCTGGATTATTTTTTGTTGAAGGGGACTCATAAACTTGATTATACTAAATCTATGATCGCAATTGTTGATTACGGGATGGGGAACCTGAGGAGCGTTGAGAAGGGCTTTCTTAAAGTCGGATTTGATGCACGCATTGTCTCCGACCCGGTATCTGTTGATAATGCTAAAGGAATTGTTCTGCCAGGGGTCGGTGCATTCATGGACTGTATAAAGAACCTCACCGACATAAAGCTTACGGATGCAATTATTAAGGCCATAGGGAAGGGCAAGCCCTTTCTCGGCATCTGCCTCGGACTCCAGGTCTTGTTTACGGAGTCTGAGGAATTCGGAGTATGCAAAGGATTAAATGTCTTTAAAGGCAGGGTGGTAAGGTTTCCCAAAAGCGAATTAAAGGTGCCGCACATGGGCTGGAATACGTTGGAGATAAAGAGAAGACCTCCGATCTTCAACGGTATAGGGGATAAATCATATTTTTATTTTGTGCACTCTTTTTACGTGGTGCCTGAAGATAAAGATATAATTGCCGGAACAACAGACTATGGCGTTAACTTTACTGCGATGGTATGGAAGGATAATGTCTTTGCAATGCAGTTTCATCCGGAGAAAAGCCAGGAATTGGGGTTGAAGATATTAAAGGGCTTCGGGGAGTTTGTGAGAAAGGCTTAACAACACACCCTGCACCCCTCTCAAGAGGGAAATAATCCAATTAATAGTACATCAGTTTTCTTTCAAGATCGCTCGAACGGGAAATACGCCTTGCCTCATCGAGAGTTATAATATCCTGTTTACATAGTTGTATCAGATGCTGGTCCATACTCTGCATCTGATATTCATCCCGTCCTTTCTCGATGTGTTCTTCGATTTCGTCAAGTTTACCTTCCTTAATACATGCCTTAATCGTGGACGTCGAATACATTACCTCCATGGCCGGCAGTACCTTTTCTCCGCTTTTATCTCTTACGAGCCGCAGAGAAACCGTTGCTACGAGTATATCGGCCAGACGATGCCGGATAATCTCCTGAACCTCCGAAGGGAAATATCCAACAATGCGGTTAATGGTAGATGCAGCATTATTAGTATGGAGTGTTGACATAACCAGATGCCCGGTTTCGGCTGCCTTTATGCAGGCGTCAATCGTGTCCAGATCTCGCATCTCTCCGACCATGATGACGTCGGGATCCATACGCATAGCGGCCCTTAATGCCCCGCTAAAACTATCGGTATCTATACCCAGTTCTCTTTGTACGATACAGCTTTTATTTGAAGAGAAAAGAAATTCGATGGGGTCTTCGATAGTAATAATATTGTAATTAAAATTCTCATTGAGAAACCTGACCATTGATGCCATTGTTGTGGATTTACCGTTACCGGTAGGCCCGGTAACGAGGATAAGACCGTTAGGGGACTGAACGATCTTTCCCAGCACGGCGGGTAGATGCAATTCCTCGAAAGTACCTATGCTGTGAGGTATTACACGCATTACAATACCCATATTGCCTCGCTGATGGAAGATACTGACCCGAAAACGACCTACCTTCGGTAAGGCATAAGAAGTGTCGAATTCCTTTGCATTTTCAGGCAGCTTGCGGTTGTGCTGAGACATAACCGTATCAACGATAAACTCGGTATCCTTCCTTGTTAAGTTATTAAGTTTTGAGCGGATCAGATGCCCGCGTGCCCTGAACATAGGCGGGGTATCCACTTCAAAATGAACGTCCGATACCTTCTTCTCAAAGGCGATCTCGAGTATTTGTCTAAATGTATTACTATCCATAGCCGTTCTATTCCTTATCTATTTTAGACAATTTCAAATTTTTGTAAAGACCCATCACTTTTTAGAAACTTTATTAAATTTTCAATACCCCACAGTCTCTGCTGTGGGGTGTCCTTATATTCCCCCTTTGGCAAAGGGGGATGAAGGGGGATTTTTGAATAAATAAATTTTCAATAAATCTCCCCTAACCCCTCTTTGCCAAAGAGGGGAACCGGCTTGATTCGTCAGAATTTCCAATACATCGGTTTGTACCGGTGAAGGTTCCTTTCTGCCGAAATCTCCATAGATCAGGGCTATGGTTTTCCCGCGACTCTTTATGGGAAAGAGGATTATGAAGGGACTCAGCGGCCCGCCGATCTCTTCAAAGAGGTGTCCCTTCAAGACTGCGTCATTGCTTTCCCCATAAAAAAAAAGTCCCTTTTCAACCACATCGCGGAAAACCGATGGTTTAGTCAGAGGAATCTTCAACTTTCTTGCTGAAATTGGCCCGGTATTCCTTTCGTCGCTTAGTCCTATGGCCTTTTCTCCTATGAGGTCTGTCGAGCGGACGACAAAAATGATAGACCGTTCGAATGTCTCGGAGACAAATTGAAGGACGGCAGAGGACACATCCGACGGCTCGTTAGTTTCACGGAGGGACAGGACGCGGTCTTTGAGCCTGACCAGTTGTTTATTTACCGCTGCCGGCTCTTTTTGCTCATGAAACATACCTTTGATATAAGACTTGAAGATTTCCAGAAATTGTATCGTATCTTTAATAAAAGTCTTTCCCCCGGTCTCTTTTGAAGGCTTGGGGAAAACCGCCCTGACGCCGGTATTAAAAGATTGTAAGGCGAAATTGGAATCCTGCGGAGAACCCATCTGGATAATTGAAAGCTGAGGATATTTTACCTTTGTCTGTTGACGGAGGTCCACGATTTTTTTTTCGGATATTATACCCTTTGAAATTTCCGGGTTATCAAAAACAAGGATGGGTAGGGTCTTTATAGAGAGGCATTGTTCGATAATACGATTAAGTTCTTCACCCTTATCGGTAACAAATACAAGGACACCCTCACTTTTGCAAATCGTCATTATCGAATGTTTGATGAGTTCATCCCCGCTGAACAATATCAGGGCATCGGCATTGCCCTCTTGCCTTTTTGACACGTCACGTACATTCATACCTGTCATGGATTTCTTCAAGAAAGAGACAAACGCCTGCTGCTCTTCGGCAGAAAAATCTGCCAACGTTTCCCTTATTTTTTGGCGGTGGATCTCGACCGGGTCAAATATCTCCTCAACCGAAAAAGACTGGGGTATCTTTCTTTCAAGACGGTCGATATCGGCAAGTCCCAGATCATCCGCTGTAATGATAGTCGTCTTACCTGCGTTTACCATGGTCTCCTCATCCGGAAGCACTTCCCCAAATAATTCTTCGTCTGACGGGACATTTTTCCCGGCCTGACGGTCATTTTCCCGCTCGTCAAAAATGCGAAGGGCGTCCATCAACACCATCTGGGTATCGAGGCTCATCCCCTGTTCCATTTTATCAATGGGATAACTGCATTCAGGGGTTACGGTAATAGCCTCCGTATCAAGCGTGAATGTTCCCTTTTGCCAGCCTACCACTTCAACAATAGTCATCTCGGTCAGCTTCGTTAGTCCATTTGAGGCTATTTCCTGCTCCAATCTGCCCATCTCGATAAGTGTGGTGATTAAGGGCTTACGGTCCTCCCCTGCTTTTTTCTGGACATCCAGTGCCTTTCTGAGATCTTCGATTGTCATAGCATTCATTTTTACCAGAACCGTACCGATGCGCACTTTGCTGTTGAGATGATTTGCTCCGACAATATTACCATTGCTAAAAATAATACGGCTTTCACCCTTATCCCCCCTTACCGATAACATGCCGGATTTCCTCGTCGTATGGATGAGTTGAATTACGTCAACTATATGTAAGTGTTCTAAATCTCCTGTAAAGGCCATAAGTTCGTAATCATAAAGAGAATGGATTGATTTTGCATACGTAAGGCATTGTTATTGAAAAATCTTCCCTCGCCCCTCTTTGCCAAAGAGGGATACACACCCCTTAATCCCCTCTTGATAGAGGGGAATCTTTCCTCCCTTTGGAAAAGGGAGGTTAGGAGGGATTTTATAATTAATGTCTTCATACTTACAACCGTATTAGTATAAAAAGAATAACATAAGAAACGTCCGGCAGTAAATGGCGGGGAAGAAGGAGTTCGATATTGACTTATCCATTATCCAAATATATACTTTAAATATGCAAGGTAATTTTAAAGTATACTTAAGGAATCTTGATGTGCAAATCAAACGGCTGATTGCAAAGCGGCAGTCGGCACTGATTTTAGGACCGAGACAGACCGGCAAAACTACTCTCATCAAAAAATGTCTTTCTGGAATGAAAAATATCATGGACTATCCTTTGCAGAACCCTGCCATCAGGCAGGAGATGGAAACAGACCCTTCCATACTTATCAAACAGATAAAGGCACACAAGAATACACCTTTTGTATTCATAGATGAGGCTCAAAAAGTTCCCGAACTCTTCGATAGCGTGCAATATCTGATTGATGAGAAGATGGCGTATTTTATCATCACGGGTTCATCCGCGCGTAAGCTGAAACGTAAAGGAGTAAATCTGCTCCCCGGCCGTGTAAAGACGTACAGACTCGATCCGATGCAGTGGAATGAATTCGGGTGGATTAAAGACAATGCCGTAGAGATACCGGGTATGCGGAATATAAACAGAATCGAAGGATTTACATTTGAACAGTCCATGATCTACGGCTCGTTACCTGGAATCGTGGGGTTACCGGACGACAGTGAAAGATCCGAAATGTTAAGGGCTTATACCCATATATACCTCGAGGAGGAGATACGGGCAGAAGCTTTAAGCCGGAAGATAGGAGCATTCGGCAGGTTTCTAGAACTGGCAGCACAAGAATCAGGTACAAGTCCGAATCTTACAAAACTGTCTCTCGAATCGGGTGTAAGCGTTCCAACAATAAAAGAGTTTTACTCCGTACTGGAGGACACCCTCGTTGTGGAGAAAATAGAACCTTATCTTAAAAACGCAAGGAAGAGGATACTCGCATCTCCAAGATATTATTTTTTTGATACCGGTGTAAGGAATGCGCTGTCAAGAATACCATTGAATACAGCCATGCTCAATGTAGAAAAGGGACGGCTCTTTGAACATGCGGTAATACTTGAGATTATCCGTAGAATACGGTCGTCGGGACTCGATTACAAGGTCTACTACTGGCGAACAGGCGGAGGTGCAGAAGTGGATTGCATTATTGATACGGGAACTGAATTGATTCCTGTAGAAATAAAGGCCGGAGAACGTGTGATGACATCGGAACTGCGAGGCATAAAGAGTTTTATGGATAGCTATAAGAAAGCCGTACACGGCTTTGTAATAACAAACGGCAGGATACCTGAGAGATTGACGGATAGGGTTACGGCGATACCGTGGAGATTTTTGTAGCGAACATGTCAAAAAATTAATTGGTCTGTCAAGGTGGGTAACAGAGAAGGCTTAGGTTTGTCTTAGATTAAGCATCTCTTTTACCGTTTTCCCTATAACCGGATGTCTCTTGTCAGGTGCGATCTCGGACAAAGGCTTCAATACAAAATCCCTTTCATGCATTAAAGGATGAGGGATTTCGAGTTCCGGGGTCTTGAGGATTAGATCATCATATAAAAGTATATCGAGGTCAATGACACGGGGTCCCCATTTTACCGTCTCTGTTCTCCCAACCTCTTTTTCGATCTTTTTTAAGATATTCAGCAATTCTTTGGGTTCTTTATCCGTCTCAACTTCAATCGCCATATTGATAAATTTCGGCTGGTCTTTCACTCCCCACGGTTCCGTCTCATACATCGAGGACTGTTTTACGATTGTTACGCCGCTTTTTCCGAGAAGACGTATTGCCTTCTCACAGTTCTCTTTCCTGCTCCCGATATTCGAGCCGATACCTATATATGCGATAGACATAATAGCGTCAGTAATCACAGTCAATAATCACATTGCGAAACCGTCTAAAAATCCAACGGGCTTTTCGCCTCCTTCACTGTCCGACTCGGTACGCAGTGGGTATAGATCATCGTTGTTCTTACATCGCTGTGGCCGAGAAGCTCTTGAATAGTTCTAATATCATAATTTGCCTGCAATAGATGCGTTGCGAAAGAATGGCGGAAGGTATGGGAAGAGACCCGTTTTGTGAGCTTTGTCTTGATAACCGCAGTCATTTCGGCGATTGCTTTGACCCACTGCGTCTTCGCTGTGCCGGTCGCCCGATACTCCTCGAAGGTAAGCGGTTGCCGCATTTCCTCCACAGGTGATGAAGGCAATATTTTTTTATTTGAAAATCCCTCTAATCCGTCATTCCCGTGCAAACGGGAATCCAGATCTTTGGCTTTTTCCATATCCAGATAAAGCGATACTGCATGTCCAGCCTGTTTTAGTTGAACCTCGGTCTGTTTCTTGTCCCTTAGTTTTTGCAAGAACTGAGTTAGACTTTTCGACGATGTATCAGGAAGGTTGTACTTTGAGCAATAGTCAAGGTAATATCGCAGCCATTTGAGGTAGTATGATTGCGAGCCGGAAGGGACAGCCCTTTTTCTCAGAATAACGCTGAAGAGCGTCAATATATCAGAAGGTATTTCCCGCATCCGTAATTAACAAGTTAACTCGTTATCCACTCATTTTGTGTGGTTAACGAGTTAGAAATTGAGAAATTATAAGCATTTTTCAAAAAATTTGTCAAATTTCTTGATTTTTCTCAAGACGTTCCGTATGATAACGAGAAACCAGTTAATAACTGGTTAGAACTAAGAATGATAAAATGACGAGAAAAAAATATCAAAGCGAAACGTATTCTGCCAGTTTTATGGCATTGGTAATATCAAGAAAATTGAACAAACAATCTAAACAAACAGAAAGGCATTATAATGGAACATAATGAACGATTACACGGATTTTTTAGAGATGATGGGACAGAAATTAATCCAGAACTTGTCCCGAAGCCAAGTCTTTGTATTTTATGTCGCAAAGATGACAACCCAAACGAAGAAATTCCGTGCATCTTGACTCGAGCTGACCAACAGGGAGAACCCGAATTCATTTGCGATGCCTTTGAACCAAAAAACAAGAAATGATAACGGCAGTTCTAACGAATCACTCAAGCCGACCGAGAGTAGCCCTTGTTTGAAATTCAATGCTCTGTGGATCGGCGGCTTATTTCAGGCGTTAAATCAAAAATAAAAGGAGGACAATTCAATGGCAATTCCTACTAAAATCGCAGGCAGATTATCTGAGGGACTGAAACGTTTCCAACCAATTATATCCGCTGCAAAGGCTCGGGATGCAAATGAATCTGATACTTCAATGATTGTCACGGATATGATGGCTGAATTATTTGGATATGATAAATATAGTGAAGTTACAAAGGAACTTGCTATCCGTGGCACATATTGTGATTTAGCGACAAAAATAGAAGGTAAATTTCAAATGCTGATTGAGGTTAAAGCAGTTGAAGGAAAGCCATATTAAACAGGCAGTCGATTATGCCTCAAATAAGGGCATTGAGTGGGTTGCTCTTACCAATGCTAATAACTGGAAAGTTTTTAAGGTCATATTTTCAAAACCAATTGATTTTGAGATGGTATTAGATATCGATTTGCTCACGCTCAATTTTAAGAACGAAACCCATCTGGAAAACCTTTTTCTGCTTACCAAAGAGAGTATGATCAAATCTGGTCTTTATGCCTACCATGACCAGATTCAGGCAACTAATAAATTTTACTTGGGGGCACTTATCCTAAGTGACACTGTATTAGAGGCAATAAGAAGAGAACTTAGAAGAATTACACCAGATGTTAAAGTTCCAATAGATGACTTACGTAATGTTTTGATACAAGACGTCTTAAAACGCGAAGTAATAGAAGGTGAAAAGGCTGATATTGCAAAGAAAAAAGTTCAAAAAGCAGCACGTAAATTACTGCGAACTAAAAAAGAAAACAGTGCTGAGGAAACTTCTCCTGAATTATTATCCTCTGAATCGGAATCATCAGAGGCAAGCTCACATGAAAAGACTAATGAAGGCTGATTTAACGAATCACCCAAGCCGACCGGGTAGGACATTTCGATGACATTGTATATGAAAGATTTATGAATTTTAGCTAAAATATATAGCAGATGCAAAACAAATAAAGGAAGGGGGATATAACCGTGAAGAAAATAACTGCAACAGATACTATTGAATTGTCAATACCTGAGAGAATCCAACTGGTAGAAGATATTTGGGATACAATAGCCACAGAAGCTGAGGCTATTGAATTAACAGAAGATGAGAAAAGGATAATTGATGAACGATTGGAGGCTTATCATAGAAACCCTGATTTAGGCTCTCCATGGGAGGATGTTTATAAAAGGATATTGAGTAGGCAATGAAATATAAGGTCATTGTCAGGCCTGAAGCCGAAGATGACTTGAAGGAAGCCTTTTCATGGTATGAAGATAAGAGGACAGGTTTAGGTTATGACTTCCTTTTGCAGGTTGATGCAGGAATCAACTTCATCGATAGAAATCCTGCAATCCATCCAACAGAATACAAAGAAACGAGAAAACATCTTATCAAAAGATTTCCATACAAAATCATTTATCTTGTCGAGGGGAATAAAATAATCGTTCTTGCCGTGATACACGGAAAAAGAAGTCCAGAATTAATAAAGAAACGGATAAATGCCATTTAACGAATCACTCCAGCGGATGGCGAATAGCCACCGCTGATTTCTGTCGTTATGATAAATGCCCCAACAACAGGCCGGAGCCTCCGTCCATCAGCTCCAAGTCCGGAAATTCGTCTGTGTCATTTCCAAATTCTATATCCGTCAGCCCTCGAAATGACCCCACCCTTTAGGGAAAACATAGAAGACTAAAGAATAGAAGGAAAATATTCCCTGATTAGAAGGATATTAAGATGCAATATAGAATTGAAAATCTAATTTCTTCTGTTGGAACTACGGATTTTGAGATGCTGGAGAGAGTAGCAAGAGAGATAGTAGAGATTGGTCAACCTGCAATTGACCCTTTGTATAATATAATGCAGGATAGAAACAAAGACTTTTTTATGAGGCAGAGATGTGCCTATGCATTGGTGAAAATAGGTAAACCGACGGTAGATCGCTTCATCGCTGGTTTGAAAGATGAAGATGCGGTAATCAGACATCTATCCGCTTGGGCCTTGGGAAAACTTAAATATCCACAAGCTGTGGAGCCGCTTATTGCTGTCATTGAAGACACAACACCCCGAGATACCACCTTTGCACTTATGTTTGGTAAAAAGGAACCTATTGATAATTCTAAACACTAGATCACATGCTGCAAGTTCATTAGGAGAACTAAAGGACATTCGCGCCATAAAATCATTGATTATCGCATTAACAGATCAAGATATCGCTGGCAATGCTTTACTTGCCCTTCGGAATATCACAGGTGAAGATTTTGGTAAAAATCCTGAAAAATGGCAGGAGTGGTGGGAGAAAAATAAAAGAATAAATCCACAGCGGCGATAATAAAATGCTTGTGTTAAGCACAAAATTTATATGGTATAATGGGTTATGAATAGAGAACGGCGTAAAGAGGCTGGGAAAGTGTTTCTTGATTTATCAAAATATCTTGCCACTACAGTAGCTATTGGAAGTTTATTTGTAAAAGGTTCTATAGAGTGGCTGCCTGTTATTTTAGGAGGGTTCTTGGCTGTAGCTCTCTTAGGAAGGGGAAAACAGGGACAGCGACCGTTTAAGCACAGGAGGTAGCGTTCCTGTGAAAAATCGAATCCAAGAATTATTTCTTTACGTAAGTTAAGCTGTGGCTATACTATATATGGAGGTAATATGAATATATCAATAGATCAAATGAGTGTGGCGGAAAAGATTCGCACGATGGAAGTTATATGGGATGATTTGTGCCATCATGCCGCTGAAATGCAATCACCATCATGGCATCTGGACGTCCTTTTGCAACGTGAAGAATCTATATCTAAAGGTACCGAAAGTTTTACAGATTGGGAAACAGCGAAAAAGAGAATCCGTGAAAAGTTGTGAAAATTCGGATTCTTGATTCTCATCCTGATTCGGTAAAACAGACTGCTTTCTTTTCTGCCTCCACTGCCGTTGGTAATCAGGATGCTTTTGCCTCCATTCTTTCACATACTCATATCTGCCGTACCAGTAGCCTGAGTTATTTTTCCTGAAGGCTTTATTGTTTTCCTTTTTCCGAAGCTTCTGACATTGCACTGAACATGCTTTCTGTTTTTGTCCCACCCTCGGATCAGCAATGAATTCCCTGACGCAGTAAAGACATTATCTTCTTTGCCATCTTCAACTCCTCTTTGATATTAAGATGGCTTTACTCTATCAGGTGGGTATCACACAGTATGCTTTTATCCTGCTGATTGTCTACTAATGATCTTTACTAAAAGTCTATATATGATTATTCCGTAACAGACGACGGGTTTAAAGTTGAACAATTAAACCGGTTAATGGTATTCTTAAAAAGATATCGATGCATTTCCGGGAGGGTTAGGATAAAAAATGTTCGTGCGGATGAATGTTGAAGGTTTGTTATTCGACCCGAGAAGCAGTATGTATATATTGCTTCTGAAGGAAGTGGACGGGACTGCCACCCTTCCCATATGGATCGGAAAACCGGAGGCCGATTCTATCGCATTGGCTCTCGGAAAAGTTGTAACGCCAAGACCGCTGACACATGATCTTATAAAAAATCTGATACATTGTCTGAAATTGAAGGCAACGAAGGTTGTCGTTACGGAGATAGTCGACAATACTTACTATTCCCTTATATACCTAACCGATGGTAAGAATGAAATATCGGTCGATTCCAGACCCAGCGATGCAATTGCAGTCGGTCTGAGAGTGAACGTACCGATATTTGTTGAAGAAAGCATTCTCGAAAAGAGAAGTACCGATGAACTCGAAGAGTGGCTTAAAAATTTAAAACCCGAAGATTTCGGTAATGTGATGTGACAGATGAGGAATGCTTAAAAGAACTGAAGGTATTGTCCTAAAAACAATCCCCATCGGAGAGGCAGACCTCATAGTTACATATCTCACTTATGATTTCGGCCTTATAAAGGCATTTGCAAAGAGTCCCCGAAAGATAAAGAGCAGGTTCGGAAGCAGCCTTGAACCGTTAACATATTCGAAAATTTCACTCTGGGGAAAAGAGTATGCAAATCTCCCGAGACTGACCCAATCAGATATAGTAATGTCATTCAGATGCATAAGAGAAAAATTGGATTGTTTTTTAAAGGTCTCCGAGATTATCGAGCTCACCCTGACTTTTTTGCCTGAAGCCGAAATAAACAAAAAAATATTTATGCTTCTTCTGAATACACTCAGAACAATGGAAAAGGATTGCAATATGCTGCTTACGGTAATTTTTTACAAAGTAAGATTTCTGGATATAGTCGGCTATTCGCCGAAACTCGACGGATGCGCTCGTTGCGGAAAATCGGGCTTCAGTTTCTATATATCACAGGGGGCGATCATCTGTGAAAAATGTGCAAAGGGTATGAATTCACCGATAAGGCTCTCTCCGGGATCTGTAAAATTTTATGAGAGCTTGAGAAGCTGGAACGATTCGATCATAGGAAGGCTTAAGCCCTCTAACAGCCTTCTCTCGGAACTCTCCGGAATGATAAACGATCATATAACGTATACACTATCGAGACCTCTTAAACTGAGGCTGAGTTAATAATCCTCTGTTTCTGCGAGGATCAAGTGCGACGATAACATAAGAACCTGACGGTATGGTAAAATTCGTATAACAAGAAACAAAATAATTTATGAGAACCGCATTTCAAACATATACCGGCTCTATCGAGAGAGTCAAGGAAGTTGTTTTAAGATTTCTTAAGGACGAGGATGTAAAGATTGTGTTATTTGGTTCAAGGGCACGTGGAGATTCTGTAAATACATCCGATGTTGATATCGGCATTATCGCTGGAAAGCGTTTTGATAAAAGAAAACTGACACTACTTCGTGAATATTTAGAAGAATCTACAATACCGTATAAAGTAGATATTGTGGATTTTTCAATGGTATCGGAGGAATTTAAACAGTCTGTATTAAAGGATGCAGAGGTATGGAAAGATTAGAGGTTAGATACAAAGACGCTGTGCGGGCAGTAGAGACACTGAAAGAGATAGTAAACGAACCTTTTTCGATTATCGTAAGAGATGCTGCAATTCAACGTTTCGAATATACCTTTGAGGCATTCTGGAAGTTTATTAAGGAATATTTAAAGGTAAAGGAAAAGATAATTAGTAATTCGCCCAGATCATGTTTCAGAGAAATCTTTACTATCTCTCTGATAACGGAAGATGAGACCGTTAAACTCCTCGAAATGACGGACGACCGGAATATGACATCACATACCTACAAGGAAGAAGTCTCGCAGATTATTTACGGAAAATTGAAACTATATAGTCAATTAATTGAAGATATAATGGGGCGGTTAAAGATTTAAATTCATAAGCATTTCTTATGAATCAATAATAAAATGAAATTGATTTTATAGCCAGTTTTCTTGTGCAATTTGTTATATTAGGGCATAATCACGACAATGAAGTTTACTAAGGGGTTAAAAAATGAAAGAGGCACTGCGATATTTGAATAATGCAAAGGAGATATTAAAATCTGTACCCATAGAGAATAATGTCTATACAGATGTTAAACCTGTAAGAGAAGCATTCGGGACTGCATACCTTTCAATCTTAGAGGCAATAAACGAATATCTTATTTCTAAGAAGGGTTTTAAAAAGAAAGAACTTCCTAAGTCGGTTGATGCGTATAGAATAGCATTACAGAAGCATGTAGCGGTTTATAATGGTAAGCTTTTAAGAGAATTTGAGGTTCTTTACGACGAGATTCATATTGCAGGATATTATAGGGGCCTACTGAGAGATGTTAATGTTGTAAAGGAGGTTTTTAAATCGGCAAAGGCATTTATCGAGAAGATTCCATAGGGGGTAAGTATATGGCACTTTATTTGCGAAGACAGACAGACAGACAGACAGACAGACGGATTCTCCTGCCTTAAATAAAAAATCTGCAAAAAACGCTCCTAAATTAACATCAACAATTTACAAAACATCAAGCATTAGAAGTATTGAAAAATCTATAATTTTTCCATCATGGCGGTTTCCGCTATTTAACCAAAGGAGGTTAAGGAAGATGTCTACTCTACAAATACACAGTAGTTACTATTTCAAGTTCAAGGTAGTAAGTCTTTTTATAATCGTGGCAATGTTTGGTTCGACGCTTGGATGCGCAACAAGTCATCCTATCAAGCTTGATAACGCACTGCTTAGCACAGAAGAAGGGAAACTTAAATTTATTAATGAAAATATAAAGGGATCTGAAGTTTCCCCTGAGGAACTGCAAGGTAAAAAAATCGCTATAATTAGTTTTTGGGGGATTAGTAGTACAGGGCTGTACCCACAATTGGATGAATTCAAAAAAGTACTTGATCGGATGGCTTTTTCTCTTAAAGAACATTTTGAAAATATTGCAGGTGTTGAAGTAATGTCTTTTGAAGACGTGGTTAAAAACAAGGCGTATCAAGAATTAAAATGGAAAGAAATAAGCGAATACAAAAAACTAAATGACATTATAACCTTTAAGGAAGCAACTGCTATTGCAGCAAGGAATCTTTTTATTCCAATATCGGCTTTCATAGCTGGTCAAGGAAGGGTTCCTGTAGTCACAGCACATAGGTTCAAATTGATAAGTGACAGATTCCGCATTAGTGACTCGCTAAAGCCTTATAGGGGAGTGCCACAATTGGCAAATGAACTAGGAGTTGATTATGTTATTATAAGTGAAACGGACTTTGCATTAAATGCACCAACACCCATCCAAGTAGGGCAAATAGTTGACAAATACGTTAGTACTGAGGCTATATTTGTGCCCCATATTATTATGTTCAGTGCTAAAGATAAAGAGCCAAGAATAACATGGGAGGCAAAGATCGAAAAAAAAATACATCATAGCAGCAGAAAAGGGAACCGCAGTTTATACGAAGAGCGATGATTTTAGTGGTTTAATTCCAGATGTGGGATACGTTGCCGACTTTAAAGCATTTGCCCCTACACTTATTGCCACCTATGACCAGATAGCCGAACTTTTTGCCCTTAAGTTTAAAAACGATAGGTCTAATATGAAAGCAAAATTGGAATAACACAGTCCTATGTTCAGGCGGTCAGTAGGGAAGGCAACGCTCACTTACGAATTGTTGTATTTTTGCGTTTATACGCCTTTTCCTTTTGACGCCTTATCTTTTGGTCTGATATAATCCAGTCATGAGAAAGCTCAAGCTCTATCTTGATACAAGTGTTATCGGGGGGTATTTTGATGAAGAGTTCTCTTGTTGGTCTCAAAAGATAATAGCTGATTTCAGAAAAGGTAACTTACGGTTTTATTTATCTACTATTACAGAGGCCGAGATTGTTGATGCACCAAACGAGGTGAAAGAATTATTTTATGAACTTTTAGAATTGGGGGCGGTAGTTATACAGGAAAACGAAGATTCTTTAAATCTGGCAGATAAATATATCGATGAAAATATATTGAGCATAAATTATCGTGATGATGCAAGGCATATAGCTATAGCAACCGTGTCAGACATTGATGTATTGGTAAGCTGGAATTTTAAACATATAGTTCATTACGATAAGATAAAAAAATTTAATTCGGTGAATATAAAAGAGGGTTATAAGCCCATAGACATATATTCTCCGATGGAGGTGGCAAGTGAATAAATTTAAGACTATGGAATGGATTAGAAAAGTAAGAGACAAGAATTATGAAGAAACAAAACATATGAGTAAAAAAGAAATTTTAGAGTTTTACAGGCGGAAAGCTGAGATAATCCAAAAAAAAATAAAAACGTTACATGGACAGAGCCAGTGTTAATATATTTCCACAAGATTATATATAGATTATATTTTTTATCTACCTTCTGTTTTTAACCGATTCTTCTTCTGCCTCCGCAAGTATCTGCTTTATATATTCTAACGATTCCTGTGCTGCATCTTTATCAACTTTCTGTATCGCAAACCCTGCATGCACGAGCACAAAGTCCCCGATGCTCACATCTTCGGGCATAAGAAAAAGGCTTATGTCCCGGCGGGCGCCATACACGTCCACTGTGGCATTCAAGTCCTTAATCTTTACTATCTTAGATGGTATTGCGAGACACATACGAATTCAAAACTGCAGTGACAGTGTCAGTTAACAGTGTCACCCTTCGACACGCTCAGGATGACAGTCATGGTGAGCCTGTCGAACCATGCTGCCACTGACACTAATCACTGACACTTTTTTTGCATTTAATCTCAATTCCCCATTCACCAACTTTGTTTATTATAGCACTCATGAGGGCAGGAAAGTTGTTTTTCATTGTCCGGGACATCTCAAGTCCGGTATCTATTTCCTGCGGCTGCATTCCTATGAGGCACATCTCAGTTGGCGTTATTCCCATCAGTTTTGCTGCAAACAGCATATCGGGAAGTCCTATCTGGTGGACGGAGAATTTTGTATTTAGAAAGGCCGGTATGTTATTACCCTCAATACTTTTTATCGTTCCTGCCTTTTCCTTGAAATCCGCAGCATCTATAATAAGAACCTTGTCTTTTCCTTCTATAAACGGAAGAAGGTCAAGACCCATGGTTCCTCCATCAATAAGCCGGACATTTTCAGGAAAGTCATAACCTTCCTTCAATGCCTCAACCGCATGAACCCCGACCCCTTCATCCTTTAGCAGGATATTGCCGAGACCTAATATAAGTATCTTTTCACCTGATCCATCTATCAGGCTTTCCATTTACGGATTATTCCCATTCCTTTCCGGTCACAAACTTGTATCCGCCGAATATCGAGCCTATGAGACCGTTTTTTTCCACCGTATCGAGCCACCATGCAATATACACGTGGAGAAAGGAAAAGGCAATGAAGACATACATGACCAGATGGTGCAGTAGTCTAAGTGTCTGAACCTCAAATATGCTGAGCATCCATCCTCCGAGCAGTGCCCATATTAAGCCTTGATGGTTCTGGGAATATACGGCAAAACCCGTGAGCATCTCAAAGGCGGAGAGCAGGAACACAATAAAATAGGTTATGCCTGCAAAGGCCGTATGACCTACGGCATAGGGAGGTTTTTTGCCGAGGAATGAGTAGAACTTTGCTGCTTCAACGAGGTCTTTCCATCGTCTCGATGTGAAGGGGAACCAGACCCTCCAGCTTGCATATTTGTTGCCCATAAATGCCCAGTAAATCCTTATCAGGAAACTGAACAGGAACGTGTATGCAGCAGTAAAATGGATGAATCTCATCCAGCCCATTATGTATTGTCTCGAAGATATGGCATGAATGAACGGATTACCGATATAGAAACCTGTAATGGAAAGTGCGATTATGCTCAAGAAGCTTATCCAGTGCGTAAACCTAACCGGAAACTCCCATGCATAAACTCTAAGTCTCTGCTGTTGCATCCCAACCTCCTTTTCTCAGCTTTTAGCTCTCAGCGATTAGGAATCAGCTATGGAAAAAATATTGAATCTCGACATAGCTGACAGCTATATGCTGATGGCTGTCTCTATACCACCTTTATCTTTATAAACTCTTTTCCATGTGTATCTACGACATGTACTGCACATGCCATACACGGATCAAAGGAATGAATGGTCCTTAGAATCTCTACCGGTTTGTTAGGATCGGCCACAGGTGTTCCGATCAACGCTGACTCGTAAGGCCCCTTCTGTCCCTTTGCATCCCTCGGAGAACCGTTCCACGTGCTCGGTACAACACACTGATAGTTTTCTATCTTCCCGTCTTTTATCTTTATCCAGTGTCCGAGTGCACCACGTGGAGCCTCGTAGAAACCATATCCCTGCGCCTCTTTAGGCCATGTGGATGGATCCCATTTTTCTCCGTTGTGGATCCTGAGATCGCCTTTTTTCATATTCTCGGCAAGCTGATTTATCCAGACGGGAAGTACCTCGACTGTAGCCCAGGTCTCTATCCCCCTCGCTGCAACCCTTCCGAGGGTGGAGAATAATGCCTCCGGACCGACTCCAAGATGGCTTAAGACCTTATCTACAAGTTCTTTCACCCTCTTATGCCCCGAGGCATAGGCAACGAGCATCCTTGACAGAGGTCCGACCTCCATGGGCATATCTTCATATCTCGGTGCCTTCAACCAGCTATATTTTTTGTCTGTTTCGAGGAATTCATACGGAGGTTTTGGTCCGGTATATTTGAAATTCGTCTCTCCATCCCATGGATGTTTGGACTTGGAATCTCCTTCCTTATACTCGTACCATGAATGGGTTACATACTCCATGATCTTTGTATGGTCAACCGGATGAACCTTTCCCAAATCCTTGCCTTTTATTATGCCCCTCTGGAAGAAACTATTCGGAGTGTTACTTTCATTATCCTGAGGGAACTGACCGTAAGATAAAAAATTTCCAACCCCTCCACCATATCCGGCCCAATCTGTATAGAAAGATGCAACTGCGAGAAGATCCGGGATATAGACCTTCTCTACGAATTCGAGTGCCTTCTGTGATATGCCGGACATAAATGCAATACTTCCCGCATTAAGGGCGTTTTGACTGTCAGGGTCTATCGGTATAGATACACCGCCGACAAGATATGTCTGTGCATGGGGATTCTTTGCACCGAGGAGTGCCTGCATCCTAATGACATCCTTTTGCCAGTCCAATGCCTCGAGGTAATGGGCTGCCGCCATAAGGTTTGCCTCTGGAGGAAGTTTGTATGCAGGATGCCCCCAGTAACCATTGGCAAATATACCGAGTTGGCCGCTATCTACAAATGCCTTCAACTTATCCTGAATGCCCTTAAAGTATGCAGCAGACGACTTTGGCCAGTCCGATATTGATTGTGTAAGTGAAGAAGTCTTTGTAGGGTCTGCCTTCAAGGCACTCACAATGTCAACCCAGTCGAGTGCATGCAGGTGATAAAAATGTATCACGTGATCCTGTACGTACTGAATACCCGAGATAAGATTTCTGATGATCCTTGCGTTATCCGGTATTTTGATCCCTAATGCATTCTCTACAGCTCTCACGGAGCTGGTGGCGTGAACCGTTGTTCAGACGCCTCATATTCGCTGGGTAAACGCCCACGCATCACGCGGGTCCCGTCCCTTGAGAATAATCTCTATACCCCTGAACATAGTGCTCGATGACCACGCATCAACTACCCTGCCGCCCTCTACCTGAGCCTCGATCCTGAGGTGACCCTCTATCCTTGTGATAGGGTCAATAGCTATCTTTGCCATAATCCCTCCTTCATCATGATCCACGATTCATGATACACGATAATTTTCTATCGTGCATCGTGCATCCTGCATCTTGTATCGTGTTTACTTTTCTTCTTCTTTCGGTTTGCCCTTTATTGCCCTTACAATCCCGTGTGCTGCAAGACCTGCTGCGGTTACGACCGCAAGACCTGCTCCGACCTTATCCGCAGTTGTCTCGATCCCAAAACCGGGAACCTTTGGAAGTCTCTTATAAAACGGCGATGCAAGGTCCCAGTTATGATCGGTTGCGCACGCAATACAACCATGTCCGCCCTGCACAGGCCAGCTTGTTGCTGCGTTCCATCTTACTGAAGGGCAGTTGAAGTTCGCCATTGGGCCTTTGCATCCCATCTCATAGAGGCACCAGCCTTTTCTATGACCTTCGTCTCCCCACTGGCGGACGAATTGACCTGCATCATAATGTGCCCTTCTTTCGCAGTTGTCATGTATAGTCTTTCCATGTGCGAAATATGGACGGTGGTGATCGTCGAGTGCAGGTAATGTCCCGAAGGTAAGATAATGCACAACCGTAGCAGTGACGTTCTCTACATTCATCGGACATCCGGGAAGATTAACATATGTGATACCCGGAACAGCCTCTCCTACACCAACCGCGCCTGTGGGATTTGGGCTGGCACTGGGTATACCTCCCCAACTCGAACAAGACCCGACATTGAGTGTTGCTGCTGCGTTGCCGCATACCTCTTTTGCAATGTCGAGGGCTGTTCTACCGCCGATGGTGCAGTAAACTCCACCATCTTTTAACGGGATAGCACCCTCGACAATGGTTAAATACTTACCCTTTTGGTTCTTCACGACATCCATCAGAGATTTTTCCGCATTTTTGCCTGAGGGTGTCATTATAGTTTCATGATATTCGAGAGAAATGATGTCGAGGACTAATTGGGCGATCGTAGGCTTTGTTGCCCTTAACATTGATTCCGTATCTCCGGCGCAGTCCTGAAATTCAAGCCATACCACATAAGGCTTCATCTTTTTTTCGAGGGCTTCTACTATCTTTGGAACGAAACTTGAGGGTAGGGCGAGGACCGCAGCCATTGTGGAACAAAACTTGATAAAATCCCTTCTCGATACGCCTCGTGCTGCGAGGCTCTCTGTAATACTCGAATCATCTTTAAATTTACTCATCCGATTCACCTCCGTATTACATTGTTTTTAATAAACGACTTAATACCGTTACGATCAGATCAAAACGATTGCCTCCTTTGCATAAATTAAAAATGGATTTCCTATAGAAAATCCTATTCTATTATGATTGCATTGTCAAAGAGATTCTTTGCAGAAAATTCTTCAACAATGAAGCTCCCCGCCGCAGAGACGGCGGGGTATCAAAAAAATAAATCGTACTTTGTCATTCCCGCTTGTCGGGAATCCTTCTGATCCCCTCTTTGGCAAAGAGGGGTTAGGGGAGATTTATTGAAAATTTATTTATTC